>CAUSDR010000036.1:0-22980 GCA_963530105.1 uncultured Janthinobacterium sp.
TGGCATTACTGGTACGAGCACCGCGCCGATGGCCATACGCTTTGGCTGGGGGACAACAGCACCCTGGCCGAACCGATCGTAACGGCATCCGGGGACAACGCCATCCACTTCCATGCCGAATCTGGCTCCATGGAAGACGATGGCCTGAAACAGTGGCAGGCAGTGCGGCGGCTCGGCTCCGGGCAATTGACGCTGGCCAGTTTCGACTATAAAAATCCCCGGCCACGGCTGGCGAGCGGCTACTCGCTGAATCGCCAGGGCGATGTGTTTGCCCACGAACACTATGAGAACACGGGCGCCTACGGCTACAAAGATGGCGATGACGGAGATGCCCTGGCGCAGCGCCGCATGGAGGAAAGCGACCACATGCGCCAGTATTTCGAGGCTGGCGGCAATCACCGCAGTGCCCAGCCAGGCCTGTGCTTCCGGCTCGATGGCCATTTCAGCGCCGAAGAGCAGCGCCTGGCGCCTGGCCAGGAACGCCCGGACAGTATCGCCGAACGCGAATACCTGATCATCTCGGTTGTACACATCGCCAGCAATAACTATCAGACTGGACCCAGCGCCCCTTCGCATTACGAGAACAGCTTGATATGCGTGCGCCGGGACATCCGCTGGCGCCCGGGACGCGGCTACAACAGCACGCCATGCATCGTTGCCGGCGTGCAAACGGCGCTGGTGGTCGGGCCGGCCGGCGAAGAAATCCATACCGATGCCCTGGGACGTATCCGCCTGCAATTTCACTGGGACCGCCTGGGAGAGTTCGATGAGCGCAGCTCGCCATGGATCAGAGTCATGATGCCGATGGCGGGTCCGCAAATGGGACACATCGCCTTGCCGCGCGTGGGACAGGAAGTCGTCGTGCAATTCCAGGACGGCAATATCGACCATCCTGTCGTCATCGGCGTGGTCTACAACAGCGCCAATCCGCCGCCCTGGCAACTGCCCCAGCAGCGCGCCCTTTCCGGCTGGCGCAGCCGCGAGCTGGGCGCCCGCAGCGCCAACCATCTCGTACTCGACGATACAAAGGCAGCTATCCAGGCGCAGCTGCGCAGCGAGCACCAGGACAGCCGGCTGTCATTGGGCAGCATCACGCGCATCGACGACAACGCCGGGCGCAAGGAAGCGCGCGGCGAAGGCTTCGAATTGTCCAGCAATGCCTGGGGCGCCGTGCGGGCAAGCAAAGGCATGCTGCTCACCACTGAAACGCCCACTGGCGCAAGTACGGTCAAGCAACTGGACGAAACACATGCCCGCCTTGCCCTCGCCCGCCAGTTGCAGCAAGGACTGGCGGGCATGGCTGTCGATGCGGGCGCGCAAGACGGCGCCGGCCAGCAAGGCGCCGTTGCCGATGCCATCGAGCGGCAAAACGCCGCCATCAAGGGGGCTAGCGGCGACTTCCCGGAATTGTCCGAGCCGCATCTGGTCCTGGCCAGCCCTGCCGGCATCGAGCTGAGCACGGCCAGGTCGGTCCACCTGGCCGCCAGCGAACACGTGGCGCTCACCAGCAGCAAGAATATTTCACTCGCCAGCGGCGACAGCATCTTTGCCAGCATCGCCAAGACCTTCAGCCTGTTCGTGCACAAGGCCGGCATGAAACTGATAGCGGCCAGCGGCAAGGTATCCATTCAGGCCCACAGCGACGAAGTGGAACTTATCGCGCAGAAAGTCCTGTCGCTGATCAGCGAAGCGGACTGGGTCAACATCAAGGGCAAGAAAGGCGTACGCCTGCACGGCGCCAGCCACATGCTGGAAATCAGCGACAAGGTGCAGTTCTTCACCTCGTCCCCCGTGCTCTTCTACGGCAACCTGGAAACCCTGGCGCCGAAGAGCGTGTCGCAGGAATTCAATGAGCGGCCGCACAGCAGCTTTGATCAGGAAGTCCTGTTGATGAATGCCGACGATACGCCGGCCGCTGGCATTGCCTTTGAAATCCTGCGCGATGACGGCAACTCGGTTGGCAAAAGCGCGGAAGACGGTTCCACGCAACTACAAAAATCCACCGGCATGGACAGCTACATAATTCGCTATAAGGGGGAACTGCCGTGAGCGATAGCGACGAATTAAACAAGCGAGGCAATCACCGAGGATATTTTTCACAGAATGTAGGTGGTGCGGCAGATTATGTCGTGTATATGACGAGGAACAACGATACAGCACGCCATGAGGTAGCAAAGGCACCGGGCAAGGTAATACCGATCATTTTTCTACCAGGCGTTATGGGAAGTAATTTACGTATGTCCAGGATGCGACAAAAACGATTGGAGCGTCCGGACAATCGGGCGTGGCGACCGGACGACTTGATGGGTGTCGGAGGAATGACAGACGTTGCCGCCGGAACTGGTTTGGGCGGCTGGTTCAGAGAGGCTACGCCTCAACAACGTCAGTTAGTGTTTGATCCCAACGAAACTGAAGTCGAGTATTACCACTACACAGAGAACAAGGATCGTTTTGATGCGGAGGGACCAGAAACAATGGCATCCGATATGCGCCATCAGAATGTTCCCGACAGCTTGACCGCCATACCACCATTGATGGGCTCGAACAGAATTAACCCCGGCAATCGTCCTGTACAAGGGAAACCGCAAACGTTCGCCACTCCAGCGCAGGTGGCGCGATGGCGCGGCTGGAGCGAAGTACTGTTCGATGGAGCTTATGGCTCCATGCTTCAACACACTGAAAAACACATGAACAATATAGTGTTGGCCGGTAAGTTGCATCCAGTCTGGCGCGGGGCAAGTGGCTTGAGTGCGTCGGTGATGAAAGACCCTTCTTCGTTTGGTGGCGTATCAGGCAATCCCATAACTGAAGCAGACTTGAAAAAAATCGCAGCATGTTGGTATCCAGTTCACGCAATGGGTTACAACTTTGTGCAGAGCAATGGCGCCACTGCCGTGACAATTGCCAGACGCCTAAGAGCCTTGGTCAAAAATTATCGCGAGCGCGGCTTCAAATGTCATGAAGTTATTCTGGTCACGCACAGCATGGGTGGCCTTCTGGCCCGCGCCTTGATACACCCCAACTATGGAAAAATAGTTAACGATAATGACCTGACAATACTTGGCATCTATCACAGTGTTATGCCAGCCATCGGCGCCGCCGGAGCATATAAACGCATGCGCTTCGGCTTTCAAGAAAAAGACACTACTGCGGGTGAATACGAAGCAGAGGTACTTGGTATAAATGGCATCCATGCGACCGCCATTCTGGCGAATGCCCCGGCACCGCTGGAGATGATGCCTGGCGTCGTCTACGGTGAAAAATGGCTCAGAGTGGTGGATCAGCAAGACAAAGAACTGTGGAGCTGGCCGCGCGAGGGCGCTACAGCATTGGATGCTATCTATTTACAGCCAGCCAATGCGTGGTGGCGGCTGATAAATCCGGAATGGATAAATCCGGCAAAAATAGAAGAAAAAAATGGCGGTGGTTTGATGGAAGTGAATCGCAGACTTAAAAACGCATTTGAATTTTTAGAATCTATAAAAGATACGTACCATTCTCTTACTTATGCAAGCTACTGCGCGTCTCCGAAACGCTTAAGCTATGGCAACGTTACATTCAAAGTAATCGATGGACTTAACAACGAAATTCCATACACCAAAGAAAAAAACAAATCACTTTCCCCCGAAAAATGGATACTGAAAGTAGACAACGCAAAAAATGAGCTTGTAGTTCAAAATGGCTCTCAAAAAATAAGGTTGAGGCTAATGCCAGCCAATGCCGCTGGAGATGAAACAGTCCCTTCAAAAAATTTAGAAAAATGTTTCAACAAGGAAAGGCTATTTATCCATGGAACGAAAGATGGGACTGATTACGGTCACCAAGACAGCTATTCAAATCCCAATGTACTTTCTTCAATGTTGTATTCAATCATACAAATCGCAAAAACCGCAAAGTGGACTTAATCATGCTTAGTAAAAAAAGGAAAAAATTATTTCTCTTCGCTATCACTGCAGCATTTGGATTATTTCAACCTTTCAAAGCACGAAGTGCGCTCGAGGAGAGTTCCGTGTCCGAAAATATCGTTCTTACTAAACGTCTTGAACTTCTCTTTTTAAAAACAAAAATGGCATGCATTGGACGTTACTCCATTCTTATACCGCAAGAGACAGAATTGATCTTTGGGGAAACATCATTACCGTCGACGATTGATATAAGATCCGATGGACTCGCAGGAAGAGACAAACAAGTTTTAGAAGATATTGAGCGAATAAAACTCAATAATCCCACTTCGGAAATCATATACAGCGGACCATCCCCAATCAAAGATAGCTGGCAGCTTCAGTATTTTTCCGATAAATATACCAAAGAGACAGGTAATGCATTTTTCAATACATACATTACCAGAGGAAATATCACGTTTACCATAGGAGATTCGACCCGTAAAGGAACAACAAAAGTAGACACCGCCGCCCGACAAATAGTTCGAGCAAATAGTTTGCGATTACGTGAAGAATTTGAAATACCTACCGAACCGGGAAATTGCATTTCTTACGGATTTATTAGTGACAACAGCTATGATGAACAAGAAATAGTTAATGCAGGCCTGCACTTCCCCAGCTTTCCTGACGTCACATTTTCAATAAGTTCAAATAAAAATGCATATATGGATTACTCAAGTGAATTATATGAAAAAATGCACACTGAGCTATCGCTATTGGGACGTATTGATATAGCCCAGAAAAAACAAGGAAAAAACTATCCCAGCCGCACCTTGTTGCGTGAAGGCAAGCGACAAGTACAGCACTGGCATGGGGAGGAGTCGCTGATACGGCGTACTGATGGAGTCCATGATTTCGAATGGGCATTGGTGGGCAAACCAAAGAACATCGCCAATCCGTCCGTATTGGAAGTCAAGATGTACACCAAAGTCGCCCATAACATGGTCGGCGCCGCCGAAGCATCGTCGCTGACCGACGAGGAAGCCATCGCCTTGTGGGACAAGCTGCTCGCCGGGCTGAAGTTCCGGGTGAAGGTGCCGGGGGCGCCGCCGGGTTCGTATTATATCGATCCGGACCAGCCAGCGCAGTGATAGACAGTAGCAAGCGATGCTGGTGCGATGCCGGCCAGTGCGCTAGCATGGTCCTTTACCCGGAGCATCCATGACCATCATCCTGCGCCCCGCCCAAGCTGCCGACATCGCCGCCCTGTGGGCCCTGCGCACGGAAGCCGTGCGCGTCAGTTGCGCCACGCATTATGCGCCCGAGCACATTATCGCGTGGACGGCCTCGCCCGTGCCGTCGTCGTATGCCGCCATGCTGGCCGCGGGTGGCGGCATCGTGGCCATGCATGGCGCGGCCATTGCCGGCTATGCCATGCTCGATGCGGACAAGCAGGAAGTCGATGCCGTCTTTGTCGATCCCGCGCTGGCGGGGCTGGGGATCGGCAAGCGGCTGCTGGCGGCGCTGGAGCAGCTGGCACGCGGGCGCGGCATTGGCCGCCTGCAATTATCGGCATCGCTGAACGCCGTGCCGTTTTACCGCGCGGCCGGTTTTGTCGCCTTGCGCGAGGAAGCGTATGCGCACCCCAGCGGCATCCGCCTGGCCAGCGTGGCGATGGCAAAAAGCCTGGAAGCGGCCTGAATCTTCAGTCAGGCGCCGCGGCCGCCTCGGATTCGGCCAGGCATTGCTGCAGCTTGCCGATCAGGACGCGCACCTCGTCGTCGCCCAGGTCCAGCGGGTCGCCATGCGCCCCCACGGCGATCAGGCAGATGGACGAACCGTCGTACCAGGCGTCCAGCCGGTCAGTTTGTTCATTCATATTGTCCTGCCTCCTCCTGTAAATCCGCCAGCACGTCGGCAGGCGCGGCGATGCTGGCACTGCCTTGCGGCACGGCAAAGACAAAAACCAGCTGGCCGTTCGCCTGCATGCCCGGCAGCCACTTTTGCAAGAAATCATCGAGCGCGATGGCGCGCGGCTGATAGCCGGCCCAGTCGCCGCTGGCGCAGGCTTGCGCAAACGCCGCTTCGGGCCAGAACGGTATCGCCACCTTGCCTCCGGCTTGCGCCGTGGCCCAGCCGTCGTCGTGCAAGCCCCACAATTCTTGCGTATCGGCCACCTTGCGTACAAAGTAGCCATACCGTTGGGTGGACGGCAAGCCCGCCACCTGCCGGCGTTTGTCAGGATGCATGCTGGTCCCGTTCCTCGTCCCATACCCGTAATGCCGGCCCGCACCAGCCCGTCACCATGTCGAGGGCGTCCAGGATCACGTCTTCCAGCGCCTCATCCTGCGTGGCGGCGCGCATGTCGTGCAGCAAGCCGGCCACTTGCGCCGCCGTCACGCCGCTGGCCTTGTAGCGCAGCAGGATGGCGCGCAGCGCGGGCAGGCCCGCCCTGGCGTCCAGCGCAGTGCGCAGTTCGCTGTCGATGCCGGCGATGATGGTTGGCGGCATGTCAATCCGCCTGCCAGGCGATGCCGGAAGGCCGTGCGCCGCCCGTCTTGAGAAAGGCGGTGAAAGCCCGCTGGCATTGCTCCACATCCACGCACCACGCTTCAGGATACTCATCCACCTGGCCATTGCTCAGCAGATAGCTGCACGTGCCCTCCGCCTCTTCGTCGCCCAGCGAGTGGTAGCTGAGGTCATCCTGTCCCGACAGGTACATCAGCCAGGCGTTGCCGCCATTGCGCAGCATGCACAGGGCCGCGCCCTGTTCGGCATCCTCGGCCATAGTCAGCCACAACTCGCATTGCGCCAGGGCGCGCGCTTCCAGCAGCGCCTGTTCCAGCGCGGCGACGCTGTCCACCGCACGGGACTCGCCGTGCAGATTCAATGCCATCGTCATGCCTTTTCTCCACTCAGGTCGGCCGTCGCCAGCGCCGTGCTCAGGTACAGCTTGCCGCTCAAGTCTTGCAGCAGGCTGCTCTGGCGCAAGCGGTCCATCACGGGGCCTTTCACTTCGGCCAGGTTCAGGCTGATGCCGCGCTTGGCGAGGGCGCTGTTGAGCTCGATCAAGCCCAGCAAGGCCGTGCTGTCGATCTGGTTGACGGCAGACAAGACGAGCACCAGGTGGCGCGCCGTCGGATGGCCGCGCAGCTCTTCTTCCACGCGCTCGGTGACGGCTTCGACATTGCCGAAGAACAGGCCCGCGTCTATGCGCAGCAGCAAGACGTCGGGCAAGGTTTTCGCTTCATAGCGCTCCACGTTACGGAAGTGCTCACTGTTCGGGATACGCCCCAGCACGGCGATGTGCGGGCGACTGGCGCGCCAGATCAGGGTGCCCATTGACAATAGCACGCCGATCACCACGCCCGCTTCCACGCCCAGCACCAGCACGCCGGCCGTCGTCGCCAGCAGCGCCAGGGCATCGCTGCGGTCATAGCGCCACGACAACTTCAAGGTATCCCAGTCCAGCAGGCTGGCCACGGCAAAGATGATGGTGGCTGCCAGCACGGGCAGCGGCAGCAGGGCCAGCCAGCCCGTGGGCGCCACCAGCGCCAGCGCCAGCAAGCCGGCCGTGATGATGCTGGCCAGCGGCGTGTTCGCGCCCGCCTGGAAATTGACGGCCGAGCGGGAAATGGAACCGGTGACGGGAAAGCCGCCCGACAGCGCGCTGGCCACGTTGGCCGCGCCCAGACCCAGCAGTTCGCGGTTGGTATGCAGCTTTTCGCCGCGCTTTTGCGCCAGGGTCTGCGCGGCGGACATGCTCATGAGGAAGATGATGAAGGCAATCAGCAATGCCGGCGACAGCAGCGTGCGCCAATGGGCGCCGGACGTGGCCAGGTTCAGGCCCGGCAAGCCGCTGGGCACGTGGCCCGTCGTCTGCACGCCCATGCTGTCCAGGCCGCAATACGTCACCAGCATGATGCCCGTAATCACCAGCGCCATCGGCGCCAGGCGCGCACCCACGTCGGACGCCACCTTGTTCAGGCCGCAGCGCTGCAGCAGGCGCGACAAATAGCGTTTGGCCAGCCACAGGAAAACCAGGCTGGACAGTCCCAGCACGAGGCTGGGCGCATGCCAGTGCGGCCAGGTGGCGCCCAGCAAGGGCGTGATCTGGCCCCAGATGATCAGGATCGCGGCGCCATTGCTGAAGCCGCTGATCACGGGCCGCGACAGGAAACTGGCCATGAAGCCCAGGCGCAGCACGCCGCACAGCAGCAGGACGATGCCGCTGATGAAGGCCAGCTGCGCGGCCAGCACGATATATAAAGTGGAACCGGGGTCGGCCAGCGGCGCCAGGGCGGCGGCCGTCATCAGCGAGACGATGGCCATGGGGCCCACCGACTGCGTCATGCTGCTGCCGAACAAGGCGTACAGCACGGGCGGCAAGATGCTGGCGTAGATGCCCACCACGGGCGGCAAGCCGGCCACCAGCGCGTAAGCCATGCCTTGCGGCACCATCATCATGGCGACAACGATACCGGCAGTAATGTCCCCGGCCAACAGAGGACGCCGGTATTGCCTGAGCCAGAGCAGCATGATCGATCCCAAAATCTGAAAACCGAAGCCTATCATGCGACGAGGCCGGCTGACAGGGGCGCAAGCTTAGTCTTGCAGCAATTGTGCCTTCACGGCATCGAGAATTTCCTGCGACAGGGCTTCGTCATCGATGGAGCGGGCCAGCACCATGGCGCCCACCATGGCGGAAAAGGTGGCGATGGCTTGCTGGCGCCGCTCTTCTGGCCTGCCGTCCGGCATCAAGCCTTCCAGCAGCGCAAACTGCTGCCGCGTGGCTTGCGTGAAGGCGGGACGCGCGCCGGGCGACATGCGCGCCACGTCGACGCCCATGGCCGCCGCCGGGCAGCCCGTGCCAGGCTGGTCGCGGTGTTTCGGCGTCAGGTAATTGTCGACGATGGCGGGCAGCGCCTGCCGCGGGTCTTGCGCCACCTTCGTCCGCCAGCCTTCCAGCGATTTCTCCAGTGCATGCTGGCAAGCCTCGATCATCAGGTCTTCCTTCGAAGCAAAATGACCATAGAAACCGCCGTGCGTGAGACCCGCGTTCTTCATCAGGTCGGCCACACCGATGCCGTCATAGCCTTTTTCACGGAACAGCCTGGCCGCCGTTTCTACGATGCGCTCGCGGTTCAGCGCCGCCTGCTCTCTGCTCACTTTCATGCTGCCCTCCCACAATAATGTCAACCATCATATAATTTTACGCGGTATTGCGCCACTCTGTTAGCAAGCGCACCGTATGGCGCCCCTGCCGCGCCGATACTGATCCTTCGTTGACAGGGAGGCCAGCATGAACGAAAACAAGGACCCATCCGCCGGTAACTTGCAGCGCAGCATACAGCAGGAGCAGGATCAGCAAGACCGGCAGCGCGCTGCCGCCAAGCCCGCCGAGCAGAAAAGCAGGCAGCCCGTGCAGACGAGCAGCCGCAGCCAGCCCGGCACGCCCCTGCCCGCCCAGCACCTGGACAAGCCCGGCATTGAGGCGCAGATGCAGCTCAAACCCCGTTTCCTGGCGCCCGACTATTGCGGCAGCGGCAAGCTGGCCGGCATGGTGGCCATCATCACGGGCGGCGACTCCGGCATCGGCCGCGCCGTGGCCGTGCTGTATGCGCGCGAAGGGGCCGATGTCGCCATCATCTATTTGAACGAACACGAGGATGCCAACGAAACCAAGCGCTACGTGGAAGCGGAAGGCCAGAGCTGCCTGTTGATCCCCGGCGACGTGCGCGAACAGCGCTTTTGCCAGGAAGCCGTCAGCCAGGTGATGGAGAAATTCAACCATATCGACGTGCTGGTGAACAATGCCGCCTTCCAGGAACACGTGGAATCCCTGCTCGACCTGAGCGAGGAACGCTTCGACCTGACCATGAAAACCAACGTCTACGGCTATTTCCACATGGCCAAGGCCGTGCTGCCCCATTTGCAGCGGGGCGCGTCCATCATCAACACGGGTTCCGTGACGGGCTTGCAAGGCTCGAAGCACTTGCTCGACTATTCCACCACCAAGGGCGCCATCCACGCGTTTACCATGACGCTGGCGGGCAACCTGCTTGACAAAGGCATCCGCGTCAACGCCATCGCCCCCGGCCCCGTGTGGACGCCGCTCAATCCGGCCGACAAATCGCCGGAAGACATCCGGACATTCGGCGCGGACACGGACATGCGCCGCCCGGCCCAGCCCGAGGAACTGTCGCCCGCCTACGTCTTCCTCGCCTCGCCCGCCTGCTCCAGCTACATCAGCGGCATCGTCCTGCCCGTCACCGGCAGCGTGGGGGAATAGGCGATGGCGCGCGCATTGTGGAAAGGCGCCATCAGCTTCGGCCTCGTGCATATTCCCGTCGAGCTGATTTCAGCCAGCCTGGACCATGAACTGGACCTGTCCATGCTGGACCGGCGCGATTTCGCGCCCATCGGCTACAAGCGCTACAACAAGCAGACGGGCAAGGATGTCGACTGGGACGACATCATCAAGGGCTATGAATACAAGACGGATGAATACGTGGTGCTGTCCGAAGAAGACTTGAAGCAGGCCAACGTCAAGGCCACGCAAACCATCGACATACTTACCTTTGTCGACGCGGCGGAAGTGCCGCTGACCTTTTACGAGCATCCGTATTATTTGCTGCCCGCCAAGGGTGGCGAGAAAGTGTATGCGCTGCTGCGCGAAACCTTGCGCAAGGCCAATAAAGTGGGCATCGCCAGCGTGGTCATGCGCACCAAGCAGCATTTGTGCGCGCTCGTCTGCGCAGGCGACGCCATCGTGCTCAATACCCTGCGCTACGCCGACGAAATCCGCGCCACGGACGACCTCGATTTGCCGGGCAGCACCCTGAAGGCGGCCGGCATCACGGACAAGGAACTCAAGATGGCCCTGTCGCTCGTGGAAGGCATGAGCGAAGCTTGGGCGCCGGAGCAATACCACGACAGCTACCGCGAAGACGTGCTGGCGCTGGTCAAGAAGAAAATCAAGGCGAAACAGACCAAGACGATCACCGCGCCCCCGCCCGAACCGGAAGAGGAACGCAGCAGCAACGTGATCGACCTGGTGGCCCTGCTGCAGCAAAGCCTGGGCAAGAAAGCGCCTGCCGCCGCGCCGCGCAAGAGCGTGTCCAAGGCCAAGGCCAAAGCCGCCACGCCAGCCACGCCGCGCAAGGCGGCGGCGCCGCGCCGCAAGGCCGCCTGACCTCCTTGTGCGGCGTCAAGCCGCTACGCCTGCCCCTCTTCCGTGATCAGCGCATGGTGGGCGCCCACGGCCGCCATCACGCCGTCGGCCATGGCGAAGGTGATATTGGCCATGGCGCGCGCCGCGTCGCCTGCCGCATGCACGCCAGGCACGGACGTCATCTTCATGGCGTCGACCTGCACGATCGGCCCCATCATGCCCTCTTCCAGCACGCAGCCCAGCTGCTGCGCCAGCGCACTCGCCTGCTCGATGGGGGGGGCCAGGAACAGCGCGCGCAGCGGGATCAAACGGCCATCGGCCAGGCGCGCACCGTCCATCGCGGGCGATGTCCCCTCGATGGCCGTGACGGCCACGCTTTCCACCTTGACCTTGCGCCGCGCCAGCAGCTGCACGGCGTCAGCATCGAGCGGCGGCATGCCGGCCGCGAACAGGGTCACGTCGCCCCAGTCGGCGATCAGGCTGGCCTGGTGCGCGGACGCGGGCAAGCGGCCCAGCACGCCGATGGGGCCGCCGCCGATTTCATAGCCGTGGCAATACGGGCAATGCAGCACCGTCCGCCCCCAGCGCTCGGCCACGCCCGGCAGTTCGGGCAAGAGGTCGCGCACGCCCGTGGCGAGGATCAGGCGGCGCCCGGCGATGAGCCGGCCATCGTCCAGGCTGACGCTGAAGGCAAGCTTGCCAGATGAAATGCACGCCGCCTCGCGCACCGTGGCCGTCAAGCGGGTGACGTTCGGATACGCGGCCAGCTGCGCGCGCGCCTCGGCCAGGATAACGCTGCCGGGCTTGCCGTCCTGCGCCAGCACGCCGTGCGCGTGGGAAGCAAAACGGTTGCGCGGCGCGCCCGCGTCGATGACGGCGATGGGCCGGCGCGTGCGCGCCAGTTGCAGCGCGGCCGACAGGCCGGCAAAGCTGCCGCCGATGATGATGACATCAAACATGGTGCATTCCTCAGGATGGGGTGTGGGACGGCGCCGGCAAGCCAGCGCCGAAGAAAGGCGCGCCCTCGCCGATGTCATGCAGCAGGGCTTGCAGGCTGATTTCGCCCAGGCGCGCCACCAGCATGGCTTCGGCCTCGCGGTAAACGTCGGCCAGCACGCGCGTGACGGCCCGCTCGACCAGGCATTGCGCGTGGGGTTCGCCGCCGCGCGCGCCGATGTCGACTTTCACCGTCACGCTTTCCTGCAGGGCCGCATGGACGTCGCGCAGGCTGATGGCGGACAGGGGCCGCGCCAGCGACCAGCCGCCGCCATGGCCGCGCACCGATTGCACGAGGCCGGCCTGGCGCAGGCTGGCCATGGTGCGCCGCACCACCACGGGATTCGTGTGCAGGCACTGCGCGAGAGTGTCGGAGGTCATGGGTTCCACCTGCCCGGCCATGTGCAGCAGGCCGTGCAGGACGGTGGAGAGTCGGCTCGGTGTTTTCATGTAACAAGTATAGTTACGAATATTTGTAAACGCAAGTAAACTGCGTATGCTATTTGTTTACTCCTGGAAATCCAGTTTTTTCATGGCCGCGTCGATGCCCCTGGCGCTGCGCGCATAGCCATTCCATGGGGCATTGCCCACGTCGAGGCGGCTGTGCACGTTGCCGACATTCCAGGCGTTGCCCGCCTTCAGCTTGTCGAGCTCATCCCAGCCCAGCGGCACGGAAATGCCCAGCCCCGAACGCGTGCGGGCCGACCACGCGCACACGGTGGTGGCGCCGCGCCCGTTGCGCAGGTAGTCGATGAAAATCTTGCCAACCCGGTTCGCCGGCCCGCTTTTCACGACAAAGCGCTGCGGTATCAGCCGGGCCATGTGCGCCACGATGGCTTGCGAAAACGCCTTGACCGTATCCCAGTCGTGCTTGGGGCGGATCGGCACGACCACGTGCAAGCCCTTGCCGCCGCTGGTTTTCAGCCAGGCGGGCAAGCCCAGTTCCGTCAGGAAGGCGCGCAGCAGCACGGCCGCCTCCTGGATGGCAGGCCAGTCCACGCCCTTGCCCGGGTCCAGGTCGAACACAATCCGGTTCGGCGTATCGTAGGCGCTGGCCAGCGCGTTTTGCGTATGGAATTCCACCACATTCCATTGCGCCGCCGACAGCAAGCCTTGCAGGCTGGCCACTTCCAGCATGGGCGGATGTGCTGGGTCGAGGCGCGCGTCGAGCTGTTTGACACCCGGCATTGTCGACGTATCCGCATGCTTCTGGAAAAACAGCTCGCCGCCCACGCCGGCCGGCGCGCGCACGAGCGAGACGGGCCGCCCGCGCAGATGCGCGAGCATCAGCTTGCCCACCAGCGCGTAATAGCGCACCAGGTCGATCTTCCGCGCGCCACTGTCCTTGTCGATCACCCGCTCCGCGTGGCTGACCTTGAAACTGGCCGGCAAGACCTTGTCCGCCGCCGCTTTGTCGTCCTGCATGGCTTTCTCCTTGATGACGGGCTGCGCCCGCTCGCGCACGATGGCGCCGGGCTTCTTGTCCAGGCGCAAACCGTGAAATACGGCGTGGCGGATGGCGCCGCCGCTGGTCCACTGCGCAAAGCTCACTTCGGCCACCAGCTGGGGCTTGGCCCACAGGGGCTGGCGCAGGCCGCCCGCCTTGCCCGCAAACGGGCTGGCCGGCACCGCCAGCGCGTCGAGCCGGCGCCGCAAGTCGCGCAAGGCCACGTCGTCAAAACCGCTGCCCACATTGCCCGCATAGCGCAGCTGCCCCTCGTCGTCGTAGACGCCCAGCAGCAGCGAACCGATGCCTTCGCGCGCGCCCTGCGGCGCCGTGTAGCCGCCGATGACGAATTCCTGGCGCTGCCCGCACTTGAGCTTGATCCAGTCGCCGGAGCGGCGCCCCACATACGGCGCGCCGCGCCGCTTGCCGATCACCCCTTCCAGCCCCAGCTTGCAGGCGTGGGCCAGCAATTGCCGCGGTGCCGCATCGAGCGTCTCGCTGAAACGCACGCGCGGCGACGCGGGCAAGCTCTGCAACAGCTGCCGCAGCAGCGCGCGGCGCGCCTCGACGGGCTGGCCGCGCAGATCGTGGCCGTCGAAATACGGCACGTCGAACAGATAATAGGTGATCTCGCTCGTCGTTTCCGCCTCGAATGCGCGTTGCAGGGCGCCGAAGTCAGGCCGGCCATCGGCGTCGTTGACGACGATTTCGCCGTCATACCAGCCCGGCGGCAAGCCGAGCTTGTGCAATGCGGCATGCAGCTTCGGCAGCTTGTGCGTCCAGTCATTGCCATTGCGCGTGATGAGGGCGAGCTGTTCGCCATCGCAACGGGCGAGCAGGCGATAGCCATCGAATTTCGCTTCGAACAGCCAGTCCTGCGCAGCAGGCGGCGGCGCCTCGGCCAGCGTGGCCAACTGCGGCGACAGGGTGGCGGGCAGTTTCGCCGCCGGCGCTGCCGGCGCTGTTGCCGCAGCTGTTGCCGCCGCTGTTGCCGCCGCTGTTGCCATATCGTCGCGCTTGTTGCGCCTGGGCATGGCCTTGGCCTTGACGCTGTCGGGGAATGCATCGACCACGGAAAATTCCAGCGCCGGACGGGCGTAGGCGTCTTTTTCCTTGATCAGCAGCCACGCCGGCTGCTTTTCGCTGCGCCGGTCACCTTTCCCCTTCATGCGCACCAGCACCCACTTGCCGTGCATCTTGTGCCCGTGCAAGGTGAATTTCAGCTCGCCCGCCGCCAGCGCCTGGCGCGCATCGGACGTGGCCGCCTGTGGCTGCCACGTGCCCTTGTCCCAGATGATGACCTTGCCGGCGCCATACTGTTTTTCCGGAATCGTGCCTTCAAAGCTGGAATACGAAATCGGATGGTCTTCCACCTGCACGGCCATGCGCTTGTCGTGGGGATCGTAGCTGGGGCCTTTCGGCACGGCCCAGCTTTTCATGGTGCCGTCCAGCTCCAGGCGAAAATCATAGTGCAGGCGGCTGGCCCAATGCTTCTGGATAACAAAAGTCAGCGCATCGCCTGACGCCTCGTCACCGCCCGCCGGCTCGGGCGTGATGGCGAAATTGCGCTTGGCCTGGTAGGTTTTCAAGGCGGCTTTCATGGCGAACCCATGCAGTAAGGATGGCACCGAGTCTAGGCCGCCAGGGCTGGCGGCGCGGTACGCCAGCTAACAGAGCGCCTGACACGGCAAATGTAAGTGTTTGTAATTGCTTGAAAAGCCTGTCAACGCTATTGCCTTGCGGCGCGTTTTTGCCTCAGTGACAGGGGAAATGCATCTCCTGAACTACAACCCCACTTCTCGAGGAACTGCACCATGAAAAAAGTAATCGCTACTCTGATCGCCGGCTTATTCGCTACCGCAGCCTTTGCTCAAACGCCAGCTGTGCCTGCCAAGGCCGAAGCCAAGCACACCAAGGAAGTGGCTAAAGCAGAAGCCAAGGAAACCAAGGCTGTCGTGAAAGCCGACGCCAAAGAAGCAGCCGTCGCCGCCGATGCCAAAGCCGATGTCGCCAGCGCCAAGGCTGACGCCAAAGCCACCAAGGCCAAAGCCCATCACAAGGCCAGCAAAGCCAAGGCCAAGGCCGCCGAAGACAAGGCTGAAGCGACCGCGGCAGCTAAATAATCCGCCGCTTCCCGCCTCACACAAAAAGACAGCTTCGGCTGTCTTTTTGCATTTTCATGCGCGCATTACACCGCAACTGCAGGTAAAACACCTGATTGTAAGAAAGTGTAAACAAGGTCAACGGTATGCTTGCGGGCCGCGTTTTATGCTCAGTGACACGGGAATCATCCCGGCACACCAGACAACCACCACCGAGGACTGCACCATGAAAAAAGCAATTGTTACCCTGATCGCCGGCCTGTTCGCCACCGCAGCCTTCGCCCAAACCCCTGCCGCGCCGGCGGCATCGGTACCCGCCAAAGTGGAAGCGGCCCACGCCAAGGCTGTCGTGAAAGCGGACGCCAAGGAAGCCCAAGCCGTCGTGAAAGCCGATGCGAAAGAAGCCAAGGCTGTTGTTGCCGCGAAAACGGACGTTGCCAGCGCCAAGACGGAAGCCACCGTCACGAAGGCCAAGGCGCATCACAAGGCCAAGAAAACCAAGGCCAAGGCCGACGAAAAACTGGCATCGGCCACGGCTGAAGCGGCGCCTGCCGTCGCCAAGTAAGCGGTGCCGCAACGGCAATCACCAGCCCACATTACTGCTCACATTATTCACAAGGATTACATCATGAAAAAAGTCATCGCTACCCTGATCGCCGGCCTGTTCGCCACCGCCGCCTTCGCCCAAACCCCTGCAGCGCCGGCAGCACCCGCAGCCGCCAAGGCGGAAGCGGCCCACACCAAGGCCGTGGCCAAGGCTGACGCCAAGGAAACCAAGGCTGCCGTGAAAGCCGACGCGAAAGAAGCCGCCGTTGTCGCCGATGCGAAAGCCGACGTGGCCAGCGCCAAGGCGGACGCCAAAGTAACGAAGGCCAAGGCCCACCACAAGGCCAAGAAAGCCAAGCTGGCGGCGGATGAAACGAAAGCGGCGGACGCGATTCCAGCAACGCCAGCCAAGTAATCCAGGCGGTGCTCACGCCGTCGCCTGCGCCGGGTCGGCACTGGCGTGAGCGCCGCGGCAGCAATCAAAAGGACAGCTTCGGCTGTCCTTTTTGCATGGCGCGGCGATTTGCGCCCTGGCTTCATGCGAACTTCATCGAACAGGGCAGATAAGGCGCGACAAAGCGGCACGCTTGGGCGACACTGGCCATCCGACCCATCGCCACGAAAGCTGTCCATGCGCCGCCTGCCCTTGCCACTCATAGCATCCCTCCTGTCCTGCACCGCCCTGGCGCAGGACATGCCCCGCCCTACCCTCGACCAGGTCTTGCAAGCCCAGGACGGCGACCGCCATGGCGACTTGCGCGCCGTCGTCGTGCTGCGCGAGGGCGCCATCGTGGCCGAACGCTATTACAACGGCGAGACGGCCGACACCCTGCACGACATCCGCTCCGCCGGCAAGAGCATCACCGCGCTGCTGGTGGGCGCCGCCGTGGCGCGCGGGCAGCTGGCCACCGGCAAGACGGTGGGCGACTACTGGCCCGAGGTGGCCGGCAGCGCCGCGGGCAAGGTGGTCCTCGACGACTTGCTGACCATGCGTTCGGGCCTGGCCGCCTTCGATGAAGACGAACATTCGCCTGGCAATGAAGACAAGCTTGATGAAGCTCAAGATCCCGCCGCCTTCGTGCGCGCCGTGCCCGCCGCCACGGCGCCAGGCACGCTGTACCGCTATAACTCGCTGGGTTCCTACATCGCCGGGCGCGTGGTGGAAAACGCCAGCGGCGCCGACCTGGAAAAGCATGCCGCCACGGTGCTGTTCGCGCCGCTGGGCATCACGCGCTGGAGCTGGGGCCGCGATATCGCCGGCCATCCGAAGGGACAGGGCAATCTGTCGCTGCGCGCGCGCGACACGGCAAAGATCGGGCAAATGGTGCTCGATGACGGCGTCGTTGACGGCAAGCGCGTGATCGACGCGAGCTGGCTGCAAGCCGCGCTGGCGCCGCGCGTGGCCATCGGCGCCGTCGACCGCTATGCGGACAGCTACGGCTATTTCTGGTACGCGAAGACGCAGGACATCGGCGGCAAAAAAATCCCCGTGTATTTCGCCTCGGGCAATGGCGGCAACAAGATCTATGTGATCCCCGCGCGCCGCATGGTCGTCAGCGTGGCGTCGAGCGCCTACGGCAAGGGCTATGGGCAGCGGCGCTCGGAAGACATCCTGAAAGCCATTCTGGCCGCGGAGGGCACGCAGATGTAAGCGTTTGTAATGGCCGTCAACGGCGGTACTCAAGGGCGCGTTTTATGCTCAGTGACACGGGAATCATCCTGGCACCAACAGACATACCAGACAAACCACCACTGAGGACTGCACCATGAAAAAAGCCATTGCCACCCTGATCGCCGGCCTGTTCGCCACCGCTGCCTTTGCTCAAACGCCCGCAGCTCCCGCCACCCCGGCAGCCGCGGTACCCGCCAAAGTGGAAGCGGCCCACACCAAGGCCGTCGTGAAAGCGGACGCCAAGGAAGCGCAAACGGCCGTGAAAGCGGAAGCGAAGGAAGCCAAGGCAGTCGTCGCCGCCAAAACGGAAGTAGCCAGCGCCAAAACGGAAGCTGCCGCTACCAAGGCCAAAGCGCACCACACGGCGAAAAAAGCCAAAGCCAAGGCAGATGCCAAACTGGCGTCGGCCACCGCTGAAGCGGCACCTGCAGCAGCGAAGTAAGCAATTTTGACAGCACCCGATTTTTGACCAGATACGCCACCATAAAGGACCTCGCCATGAACAAATTGATCGCCACCATCGTTGCCAGCCTGTTCGCCACCGCCGCTTTCGCCCAGACGCCAGCCGCGCCTGCAGCACCGGCCGCTCCGGCAGCTTCTGCCGCCGCCGTTGCACCAGCCGCCAAGGCTGAAGCGCCAGCCGCCGCCAAGCCGGCCGCGCACAAGAAAGCCAAGCACCACAAGGCGAAGAAAGCGGCTCCTGCAGAGAAAGCAGCACCTGCCGCCGCGGCGGAACCAGCTCCGGCAGCTGCGCCAGCCAAGTAATCCGCACGGTATCAGGCAAAAAGACAGGGTTTCCCTGTCTTTTTTTTCGTCCCGTGCTTTTCAGCCGCTTATTTCGGCATCAGCACCGTGTCAATCACATTGATCACGCCATTCGATTGATACACATCATAGGTGCTGATGTTGGCGCTGTTGCCGCTTTCATCCATCACGACGATGTTGTGCATGCCGTTCATGGCGAACATCAGCTTGCCGCCGCTGGCCGTGGGCAGGGTCGCCTTGCCATCGTGCATCTTGATTTCCTTCGCCAGCGCCTTGAAGTCATATTTGCCCGGTACCACGTGGTAGGTGAGGATCTTCGTCAGCGTCGCCTTGTTTTCCGGCTTTACCAGGGTGTCGACGGTACCGGCGGGCAGCTTGCCGAAGGCCGCATTCGTCGGCGCGAACACGGTAAATGGCCCCTTGCCTTTCAAGGTATCGACCAGGCCGGCCGCCTTGACGGCGGCGACCAGGGTCGTGTGGTCAGCCGAATTGACGGCGTTATCCACGATGTCCTTGCTCGGGTACATGCTCTGGCCGCCCACCATGGTGCTCATGTCGGCGGCAAAGGGGGCGCTGGCGGCCAGCATGGACGTGATGGCGGTGACAAACAGTGCTGCGGGAAGGAAGTTGCGCATGATGGATCTCCTGGATGACTGCGTGTGCATGATTGCAGGAGTACTTACGCGGCCTGCCGGCAAACGGATTCAACTCATTGTTTGATCTTGCCTTAATTGGGGACCGGGTCGCGTCGGCTTACGCGCTGCGCGCCAAGCCGACCTGCGCAAGCCTCAAAAAAAAACGGCGCCATGCAATGCACGGCGCCGTTCACGACAGGCTCCCTCGCCGCGGGCCGGATGTTCCAGCCCGCGGTGCCGGGAAACTAGTTGGCCGCCACTTGCGGCTCCGGCTCGCCCCAGCCGCCGCCCAGGGCGCGGATCAGCGCCACGGTGGTGACGGCGCGGTTGCCGCGCAGCTGCACGGCATTGCGCTCGATGGTGGCCAGGTTGCGCTGCGCGTCCAGCAAGTCCAGATAGCTGGAACGGCCCGCGTCGTACAGCTTTTGCGCCAGGTCGGCCGAACGGCGCGCCGAGACGACGGCTTCGTCGATCTGCTGCGTCTGGCCCGACAGGATGCGCAGGCCGGCCAGGTTGTCTTCCACCTCGGCGAAGGCCACCAGCACGCTCTGGCGATACGTCGCCACCGATTCTTCCAGCTGCGCCTCGCTGCGGCTGACGGCAGCCTTGTTGCGGCCACCGTCGATGATCGGCATCGACATCAGGGCGCCCAGCAGCCAGGAGCGGCTGCTCCACTTGAAGATGTCCGAGAAGGTGTCGGAGGCGCCGCCGCCGGACGCGTTCAGGCTCAAGGCCGGGAACATGGCCGATTTCGCCACGCCGATGCGCGCATTCGACGCTTCCATGGTGCGCTGCGCCGATGCGATGTCGGGGCGGCGCTCCAGCAGGGACGACGGCATGCCGGCCGGGATCACGGGCAGCGACGCGCTGTCCTGCAGCGGATTGACGCTTGCCGTGAAGCTGGCGGCAGGTTTGCCCAGCAGGACAGCCAGCGCATGCTCGCTGGTGGCGCGCTGGCGCTGCAGGCCGATGGCTTCGGCGCGCGCCGTCGACAGCTCCGTGCGGGCACGCGACAGGTCGAATTCGCCGATGTCGCCCAGGTCATAGCGGCGCTGGTTCACATGCACGCTTTCCTCGCGCAGGCGCACCGTCTGCTCCAGTGTCGCCAGTTCCGCATCCGTGGCGCGCAGCTGGAAGTAGGTCTGCGCCACGTCCGCCTGCAAGGACAGCAGCACGGAACGGTAAGTCGCTTCCACGGCCAGCGCATCGCTGCGCGAGGCGCTGACGTTAGCCGCCACCCGGCCGAACAAATCGACTTCGTAGCTGGCCGTCAGGTTCGCCTGGTAGACATTCGTGGCGGCCACCGGCGCGCCATTCGGCAAGCCGAGCGACACGGCGGAGGCGCGGTTGCGCTGGCCGCCCACGTTCACGCCCACTTGCGGGATGCGGTCCGCTTCGGCGATGCCGGCAATCGCCCTCGCCTGCTTGACGCGGGCGGCGGCGACGGCCAGGTTGGCGTTGGCTTGCGTGGCGTCGCTGATCAGGCTAGTGAGGGCCGGATCATTGAAGGCCAGCCACCATTCGCCGCGCGCCTGGCGCTCGGCCACGCCCGTCTGGCCCTGCTTCCAGCGCGTGCCATCGGCCGCCGTCTGCACGGCAGGCGCTTGCGCTTCCTTGAATGCCGCTGGCGTCTCGATCTGCGGCTGCTTGAACTCGGGCGCCGCGCAGGCGGCCAGCAGCACGCTAGCGGCCATGGCGGTCAAGGCCGTGCGCAGGACGGTGACCCGTGTAGTTGCGTTGGTTTTCAATATATATCTCCTTCCAGGTCCAGTGCTGGCGCGGCGACAGGCTTGGCGGCAGCGGCGGCTGGTTTTTTCTCAAAACGCTGCGCCAGGGTGCGCAGCAGTACATAGAACACGGGCGTCAGGAACAGGCCGAAGAAGGTCACGCCCAGCATGCCGGCGAACACCGCCACGCCCATCGCATGGCGCATTTCCGAACCGGCGCCGTGCGAGAACACCAGGGGCACCACGCCCATGATGAAGGCGATCGACGTCATCAGGATCGGACGCAGGCGCAGACGGCACGCTTCCAGCGCCGCTTGCACGACACTGCGGCCATGGTCTTCCAGTTCGCGCGCAAATTCCACGATCAAAATCGCATTCTTCGACGCCAGCCCCACCAGCACGAACAGCGCGATCTGGGTGAACACGTTGTTGTCGCCACCGGTCAGTTTGACGCCCAGCAGCGCGCACAGGATCGACATCGGCACGATCAGGATCACGGCCAGCGGCAATGTCCAGCTTTCGTATTGCGCGGCCAGCACGAGGAACACCAGCAGCACGCACAGCGGGAAGACATAGATCATCGTATTGCCGGACAAGATGTCCTGGTAAGTCAGCTCCGTCCATTCATACGCGATGCCCTGCGGCAGCACTTCCTTGGCGATGCGTTCCAGCGCGGCTTGCGCCTGGCCGCTCGATACGCCAGGGGCGGCGCCGCCGTTGAAATCGGCTGCGGCGTACGCGTTGTAGCGCTGCACGCGGTCAGGACCATAGCTATCCTTGACGCGCATCAACGACGACAGCGGGATCATTTCGCCCTTGTCATTGCGCACCTTCAGCTGTGCGATATCCTGGGCATGCGAACGGAACGCGGCATCGGCCTGCACGCGCACCTGATAGGTGCGGCCAAACTGGTTGAAGTCATTCACGTACAGCGAACCGAGGTTGATCTGCAAGGTCTGGTAAATCGTTTGCAGCTGCACGCCCATCTGCTTGGCTTTCACGCGGTCGACATCGGCAAACAGCTGCGGCACGTTGATCTGGTAGCCCGAGAACACGCCCGCCAGTTCCGGCGTCTGGTACGCTTTCGCGGCCAGCGCCTGGGTGGCGTTGTACAGCGCGTCGTAACCGAGGTTGCCGCGGTCTTCGATCATCATCTTGAAGCCGCCGATGGTGCCCAGGCCGTTGACGGGCGGTGGCGGGAAGACCATGATGAAGGCGTCCTGGATGCCGCCCAGGCGCTTGTTGATCTCGGCCGCGATGGCGCCGCCGGACAATTCCTTGCTGGTGCGCTCGTCGAACGGCTTCAGGGTGGCGAAGACGATGCCGGCGTTTGGCGCATTGGTGAAGTCGTTGATCGACAGGCCCGGGAAGGCGATGGTCGACTCGACGCCAGGCACCGACTTGATGACGTCCGACATGCGGCGCACGACATCTTCCGTGCGGTCCAGCGAGGCGGCGTCAGGCAACTGGGCGAAGCCCACCAGGTACTGCTTGTCCTGCGCCGGCACGAAGCCGGCCGGCACGGCCTTGAAGGTGAAGATGGCGGCGACGACCAGCAGCGCATACACGCCCAGCGACGCGCTCTTGCGGCCCAACACGCCTTTGACGCCCGCTTCGTAGCGGTGCGAAGCACGGCCGAAGAAGCGGTTGAACCAGGCGAAGAAGCGGCCGAAGACCTTGTCCATGCCGCGCGTCAGCGCGTCTTTCGGCGCATCGTGCGGACGCAGCAGCGCAGCCGACAGGGCCGGCGCCAGGGTCAGCGAACTGAAAGCGGAAATCACGGTCGAAATGGCGATGGTCAGCGCGAACTGGCGGTAGAACTCGCCGGACAAACCGGGCACGAAGGCGATCGGCACGAACACGGCGCACAGCACCAGGGCGATGGCGACGATGGGACCGCTGACCTCTTTCATGGCCTGGATGGTGGCGTCGCGCGGCGACAGGCCTTCCTCGATATTGCGCTCGACGTTTTCCACCACCACGATGGCGTCATCGACGACGATGCCGATGGCCAGCACCAGGCCGAACAGCGACA
>CAUSDR010000037.1:0-22696 GCA_963530105.1 uncultured Janthinobacterium sp.
AGGCCGTGCTGCCGCCCCTGCCCATCCTGCGCCACCTGCTTCTCGATCTTGCCATTCGGGTAATACGTGACATAGCCGCCCACCAGCTCGCCCTGCGCATAATCGGCGCGGTTGACCTGGCCGGACAGGCGCAGCTGATGGCCCGCCACGCTATAAATTTCCACTTTCCACGTGCCCGGCAGCTTGCCTTTCGGTAAAGGCAACAGCAGCACATTCGGCGCGTTTTCCTGTTCGATGGGGAAGAAACGTTCGTGCAGGTACAGGCGCGCGCGGCCATCGGCGCAGGCGGCGGGCGTGCAGGCGGCGAGCTGCCGCACGATGGGCACGCTTGCATCCTCCGGGCAGGCTTTCAAGGTGACAAGCATGGGCGTCCTGGCGCGCATGCGTTCAGCAAGCTGGACTTTCAGCGCCGCGTACGGCGCCTCGTCCAGATTGACCGAGCGGGCATCCATGCGTATCTGCTTGCCGCCACAGGCCGTCGTGCCTGCAATGGTCAACACGTCGCCGCCTTCGCTGTCCTGCTCGACGGCCATGCTTGCCAGCACCTGGCGCTGCACGATGTCCGCCTGCGCCATGCCTGGGTACAGCAAGGAAGCGCCCAGCACGGCGCATATCGTCTTGATTTTCATGCTATTCCTCTAATGTTCCACCGTGACGGCGACGCCGCCCGGCACGAAGCTGACCCTGCCATCACGGTAGCGCACCAGCACCACCGCCTTGGCATCCTGCAATTGGCCGTGCTGCACGGCCGGCAGGTAGGTCCAGCGCTTGACGCTATCGAGCAGCACCTTGTTAAGCATGGGTTCCATCGGCATGTCCGCCGCCGCCTGCGTCAGGCTGCCATCGGCCGCTATCGACAGGGTCAGGCGGTTTTCGCCCGCCGCGTGTTTTTCATCGAGCACGCCATAGTCGACCGGCGTCATGGTGTCGCGCTGCACGCCGGCAGACTGGTCTGGCAGCGGCGGCAAGGCCTTGAGCTTTTCCGCCAGCAGCGCGCCATCGGCCAGCGCCTTGTCCCAGCGCTTCTGGTAGGCCCCAGGCTGGGCCAGGCGCAGCATCCTGGCGGTCAGCTCCATGCGCTGCATCATGCGCGCAACGCCATTGTCGGCCGGCTGGCCCGGCTCCGTCGGCAAGGCGTTGTCCACTGCGTAGCGATAGGCCGTCAGCTGCGCCAGCGCCACCAGGTTGACGGCATCGCGCTCGTCGCCACCGCGCAGCAGCGCGGCAGCGGCGATGCCCAGCCAGGCCGTGCCATTGCGCGGGGACGCCCACACGGCTTGCTCGAAGTACTGGCGCGCCGCCTGCGGTTCGTTCAGGCTCAGGTGCATGCGGCCCATGGCCGCCGCCACCAGGTGGTCGCGCGGATTGGCTTGCAGCAGATCAAGATAGCTGGCCACCAGCGCCGGCTCATAGCCAGGCACCCAGCCCAGTCCTTCCAGCAACGAGGCGCGCAGCCGTGCCTGCGTGCGGTCGCCGCCATCAGCGGGCGACTTTTCCTCGCCGGCCCGGTACAGCAGCTGCAAGCCCCGCGTGACGGCGCCATCGTCGCCCTTGCTGATCGATTGCGACAAGCTGCGCACGGCCTTGCGCGCATCCGACGGCTGGAAACCGGTCGTGTTGCGCTGGCGCCAGCCGAAGACTTCCAGGCCAGCGGCCCGGTCCGCCTGCGCCTGCAGGCTGGCCCTGTTATCGGCCTCGTCGGGCGAGGACGTCCAGGCCGTAAAGCCGATCAGGAACAGCACGATCAGCACCACCACCACGGCCCAGCCCTTGCCCGTGACGCCGCCGCCCGTGTTGCCCGCTACTGGAATGGCGGCTGGCGCCTGTCCCGGCGCCGTGCGGCGCGCGCTGCGTTGCGGCAGCGATTGCTGCTGCAGCTGCGGCCGTTGCGCCAGCTGCGCCTGCACCGAGGCTTGCGCGGCCGAGGCGATGACCTTGTCGCGCGCGCACGCGGCGCAGCCCAGCCCTGCGAAATGCTGGTGTTCGGCATTGGCGCGACAGACCACCAGCCTGCCGCCGCTGCGCTGCGCATAGCCGCGCAGCAACAGCGCCCAGTCGGCCGCCGATGGCCGCTGCGGTTTCGGGGATGGCGAAAAGGCGCGGTCGAACATGGCGCGCAGCTCGGACGGCATCTGGGCGTGGCCGCTGGTGGCGTTCGGCGCCAGCTGCTTGTGGCGTTTGATGCCATACGCATAGCAGCCGTCGCGGATGCGCCCGGGAATATCGGTGGCCACCTGCGCATTGCCGGGCCGCCCGCTGTACGGGTGGATGCCAAAGTTGAGCAATTGAAAGATGACGACGGCCAGGGCGAAGCGGTCCTGCGCCAGCTCCGCGCCCGCCGGCATGCCCTTGCGCTGGAATTCCGGCGCCAGGTAATCGACGGTGAACTGCTCCGCAGGAAAACGCTCGACATGGCCCTGGATGCTGAAACCGTCGCAGTCGAGCATGGCGATGTACAGCGAATCGCGGTAAAAGCGCAAATTCACGGGTTTCAGGTCGACCACGTAATGCTGCTGCTGGTGCAAGGCGTCGATGACGGCGGCCAGGTTGGCGGCCAGGGTCAGCTTGGGACCGAGTCCCGTGGGCAAGCCGGCCGCGCGCGCCTGGCGCTCCTGCAGGACCTGTTCCAGCTCAGCCGTCTGCGCCATGTCCAGCAAGGGCATGACGAAGCCGGCAAAGCCGCCCTGGCCGTCGAACACGGCGGCCTGCGGCCAGGCGATCTGCACGTAGCGCTTGCCGTTTTCGAGCTGGTCCGGCAAGTCAGGCGTCAGCTCCAGCATGGCTTCGAGCTTGCGCCGGTTGGCGGCGCGGTCCAGGTGCGGGTGGTACAGCTTGGCCACCTGCGCGGGCGCGCCGGGCAGCAGATACACGCTGCCGGCGCCGCCGCTCTTGACGAGTTTGCCCAGGATCAAACTACGGACCTTGTCCAGCCAGATTTTCCCGCCCGGGACCAGTCCCGGCGTCACGCCCTGCTTCTGGCTCATGCGCGCATGGCCAGCAGCAGGGTCTTGTCGTCGCCCGTGATCTGGTGCGTGCGCGGGTCGGCCAGGGTGGACGCCAGCGCTTCGTTACCCAGCTCGATACTTGCCACCGTGCGCAGATAGCCTTGCACGGCATCCATGAAGGGCGCGTACAGGGCGCCGTTATTCTTGCTCATGGCAAAGGGCATGCAGCCATCGGACATCAGCACGACGCCACGCACGGCTGGCGGCATCGCCAGCAGGCGCAGCTGCTCGCGCCAGCGTTCGCCGCTGATAAAATAGGTTTCGTTGGCATATTCGCCATTCGCGGGCAGCGAGATCAGCTCGCCGCCATCGCCCAACTGCGCCACGCCCAGGCCGTCGCCCAGGTGAAAGAAGAAGCCGCCATCCTGGCCCACGACCGCGCCCACCACGGTGGTGGCGTAGTCATCCAGGGTGGCGTCAGCGGCGCGGGCAAGGTCGTCCAGCGCGGCGCGGATCTGCGCCAAGGTACCGGCCAGCGCGCCGTCCTGCAAATCCTGCACGCTGGCGCCCTGCTCCAGCCGCCCGGCCAGCGCTTGCACGGTGTGCGTTGCAACAAACCGCGCCCCCTGTTCGCTCAGGCGGGCCGAACCGGCGCCATCGCAGACGATGGCCACCAGCACGCCATTTGCCATGGCATGCGCGTGGGCATCCTGGCAGGCAATTTCCTTGTCCAGGTGCGCCTTGCCCGTGACGGACGCGCCAAATACGCGCCAGGTATTCTGTGCCGCAGTCATGGATCAGCGGGCTTTCACGTATTCACGACGGACCAGCCGTCCGTCGATGCCAGCTGGGCCTGCGCGCCGGGGCGCGACTGCGACACCACCTGCATGCTGGCGCTCAGCCACAGGAACAGTTCACGGAATTGCAAGCCTTTCAACTGCTTCACGCCCCGCTCGCCCCGGCTGGAAAACTGGCCCAGGGTATCGATATTCGCGTGTTCGCCCACGGCGATGGGGAAAATCGCCACTTTGTTGGCCTGCTCCGCCGCGCGCGCCTGCTCGGCGCCGTGCTGCCAGCGGTCCGTCGGCTCGCCGTCCGACATCAGGAACAGCCATGGCCGCGTATAGGCCACGCCGGCCTGGCGGAAGCGCTGCTTTTCCTGCTCGATTTCCGCCAGCGCCAGTTCCACCGCCGCGCCCGTTGGCGTGGTGCCGTTCGCTTCCAAGCGGGGCGCCGTGAAATCCATGGCATCGCACCAGTTGCTGGCGACCACGGCTTCATCGTGCGCGCCATATTGAATCACCAGGATGCGCACGCGCTTGGCGGCGATCACGTCGGATTTCAATTCCTGTTCCAGCAAGGCCAGGCCCTCGTTGAGCAGCGCGACGGGTTCGCCATCCATGCTGCCGGAGCAGTCCAGCACGAGCACCAGCGGCGTGCGTTGTTCGGTGTTGTCGACCAGGGCGACGTCGGGAATCATTATTGAACTCATGGGCAATCGGTAAATGTGAAATCGGACATAGTGCGAATCTTACATCATCGCCACGCCGCCCCACCACGCAATTGCCACACGGCTATCTTTTCAGCGCCCCCCTGCCACTATGCGCACTTGCGGCGCGATGCGGCAAAACCGACCAGCGCCAGGCCGCCAAGCAGCATGCCCCAGGTCTGCGGCTCGGGAACGGCAGCCATGACACTGACATTATCGAGGCCAATGTAATGGCCACCGCCGGCACTGAGGAAAGTGATATCCGTCGTCGCGCCCGTTGCGGTGAAATCAAATGAAAAATGGCGCCATGAACTGGGGCCGTCATTGCCCGTATGGGTAAATACCTGGGAAGCGCCCCCTGCGATGGCCTTGACGCTGCTGAATGCACCGGACGACGGGATGGTCGAATTACCGATGTCAAAGCCCAGGGAATAACGCATTCCGGCGACCGTGTTGATTGTTTGCGACAATCCCAGTCCGATCGGATTGTAGCTGGTGCCGGTCAGGTCAATAAATTGGCTCCCTACGCTCGCCTGTACCGGCGAATTTTTCGGTCCTATCAACGCAATGTTATAGCCCGGATAGCCGACGATCGTCCAGTCGGGAATCAAGGTCGAGCCAAGGCCCACCAGCATTACATCGGTCGAGTAATTGCTGTGCAGGCTGCCATTTTCAAAGCTGCCATTCAGGATCAGGCTTTCCGCCTGCGCGGCGCCAAAGGACAGGGAAACCATGGTGCAGGCGGCGATTTTCAGAAATTTCATTGAATATATTATGGATGGTTGAAAAGATCTGTATCTTAGCCGCCGGAATATTATTGCAAAAAGAAAAACAAGCAGGTATTTCCTGCGTAATTCAAGTGATACCTTCTATTTGAAAAATATGGATGGCACAATATTTATCCGACTGAAAAAAAGTTTATTGATATCAATGACAAAAGCTGCCGCTGGTGCCAGATAAACCTGCGGCAATTATTTTTAATTAAGGCAAGACGCCTAAGACTGCCGCAATGGCAGATGCAGCCCGAAATCCATGGCGGGTGAACGGCGGGCGCATGGCGGCGCTGCCGATGGCGGCGTGCCGGCGACTCGGCATTCGTGCTGCGTGGAAAAATAGCTGCATGCTATGATCGCCGCCTTCGCCACGCCTTCGCCACGATGATGCCGCGGCTATTTACCATGGAGCAGCATGACTCAGACTAGAAAGATTCCAGCCCGCCTGGCGCACGTGTTACGCCGGGGCCTGCGCCTGCTGGCCTGGCCCCTGCTGGCCCTGGTCAGCGCCGCCTGCACCAGCACCATGCGCCATCCGGCCAGCGCGCCCACGCAAGTCGTGCTGCGCTTTACCTATGACGATGGCCAGCCGATGCGCCACGACGATTACATGGCCACGGCGCGCCAGCAAACATATATCAAGTACTGCAGCAAAGTGGGCAGCACCAGCGTCTGCGACATCGGCGTGGACATCATCTTCATGGGCGGCGACGCCCCGCTGGACGCCAACGGCGAAGTGCGCGTGACACTGCATTCGACCGGCCCCATCGGCGACAACGCGAAGGAGCACTGCATCAATGGCAAATCCTACGTTTTCCATTCCGGCGACTGGATACGCGGTCCGTTTCACAATGGGCAGGTGGTCGAGATCCGCTACAAGATAAGGGAAATGAAGACGGATTGCGCGATGTCGACAGGCACGCCGCCTTGGTGGAGCGAGCGTCAGGCCAATGCTGCGCCCGGGGCTGGCACGAAAACGGCGACCGGGGCGTAAGGGCTTGTGGCACAATGCCGCCGATCCTGGGTTTAGCCCCAGGTGCACACCTGACTGACACCACAAATCCACATACCAATGAAAACAGTATTCATCGCCACACTTGGAATTTTATCGCTGATTCAGACAACGGCATCCTTCGCGGATAATATCAACGGAAAAAATCTTTATATCCAGAGATGCGCCATGTGCCACGGCGCCGATATACGGGGCACCGGGCCATTGGCGAATAAAAGCAGTCCGCCCACGCCCGATCTGACAAGCGCCGCATTCAAGAAACGACTGAAGGATTATCCGGGCGTGATCGTATCATCGGTAATACTGCGTCCAAATGGCGACTTGATTCCCAAAACATTGAAGGAAAATGGCGTCAAGGTGGCGCCTTATGCCTGGAGGGTGAAGGATTTCCGCGATTTGAATGATTACATGAGCGGCGTGATTTCAAAAAGCCGCTAATTTCAAGCCGGGATGACTGGCCTTCCATGCCACGCCGGCAGCGCCTGGCGTGGCATGGCACCCGCGCTGGCAGGCCAGGCCGGCGGACCAGTCGTCCTGCCGCCTGCCCAGCGCCGGTGTTACTGCAGCTCGAATTCGCCCGGATTCAAGCCCAGCTCGCGCGCAATCTTGCTGGCCACGCGCTGCTCGTTGGCGTCGAAATTGCCGTCCGACGAAGCGACGGCGATAATCATGCGCACCAGCAGGCGCGACGCCTCCACATTCGACTTCATCTTTCCCAGCGCCTGATACGCCTTGGCTTCGCCGATATCCTTGTCGAATTCCAGCTGGCCGACAAAATCCTGGAAGGCCTTGATCACGTCATTGGTGGAAAACACGGAAAGCGCGTCATTGCTTTCGATAAATTTCACCATCTTTTGCTTCTCTTCCGCGCTGACATTGCCGTCCGCCATGGCGATCAGGGCCGATCCGGCCATCGCGGCGTTCAGGAAATCCTTGTTCTTGAATTTGAGTGCTTCGGTCTTCAGTTCGCTGGCTTTGCTCTTCAGTTTGGACAGAAAGGAATCGAAACTCATGGCGGTTCTCCTGGTTGGTTCGAATGAGGTAGCGCTACAGGCTACCACTGTCACCTAGCTGGGGGCGCGGGGGTGGAATGCAAGCGCTGGAAGCATGCCTTGCCTCCGCTGACCGCATGGTCCAACCCACAGGCAAAGAGCCGGGGTCAGTCACTTCGTGATCGAAATGTCCCCCATTGGGAGACATTTCCCCTGCAGGGTCTGACCCTAGTTTCTGCCTTGGGGTGAAATTCAGCCAACGCCACACTAGCGCACATAAAACACCACAAAAGCAAGATCGTGTGAGCATTATCTTCTTTGCAGTTGAAAAATAAGTAACTCCATGGCAGCATTGGAATTACTTTTTCTTTACTGCAAGGTTGTGATGGACAAGCAATTGCTGTTGATTTGCGCACTGACATTTATCATCCACATTATCGGCACCCTCGCCTATTCCGTGCGCATCGCCGGCATCCGCACGCGGCGCATCGCCGTGTCCCTGGCCCTGTTCAGCATTTTGATGCTGCTGTCCCGCACCTCGAACTCTTTCCTCGGCCCCTTCCTCGCCAAGCGCGTGGAAACGGGCATCGACCAGCACGTCGCCGCCAGCACGCTGTTGGGCGACTTCCGCTGGCTGCTGTTCTCCGCCACCCTGGCCACCATCATCGGCGCGATCCTGATCCCCACCTTCCAGCGCGCCTTCTGCCGCGCCGTCGAACATTTCCAGGTGCACAGGTCGGTGCCGAAACTGCTGCTGCACGCCGTCTTCAAGGGCGGCTTGTCCTACCTCAAGAGCTCCGCCAGCCTGCCCAAGCCGGCCAATGTCACGGGCCTGCGCGAAAAATCCGGCGTATCCATCTCCATGACAGCCATGAACGTCATCGCCACGGCCCTGTGGACGGTAGGAGTCTTCGCGGCCCTGTATGCAGGCGTGCTGGACCCGAGCGTGCGCGTCACCTCCAGCACCCTGTCTTCCATCATCAACGGCGGCGCCACCATCATGATGGCCGTCTTCATCGACCCGCACATGTCGGGCATGACCGATGACGTCATCGAGGGCAAGATCGAAGAATCGCAGTTCAGGCGGGCGGTGGTGTGGCTGGTGGGGAGCCGGTTGGCGGGAACGCTGATTGCACAGTTTTTATTGGTGCCGTCGGCGGTGGTGATTGTGGGGGTGGCGAAGGGGTTGTGAATATTAAAACCATCCAAAAATTACACATTTAAAATGGGCTATCAATGAGTGATTACTTTGCCTTTGTTGACGAATCCGGGAACCATGATTTAGCAACAGAGAAGGATGGCGCCTCAAATTATTTCATAGTCCTAGCAGTAATAATTCCAAACACACAAAGGCAGGAACTCGAAGCATCGATTGAAAAAATTAGAATAAAACACTTCAACCCTGGCGAAATTAAATCAAACAAACTAAGCGACAAAAAAAGGCTAAAAATAATCAATGAGATCTCATCCTTGGATTTCAGATTTTATGCAGTGTGCGTGAACAAGTCACGAATAATTAAGGATGGGGGATTGCAATACAAAAAATCCTTCATGAAGTTCATAAATGGACTTCTATACAATCAACTTTTCAAGTCAGTAAAAAATATAACCATTTATGCTGACGATCACGGGAACTCAGATTTCATTAATAGCTTTGAAAATTACATCACAAAAAATCATATTCCTGATCTATTTTTTGAATCAAAAATTGAGATTGTAGACAGCAAAAATCAAATATTAGTTCAGCTAGCTGATTTTTTGGTCGGCACGACCGCGAAGCTATATGAGGAAAAAGTCTCAGGAGTCGTACGAGACAGCTTCCTACGTTTCATTCAAAATAGAAGAATAAGAATAGATGAGTGGCCACCAAAATTCGAAACAGAACTACCCGCCAACAACTCCTCAACCGAGATTGACTCTCAAATTTCCAACATCTCACTTCTTAGAGCATCTGAATTTTTAAAAAGTAACTTTAACTCATCAGATCCAGAAATAGAAATTCAATATGCAACGCTAAGCTACTTACTTTTCCGCACCAGATTTCCTTCTGACAAGGCATTCACCTCAACAAATGAAATTCTTGAGCATTTAAAAAATCAAGGTTTTCATGAGATAACGAAGCAGTATCTACGATCAAATATAATTGCAAAACTTAGAGATCATGATGTTGTAATAGCCAGCTCGACTAAGGGATACAAAATACCATCTAGTTATGCCGACATGATAGGCTTTGCAGATTTGGTAGATGGGATTGCAATACCTTTACTTAGTCGATTAAAAAAAGCCGACGAGATTTTCGACCTTGGAAGCATAGGTGAAATAAAGTTTCTTAATGAGCAACGATTTCAGAATTTGCAAGCGATCATTAAAAATATGAAATAGTGTATTTTAAAAAATAAAAAGCCGCTGTCTCCCGACAGCGGCTTTCTCATTCCTGTCCCAGCAGCAGCGCCTTGAACTCCAGCGCTGCGCTGCAAGCGAAATAATTACCCCACAAACTTCCGCGCATTCCTGAACATGCGCATCCATGGCGAATCCTCGCCCCATGCTTCAGGGTGATACGACTGCTGCACCGAACGGAACACGCGCTCCGCGTGCGGCATCAGCACAGTGAAGCGGCCGTCTGGCGTGGTGACGGAGGTGATGCCTTCCGGCGAGCCGTTCGGGTTGTATGGGTACGCTTCGGTGGCGGCACCCTTGTTGTCGACGAAGCGCATGGCTTTGCTGACCTGGGTGATGTCGCCCGTTTGCGAGAAGTCGGCGTAGCCTTCGCCGTGGGCGATGGCGATGCCGGCTTGGGTGCCGGCCATGCCGTTGAAGAAGATCGACGGGGAATCCATCACTTCGACCATGGCAAAGCGGCCTTCGAATTTCTCCGACTTGTTACGCGTGAACTTCGGCCAGGCGTGGGCGCCGGGGATGATGGATTTCAAGTTGCTCATCATCTGGCAGCCGTTGCAAATACCCAGGCCAAAACTGTCCGTGCGGTTGAAGAAGCGCGCAAACTGCTCCGCCAGGCTGGCGTTGAACAGGATGGTCTTCGCCCAGCCCTCGCCCGCGCCCAGCACGTCGCCGTAGGAGAAGCCGCCCACGGCGATGACGCCCTGGAAGTCGTCCAGTTTCACGCGGCCTGCGATCAGGTCACTCATGTGCACGTCGACGGCCGTGAAGCCGGCCTGGTGCATCACGTAGGCCGTCTCGATGTGCGAGTTGACGCCCTGCTCGCGCAGGATGGCGACGCGCGGGCGCACGCCCGTGGCGATGAATGGCGCGGCGATGTTGTCGTTCTGGTCGAAGGTGACGATCGGCGACATGCCCGGGTCTTGCACGTCCAGCAGGCGGTCGTATTCGGCATCCGCGCAAGCCGGATTGTCGCGCAGGCGGGCGATGCGCCAGCTCGTTTCGCTCCACAGGCGGTGCAGGTCGGCGCGCGGCTGGGTGTAAATCAGCTTGGCGTCGCGAGTGAATTCGATCACGTCGCGGTCGTTCAATTTGCCGATGATATGGCTGCAAGCGCCCAGGTTAAACGTGCGCAGCACGTCCATGACGAGCGACTTTTCTTCCGCGCGCACCTGGATGACGGCGCCCAGCTCTTCGCTGAACAGGGCGCGCAGGGTCAGTTCGTTGCGGCGCTCGGCCACCTGGCCGGTCCAGTTCTTGGCGTCGCCCCAGTCGCTGGAGTGCTCGCCTTCCATGGTCAGCATGTCCAGGTTGACGGACATGCCCGTGTGGCCGGCGAAGGCCATTTCCGTCAGGGTGGCGTACAGGCCGCCGTCCGAACGGTCATGGTAGGCCAGCAGCTTGTCGTCGCTATTCAGCTTTTGAATGGCGGCGAAGAAGCCTTTCAAGTCTTCCGCGCTGTCGACGTCCGGCGTCTCATTGCCCAATTGGCCCATGACTTGCGCCAGCGCCGAGGCGCCCAGGCGGTTCTTGCCGCGACCCAGGTCGATCAGGATCAAGGACGTGTCGCCCTGGTCCGTCTTCAGCTGTGGCGTGAGCGACTTGCGCACGTCCGTCACTGGCGCGAACGAGGAAACGATCAGCGACACCGGCGAGGTAACGGCTTTCGCCGCGCCCGTGCTCTCGTCTTTCCATGTCGTGCGCATCGACAGCGAATCCTTGCCGACGGGGATGCTGATGCCCAGCGCCGGGCACAGTTCCATGCCGACGGCTTTCACCGTGTCGTACAGGGCGGCGTCCTGGCCCGGCTGGCCGCAGGCGGCCATCCAGTTGGCGGACAGTTTGATGTCGGAGATGTCGGCAATCGCTGCGGCGGCGATGTTGGTGACGGCTTCGCCCACGGCCATGCGGCCGGAAGCTGCCGCGTCGATGACGGCCAGCGGCGTGCGTTCGCCCATGGCCATCGCCTCGCCCAGGTAACCCTCGAAGCTCATGGTGGTGACGGCGCAATCGGCCACCGGCACTTGCCATGGTCCCACCATCTGGTCGCGCACGGTCATGCCGCCCACGCTGCGGTCGCCGATGGTGATCAGGAAGGATTTGTCGGCCACGGTGGGCAGCAGCAGCACTTTTTGCGCTACATCCACCAGGTCCATGCCGGTGAGGTCGATGGCCGGGAAATCGTTGGCCACGTGGACCACGTCGCGCTGCATCTTGGGCGGCTTGCCCAGCAAGACGTCCATCGGCATGTCGACTGGCTCGTTGCCCAGTTCCGGGTCGATCAGCTTCAGCTGACGCTCTTCGGTGGCCACGCCCACGGCCGCGAACAAACAGCGTTCGCGCTCGCACATGGCTTTAAATAGTGGCAGGCTTTCCGGCGCGATGGCCAGGACGTAGCGTTCCTGCGACTCATTGCTCCAGATTTCCTTCGGCGCCATGCCCGATTCTTCCAGCGGGATCTTGCGCAGGTCGAAAATCGCGCCGCGCTTGGCGTCGTTGGTGATTTCGGGGAAAGCGTTCGACAAGCCGCCCGCACCCACGTCGTGGATGGAGATGATCGGATTGTCCGCGCCCATTTGCCAGCAAGCGTTGATGACTTCCTGGGCGCGGCGTTCCATTTCCGGGTTGCCGCGCTGGACGGAATCGAAGTCCAGGTCGGCCGTGTTGCTGCCGGTGGTCATCGACGAAGCGGCGCTGCCGCCCATGCCGATGCGCATGCCCGGGCCACCCAGCTGCACCAGCAGGCTGCCGACGGGGATGTCGTTCTTGTGCGTGTGCTGCGCCGAGATATTGCCGATGCCGCCAGCGATCATGATCGGCTTGTGGTAGCCGAAGACGGCGTCTTTGTCCGTGCCGACGTTCTGCTCATACGTGCGGAAATAGCCGCCCAATACGGGACGGCCGAATTCGTTGGAGAACGCGGCGCCGCCCAGCGGGCCTTCGATCATGATTTGCAGCGGCGCCGCGATGCGCTCCGGTTTGCCGTATTGATCTGCATGATCTGCATCAATACGCGCGGCCAATGGCGCCGTCACGGAAGCGGCCGTTTCCCAGCTGCGCACGGCGTCCGGCAGCGACAGGTTCGATACGGTGAAACCCGTCAAACCCGCTTTTGGCTTGGCGCCGCGGCCCGTCGCGCCTTCGTCGCGGATCTCGCCGCCCGCGCCCGTGGAGGCGCCGGGGAATGGGGAGATGGCCGTCGGGTGGTTATGCGTTTCCACCTTCATCAGGGTGTGCGTCAGTTCGTTTGACGCCGCATATTCGTGCTTGTCGCCGCGCGGGTAGAAGCGCGACACGGTGGCGCCTTCCATGATCGAGGAATTGTCGCTGTAGGCGACGACGGTGCCCTTCGGCTGCAGTTCATGCGTGTTCTTGATCATGCCGAACAGCGACTTGGGCTGCGCCACGCCGTCGATGGTCCAGTCGGCGTTGAAGATCTTGTGGCGGCAATGCTCGCTGTTCGCCTGCGCGAACATCATCAGTTCCACGTCCGTCGGGTTGCGGCCGGCCTTGGTGAAGGCGGCGTCCAGGTAGTCGATTTCGTCTTCCGACATCGCCAGGCCCAGCTCGACGTTCGCCGTTTCCAGCGCGGCCTTGCCCTGCCCCAGCAAGTCGATCGATTCCAGCGGGCGCGCTTCCAGGGTGCGGAACAGGTCCTTGGCGTCGTCGGCGCTGCGCAGCACGGATTCGGTCATGCGGTCGTGCAGCAGCGCTGCCACGGCGTCGACCTGTTCCTGCGTCAGTTTGCCGGCGCCGATGGCGCTGCCCAGGATGCCCGATTTCAGGTTGATGCGGAAGGCGATGCCGCGTTCGACGCGCTTGATGTGCGCCATGCCGCAGTTGTGCGCGATGTCGGTGGCTTTCGAGGCCCACGGCGAAATCGTGCCGAAACGGGGGATGACGAAGAATTCTTCGGCAGCGCCTTCCGTATTGTCAGCCTGGGCTGGCTCGCCGTACGTCAGCAAGGCGCCAAGGCGCGTGCTGTCGTCGTCGGTGAGAGGCGCGCTGGCATCGATGAAATGGACATAGCGTGCTTGTACGGCAACGATCGCAGGCGAAACGGCTTGCAGTTGGCTTAACAGACGGTGGCTACGGAAAACGGACAGGGCATTGGAACCCGGCAGTATCAACATGATTGGAAGGTGGTTGATGCAGCGTGGCTGCGGGTTAAAGGTAGGTATGACAATATCTTTCGTACGGCAAATTTCCTTTGCGCGCATTATACCCGTTTTACCCCTGCTTTATGACCGGAACTTATGGCTAGCGGGGCATTTTGACCCGCCTAGCGGCAGTTTTTTGTCAACTTGCAACAACCAGCCCCGCGCCGTGCTCAGGCGATCACATAACGGTTCTTGCCCTGCCGCTTGGCCAGGTACAGCGCTTCATCCGCCAGGCGGTAGCTGTGGCCCAGGTCCTTGCCGCGGTCCAGTTCCGCCACGCCCACGCTGATGGAGACGAACTGCACCGCCAAAAAGGCCTGGCTGACGGCTTCGACCAGGTCGCCGGCGAAGGCGCGCACCTCGTCGCGGCTGCCCGCGTAAACGATGCCGAATTCCTCGCCGCCCAGGCGTCCGCACAAATGGCCCTGCGCCTTGCCGGCGATGACGGCCGCCGTCTTGACCAGCACCTCGTCGCCCGCATCGTGGCCCTGCTGGTCGTTGATGATCTTGAAATCGTCGATGTCGATCATCAGGAAATGCAGGGTGCCGCCGTGCGGCGCGCCATGCATCTGCTGCGCGCGCTGCGTAAACATGCGGCGGTTATTGAGGCCCGTCAAGCTGTCCTGGTAAGCCAGGCGCATCAATTCCTGTTTGGAGTGAAAGTTGCGTAGACGCAATAAACTGAAGCTGACATTCAGCGCCAGCCCGAACAGCACGCTGACGGCGATCATCAGCGGTGCCCAGGATTCATCGGGCAAGCCCGCGTTGACGGGGTACAGGCCATGGCCCACGTTCCACCATACGCCCGCCACCACGGCCAGGTAGCTGAGGCCGCCATTGAAGATGGAGGCGATGGCCAAGGTCATGAAGACGCCCACGGGCAAGACCCAGAAGCTGGCGTGCTGGACGGCGTCGGCCATGGTGCGCAAGCCGAAGGTCAGGGTCAGCACGGCGCAGGCGCCCGTGATGGTCAGCACCGTCAAGGTGGTGCAGCGGTAGCGCACGATCAGGCTGGCCAGCATGCCCAGCAGCGCCAGCACGGCATGCGCCAGCTTGGGTTCGAACGGCGCGGGCATCAATATCCACGTCAGGCTGTAGGCGACGATACCCAGCACTTGCGTGACCAGGCCGACGCGGTGCAGTTCCGCAAAATACGTGTGCTGCTGCTCGCTGTTGCCGCCAAAGGCGAGGGGAACGGCGACGCGGCGCAGGGCACTCATGGAAGGAAGGTGCATCACGAAGGCTGGATTTTCTCTGGTAAAGGTAAAACGCCAGCGGTCACGTCACGGTGAAACTCTGCGTCTGCGCCATATCCGGCCCGTCTGCGGCCGATATGAGAATGCAATCAGAATACCTGCTCCCCGTAAGCTTCGCAAGACGGATGTGCATGCCGTCAGGCGATGACGTAGCGGTTCTTGCCCTGGTGCTTGGCCTGGTACAGCGATTCATCGGCCAGGCGATAGCTGTGCGCCAGTTCCGTGTCGCAGGCCAGGGCGGCGATGCCCACGCTGATCGACACGGCCTGCCCCGGATTGAAAGCCAGGTAGACGGCATCGACCAGGCTGGCGGCGAACTGGCAGACGGCGCGCCGGTCGCCGATGTAGACAACGCCGAATTCCTCGCCGCCCAGGCGCCCGCACAGGTGGCCGCCACAGGCGTCGGCGATGATGTGCGCCGTCTTGATCAGCACCATGTCCCCCGCGTCATGGCCCAGGGTATCGTTGATTTTCTTGAAATTGTCGATGTCGATCATCAGGAAATACATGGCTTGCGGCTGCTGCTGCAACTGCTGCGTCAACTCGGTAAAACGGCGCCGGTTATTCAAGCCCGTCAAGCCATCCTGGTAGGCCAGGCGGGTGAGCGCCTCCCTGGCGCGGAAGTCGCGCAGGCGCAACAGATTGAAACTGATGCTGAGGACCAGGCCAAACAGCAAGCTGTAGACGATCAGCAAGTTCGCCCACGCCGCATGCGCCATGGCAGGGTCCAGCGGGAAGTGGCCGTAGCCCAGTATCAGCCAGACAGCTGCGGCCACGATGAGGTACACCACGCAGCCGTTGAAGATGGGCGCCGCCAGCAGCACCATGAACACGCCCACGGGCTGCATCCAGAAATCCGCCTGGCCCGCCGCTTCCGCCAGCAGGCGAAAGCCAAGGGCAATGGCGCACATGCCCAGCGCGCCGCCCAGTTTCAGCACCCAGATGGTGCGCGCGCCCACGTTGATGCCGATGGCCAGCGCGACGCCGGCCAGCGTGTAGAGCAATGCGTCCAGGTCGAGCGTATTAACGTGCGGAATAAAAGCCCACACCAGCAACATGCTGGCCAGGGCAAAGGACTGGCTGATGATGGCCAGGCGGCGCAATTCGGGAAAATACTTTTCGGCATGCGCCCGCCCTCCGCCAAACAGCAGATGGTGCAGGGTTTGCTTGCGCGTCTCGTTCAAATACATGGCGGCTTTCCAGGCGAAGTGTCAACTATGCGCAAACGCAAAGGTTGCTTTTAGGATACCCCGCACCCGCCCTGCCTGCAAGCGGCCGCGCCTGGCGTGTCGCGCCGCACGCGTTCGCCACCATTTTGTTAGCGATTTGCACTGGCTTTGCAGTATGCTGGCAAATAATAATATTATTAGGCAACTACGTTGTACCATCGCGCCGCAGAGCCACATACAGATGAACGAGAGCTGAACAATGCCAGAATATAGCGACTTATCTGTCCTGATCGTCGACCCGAACCCCAGCATGCGGGGCAATCTGCACAATATGCTGAACCAGGCGGCCATCACCAAGGTGGAATACGCCGTCAATTCCGGCACGGCCATCCGCCTGCTGACGAAAAAACCGTTCGACATCATCCTGTGCGAATACGATCTTGGTAGTGGCACGGATGGCCAGGATGGCCAGCAGTTGCTGGAAGACTTGCGCCACCACAAGCTGATCGGCCTGTGGACCATCTTCATCATGCTGACGTCGGAAGCCATCCACAGCAAGGTGATCAGCGCGGCCGAGCTGACGCCGTCCGACTACATATTGAAGCCGTTTACCGTCGACGTGCTGAGCGGGCGCATCGAGCGCGCCATCGAGCGCCGCGCCATTTTCCTGCCCACCTACCAGCTGATCGACAAGGGCGACTTGCGCGAAGCCGTGAAAAGCTGCCGCGCGGCCGAACTGCAGCATCCGCGCCTGGCGGCCGATTTCGCCCGCCTTCGCGCCGAACTGCATCTCACCCTGGGGGAATGGCGCGAAGCGGAGCAAATCTACGCCGACACCCTGGCCACGCGGCCCATGGCCTGGGCCCACCTGGGCCTGGCGCGCACCCTGTTCGAGCAGCAGCGCCATGAAGATGCGCAGGACGCGCTGCTGGAACTGGTGGAAGTCAATCCCCGCTTCATGGCCGCCTACGACTTGCTGGCGAAGAACCATGAAGCCATGGGCCAGCAGATGCAGGCAAAGAAAATCCTCGAAGACGCGGTGGCCATCTCGCCGCACATGGTGCGCCGGCTGCGCCACCTGGGCGGCATCGCCTTCGACACGGGCGACATCGGCGCCGCCGAGCGGGCCTACAAGCAGGTGGTGACGAAAGCGAAGTATTCGGAATTCCGCGACCCGGAAGACCACGTCAACCTGGTGAAAACGCTGGTTAAAAAGGGCGACGCCCCGCAGGCGAGCGGCGTGCTGCGCGACATGGAGCGCTCGCTGCGCGGCGGCGCCAACGTGGAAGCGTGCCGCGCCATCTCGGCCGCCATGCTGCATGAACTGTCAGGCAACGACATCGCCGCCGCCAGCGAACTGCAGCTGGCCGCCGCCGCCCTCGACGGCGCGCGCGGCCTGTCCACCCAGCTGAAGGTGGGCCTGGTGCAGAGCTGCCTGAAGAACAATCTGGAGCAGGCCGCGTCCGACGTCATGATGAAGCTCGTCAACGAAGCGGATAGCGAAGTGACGATGGAAGCGGCCGTGGACGTGTTTGAAAAGGCGGGCCGCCATGATCTGGCGCAAGGCATGGGCCAGCAAATCAAGAACCAGGTGCAGGAACTCATGCAGGATGCGGCCAGCAAGTCGGAAAGCGGCGAGCTCAAGGGAGCCGTCTTCGTGCTGCGCCAGGCCCTGCGCAAGACGCCCGGCAACCTGCCCGTGCTGTTCGCCTCCGTCGACGCCATCTTGCGCCAGCTCAACATGCTGGGCTGGGAAGCCCCGCTGGCCGAACAGGCGCAGCACCAGATGCAGGTGATCCGCAAGATCGACCCCAAGCATCCGAAGCTGGAATCGCTGAAGCAGCAGTATGCCGCGACGCAGCACAAGTATGGTATTGCGACCTGACCCTGCCTGCGCCCTGTGCATGACGAATGCCGCAACATGGTGCTCGCAGGAACTACGCCAGAATTGCAGCTTGCACTGACTGCTCAAGCCCCGCACCTATTGGGATTGTGCTTTATCTGCCAGCGTAAAAAATATAGCATGGCGTGTCGCATCCGGCACTTGAATCCTCGGTCAAAGACGGTCATGCAATTTTCAACATTACAAGAATTTTTCGCTTGAAGGGTCGATGGGATGATACATGCTACACGGTTCGGTTACTGGGTAATTCAGTGGACTGAAGAATGGGATCCCAATTTGACTGATCTGCTTCGGCTTGCGCCGGAACTGGTGCTTGGGAGGCGGGTCGCTATTACCTCGTGTGACAGCGGCCCGTATGTGCCCTCTGAACATGAGCTGGATGCAGGTTGGCGCGTCGTTGAAACTACAGCGATCAGCAAGGAAGTCGCCCAACTGGAAGAATTGCCGACGCCGGGCTTCGACGAATGGTACGTCTTTGATTCCCCACCCCAGGTTGTCCCATTGCGCAACCATGTGAACCAATACAATTTCTCGGTTCTTGACGAGAGTGATGCAAGTGAATTGTTTTGGGAGCAAATCAGGAACACACAGCCGTTTCATGTACTTGGAGCGGGCACGCCGAATATGTTCCTGGTAACACGCGACTGCGCCATCTTTAATCACGTGAAGCAATTGTCTACCTCTCCCTGACCGGCCACTGAGCGCACGTCCAGTTGACGGCAAAAGCGGCATGGCTATCCGGTGGATGGTGGATTCGTGCAGACTTCGGCTGACAGCCGCTGCCGGATGATTTACAGTCGTAATGCCCATCACCGACACCAGGGAGACGCCATGAAGCAACAGATCATCCTCAACCTGCCCGTGCAGGACCTGGACAAATCCAGGGCTTTCTTTTCCGCGCTGGGCTTTAGCTTCGATCCCCGCTTCAGCGGCGAGAACGCGGCGTTCATGCACATCGCCGGCGACACCATCCAGGCCATGCTGACGACGGAACCGTTCTTCCAGTCGCTGATCGACAAGCCGGTCGCGAATGCCAGGCAAGCCAATGAAGTCGTCATTTGCCTCAGTTGCGACAGCCGGGAAGAGGTGGACAGCCTGATTGCCAGGGCCGTTGCCGCCGGCGGCCGCACGCCGCATCCGCCCGAGGACCAGGGCTTCATGTATGACCAGGGCTTCGAGGATATCGATGGCCACCTGTGGAACCTGGTGTGGACGGCGCCGGCAGCCTGACGCCAGGCGCATTCCCCTGTTTCCCTGGCGGGAAGCCCTCCGGCCGGCCATGCTGTCGCATGACGGCCGTGCGGGCCTGATCCGGCCTGCATTTTTACGCTTCCAGAGGCGCGTGGCGCAGGCCCGATTCGCGTGGCGACATCCGGCGCCATTGGCAAACCGCCGGGTTTATTTGCGCGCCACCCGCGCCACCACCAGGTCGATCAATTCGGCGATCAGGGGCCGGAACGCGGCCGCATTGCCGCCCTGCCCCAGCATGACGGTGCGCGTGGTGAGATGGGAGAAGACGGCGTCGAAGAGGATTTGCGGCAGGTTGGAAAACGCGGTATCGGGCGCGATGCGGCCCTGGGCGCGCTGCTGCTCCAGCAGGCGCAGGATCAGCGCGTGCCACACTTGCGGGCCGTGCTCGTACCATGTCTGGCCCACGGCCGGCACGGCGGCGGCGCCCGTGACGACGAGACGGTAAAAATCCACGTGGCGGGGGCTGGTGACGACAGCCACCAGTTCATCGAGAATCAGCTGCAAGCCCTGCTCCAGGCCCGCTTGCGAGGTATCGAGCTGGCGCAGGTCGGTGATGAAATCGGCGCACAGGTATTCGACCACCGCCACCAGCAGTTCCTGCTTGCTGCCAAAGTAGCGGTAGGCCGTGGCTTTCGAGCCGCCCGCCTCGGCCACGATGGCGTCCATGCTGACGCCATCGTAGCCGGAGGCGAGGAAGAGGTCTGACGCCGCCACCAGCAGCTTGCGCCGCCGCTCCTCGCTTCGAGTACTGGGGGAAGCGGGAACGGTGCGCAACTGGGGCATGAAGCAAACTCTTACTGTGTCTTGGGAAGCGCGTATGCTATCACGTAATCCCCGCGGTCCGGGCTCTGGCGGGCGCCGCCCGCGACCACCACCACATACTGGCGGCCGGACTTGGGCGACACATACGTCATTGGCGTGCCTTGCGAGCCGACGGGCATGCGCGCCTTCCACACTTCACGCCCGGTGGCGATATCCATGGCGCGCAGGTAGTAATCCTGCGTGCCCGCATAAAACACCAGACCCGATGCCGTGCTCACGCCGCCGCCGAGGGTCGGCATGCCCAGCGGGATGGGCAGGCGCGCGCGCACGCCGTTGATGACGGCATCCTGCACCGTGCCGGCCGGACGCTCCCACACTTTTTTCTGCGTCTTGAGGTCGATGGCGGCAAACACGCCCCACGGCGGGCTTTGGCAGGGTATGCCCAGCGGCGAATTGAAGGCCTTGTGGTCGATGACGAAGGGCGTGCCATCCATCGGATAGGTGCTGCCCACGCCGTGGCCCGACGTCAGCTTGGCCACGTCCACCGTTTCGCGCGGCACCAGCTTGACCACTTGCGGCATGCGGATATCGTTGACGAACATATAGCCATTGCTTTCATCGACGGCCGCGCCGCCCCAGTTGAAGCCGCCGTAGTAGCCCGGATAGATCAGGGTCTCTTTGGTACTGGGCGCCGTGAACTCGCCCTGGTAATTGAGCTTGCGGAAGCTGATGCGGCAGGCCAGCTGGTCGAAGAAGGTGGCGCCCCACATGTCGCGCTCCGTCAGCGTCTCCGCACCCAGGGCCGGCATGCCGGTGGAATACGGCTGCGTTTTTGCGACCCAGTCGCCGGCCGCATGCTCCTGCGGCACGGGTTTTTCCACCACCTCGGCGATGGGCTTGCCCGTGCGGCGGTCCAGCATGAAGATCTGGCCGCGCTTGGTCAGCTGCACCAGCGCCGGCGTCTTGCCGCCCTTGCCGTCCGGGACGTCGTACAGGGCCGGCTGCGCCGCCACGTCGTAATCCCAGATATCGTGGTGGACGGTCTGGAAGGTCCAGCGTTCGCGGCCCGTGGCCATGTCGAGGGCGACGATGGCCGACGAGTATTTCTCCGTCAGCGTCGGACGCTTGCCGCCCCAGAAGTCGGGCTGCTCGTTCCCCAGTGGCAGGTAGACCAGGCCCAGTTCATGGTCGACGGCCGGCGTGGACCACATGTTCGGCGTGCTGCGCGTGTAAGTCTGCCCTTCCGGCGGCAGTTTGGTGATAGCCGGATTGCCCAGGTCCCAGGCCCATGCGAGTTCGCCCGTGTCGGCGCTGTAGGCGCGCACGACGCCGGACGGCTCGTCGACGGAGCGGCCGTCAAAGACCCAGCCGCCAAGGATGATCAGGTTGCGCGCGATGGTCGGCGCCGACGTGTAGGCGTAGTACGGCACGTTGGCGCGCACCTTGCCCAGGCCCGTCATCAGGTCGACCGATCCCTTGTCGCCGAAACCTTCGCACAGCTTGCCCGTTTGCGCGTCGATCTCGATCAGGCGCGCATCCATGTTCACTTGCACGATGCGTTTGGCGCACGCGCCAGCCTGCGGCGCGCTGGCCGCCTGCATGCCCTCGAACTGGAACGGCTTACCCACCTTGGCCGGCTCGTAGTAGCCGACGCCGCGGCAGCGGTTCCAGGTCTTGGTGTTGGCTGGCCGGGAGTCGTAGCTCCAGCGCTCCTTGCCCGTGTCGGCGTCGAGCGCGACGACCTTGCTCGTCGGCGTGCACGTGTAGACGGTGTCGCCGATCTGCAGCGGCGTGTTTTGCGATTCGGACGCGCCTTCGGCCAGCTCGCCCATGCGGTAGCTCCATGCCACTTGCAGCTGGTCGACGTTCTGCTTGTCGATCTGCGTGAACGGCGCGAAGCGCGTGCCTTGCGGCCCATTTGCATAATGCGCCCAGTTGGCGCTGCCGTCGTTGACGGCCGTCAGGGCATCCTGCTGCGGCTGCACGGTGGCCTCCAGCACGCCGTGCGGCTTGAACATGGAAGCGAAACCGGCCGCCAGCAGCACGGCGAACAGGGCCGCGAAGCCGCGCGACTGCCCGGAATGGGGGCGGCCCGCCAGCCACGGGTGCACGAGGGCGGCCACCAGGCCGATGACGAGGAACGGCGCCAGGCGCGGCACCATGGGCCAGAAGGCAAAGCCGATTTCCCACACGGCCCAGATCAGGGTAGCGATGAGCAGCACGGCGACGACGGCGCTGGCCAGCGTCTTGCGGCGCAGGTACAGCACGCCGGCCGCAATCAGTCCGAGTCCGGCCAGCAGGTAATACCAGGAACCGCCCAGGGTGATGAGTTCAATGCCGCCGGCCGCCAGGGCCAGGCCGGAAAGTCCGAGAAAAACGCCAAAAACGGCCAGCGCCACGCGCTTGCCCCTGGAGACTGGCGGGATCGCCGCCGCTCCATACTGTGTTGAAGTGTCCATTTTTTATCCAAGGCGCCTCCCCTGCCCAGGCAAACACGTCGGGGATGGCTGATTTTTATAAAACCACGTAGTGAAACTGTACTGTACGGTTTCAATTTATGCCGTTTTTTGAAGCAAGGAAATAA
>CAUSDR010000038.1:0-22286 GCA_963530105.1 uncultured Janthinobacterium sp.
GGCGTGATCGGCGGCACCTTGCGGCTGTGGTCCACGTTTTTCATGAGCCTGCTGATCATCTATCTGATGTCGAGCTGGATGCCGACTTTGCTTAACGGCAATGGCCTGTCGCTGTCGAACGCCTCGCTGGTGACGATGATGTTCCAGGTGGGCGGCACGGTGGGGGCGATTCTGCTGGGCCGCTGGATGGACCGCCACAGTCCCCACAAGGTGCTGGGCATCGCCTACCTGGCCGCCGCCGGCTGCATCGTCGTCGTGGCGCTGTCGGGCAGCAGCCTGGCCTTGCTGGTGCTGGCCGTGTTTGGCGTGGGCTTTGGCGTCAGCGGCTCGCAAGTGGGCGCCAATGCGCTGGCCGCCGCCTTTTACCCCACCTCCAGCCGCGCCACGGGCGTCAGCTGGGCAGCGGCCGTGGGCCGCAGCGGCTCCGTGCTGGGCTCCATGGCCGGCGGCCTGATGCTGACCCTGAAACTCGATAACGCAACCATTTTCTTCCTGCTGGCCATTCCGGCCGTGCTGGCGTCGCTGGCCTTGCTGGCTATGGGCCGCCTGATGCGCGCCCGCGCCGCCACCGCCGCCGGCGCCGTTCCTGTCACTTTACAAGAAAGCACCATATGAAATTGCATGGCTATTACCGCAGTTCCGCCTCTTACCGCGTGCGCATCGCGCTGAACCTGAAAAACATCCAGGCCGACACGGCGTACGTGCACCTGAGCCGCAACGGCGGCGAGCAGTTCACGCCAGCTTTTTCCAGCCTGAACCCGCAGCAGCTCTTGCCCGTGCTGGAAACGGGCGGCGCCGTGCTGACGCAGTCGCTGGCCATCATCGAGTACCTGGACGAGACGCGTCCCGGCCTGGCGCTGCTGCCGCAGGACGCCTTGGGCCGCGCCCGCGTGCGCCAGCTGGCCATGGTGTGCGCCTGCGACATCCACCCGCTCAACAACCTGCGCGTCTTGAACTACCTGACGGGGCCGCTAGCCCTGTCGCCGGAGCAGAAGAACGCCTGGTACCGGCACTGGACGCAGCTGGGCCTGGCCGCGCTGGAGGCGGAGCTGGCGCACAGCTCCCACACGGGCCGGTTCTGCCATGGCGACACGCCGACCCTGGCCGATTGCTGCCTGGTGCCGCAGGTGTACAACGCGCTGCGCTTCCAGTGCGACCTGGCGCCATACCCGGTGATCCGCCGCATCGTGGCGCAGTGCGAGGCGCTGCCGGCATTCCAGGACGCGCACCCGGACAGGCAGCCGGACGCCGAGTAAACAATCTAAAAAAAATAGAATCCGGAGACAAGCATGAGAAAAATCAACGCCATCACCATGGCGCTGCTGGGGGCGTGCGCCTGCGGCATAGGCGCGGGCGCCCACGCGCAAGGCAGCGTGACCCTGTACGGAGTGCTCGACAGCTCCGTGGCCTACACGAGCAATGTCAATGCGGCTGGCGACAGCCAAGTGAAAATGCCGGCCCTCACGGGCTCCCTGCCGTCGCGCCTGGGCTTCAAGGGCGTGGAAGAGCTGGGCGGCGGCTGGCAAGCCATCTTCGCGCTGGAATCGGGCTTCGGCGCCGATACGGGCGCGCTGGGGCAGGGCGGGCGGCTGTTTGGCCGCCAGTCCTGGGTGGGCTTGAAAGGACGCTTTGGCAGCGTGATGCTGGGGCGGCAAATGAACATGTCGTTCTGGGCCACGCAAAAGTCCGACATCATGGGGCCGGCCCTGTTTTCCATCAGCAGCCTTGACCTGTACCTGCCGAACGCGCGCAGCGACAATGCCATCGGCTACATGGGCACCTTCTCGCATGTGACGGTGGGCGCCACCTACAGCCCGGGGCGCGACGCGTCCGGTGCGGGCGGTCCGGCCGCCACCGGCTGCGCGGGCGAAGTGGCGGGCAATGCCAAAGCCTGCCGCCAGATCACGGCCTTGCTGGGCTACGACACGGGCCGCTACGGCGCCACGGCCTCGTACGACATCCTGTACGGCAACGCGGGCGCGGCGAATGGCCTCACCTCGAGCCGCCATTTCGACCGCCGCATCATCGCCAGCGGCTACGCCATGTTCCAGCAATGGAAAATCGGCGGCGGCGTGATCGACCGCAGCATCCGCGCCGCCACCGGCCCCGCCGACACGCAGCTGTGGTACCTGGGGGCCGCGTATCGGCTGGCGCCGGCGCTGGTGCTCGATGGCCAGCTTGCCCGGCTGGCCGTCAGGGACAGCCCCGACGATGCCACCCTGGCCACGGCGCGCCTGACGTATCACCTGTCGAAGCGCACCGCCGACTACGGCGCCATCGGCCGCATGGACAACGATGGCGCAGCCGCCGTGGCGCTGGACGCGGGCGGCACGGTGGGCGCCGGACGCCAGCAGCATGGCGTGATGGCGGGGGTGCGCCACTTCTTTTAAGGCGTGTATCCTATGGCGCCGCCAGCGCTTCCACGCGCACCTGCCAGGATGCCAGCTGCCGCGCCAGCTGGCGGTGCTCAGGCTCGGCCATGTCCGCGAACAGGCTGGCGGCCAGCCGCGTTTCCAGCGCTTCGAACCACAGGCATTTGTCCGCCCCCGCCGCCGTCACGCCCAGGCGCCAGGCGCGCTTGTCCTGCGCGTCGGGCGTGCGCTGCAACAGTCCCAGCTCTTCCAGCTCGCGCGTCATGCGGGCGATCTGCCCCTTGTCGCGGCCCATGGCTTGCACCAGGTGCTGCTGCGTGCCGCCGGGGTTGCGCTGGCACAGGCACAGGGCGCGCAGGTGCAGCGGTCCCAGGCCCTGCGCCTGTGCGGGGTCGGCCTGCATCCAGTCCTTCAGCACTTGCTGGGCGCTGCCGAAAACCGTCATGAGGGCCACGAAATTGTCGAGCGCGGGCGCGGTGCGGATGTCCTTGGTCATGGTATTTGGTTGACTTTATCAACTAGTTTCGATATCGTTGCTATTATCAACCACTTTGACTGTCCGCACCATCAGCGTTTCAACTGCCTCCAAAAAACCTGCGCTGACCTTGCACCAGGTCCTGCCCGACCTGATCCTGCTGCCCTCCATCGCCTTGCTATTGAGCGGCATCATGACCTGGGCCAACCTGGCGCCAGGCGAGCCGCTGCTGCCCCGCTGGGGACGCGGCTTCCTCACTTGTCTGGTGCTGCTGCCCTTCGTCCTCGTCAGCCTGGGCGTGCTGGAAAAGGCCGTCCAGCGCCTGGCGGGCGGCGCGCACTGGGCCGCGCGCAAGCTGGCCGTGGCGCTGCTGGCCGCTTGCCTGATCGAGAGCGTGCTGGCGCTGGCCGTGACGGCCATCAACCATGGCACGGGCGCCGGCTATGGCGCCGCCTGGTGGATGGCCTTCAGCCGCTCGCTGCCGGCCGGCGTGGCGATCGGCCTGTTCATGTGCTTTTACATGAAGCCGAAGATGGATGCCATGCGCGCGGCCGCGCGCGCCGCTGCCTGAACCGGCGCGCCACAGGCACTTAGCGCCCGGCGGCGTCGCTGCGGTAGCGCGCCGGCGGCAGCTCGAACTGGGTCTTGAAGAAGCGGGTGAACGCGCTTTGCGAGGAAAAGCCCAGGCGGTCGCCGATTTCCGCCACGCTCAGGCTCGTTTCACGCAGCAGGCGGCGCGATTCGCGGCTCTTGGCGCGCAATTCCAGCGCGCGGAACGAGGTCTGCTCCTGCTGCAGCTGGCGCTGCAAGGTCCAGCGGTTCATGGCCAGGCCGTCGCACAGGGCCGGCAGCAGCGAGGCGCCGTCCGCGTCCGCCTGCCGCCCCAGCAAATCGATGATGGCTTGCTCCACGCGGGCCGAAAACAGCTGCGCCCCCTGCAGCTTGTGCAACTGCCCCTGCGCGTGGCGCAGCGCGTGCGGCGCCAGCATGGCGTTGAACTGGGCGAAGGGCTGGTCCAGGCCGGGGGCGTCGAAGGTCAGGGTATTGCGCGCCTGGCCAAAGTCGGCGCCGGCGCCGAAACACTCCGAGATGGCTGGCGCAAACCACGGCGCCTTGCCGCGAAAAGCGGCGCGGAACGCCGTCGGCGCGCCCGTATCGTAGGCGCGCGTGACCAGCGACAGCATGCGGAAATTGGCCAGCGCCTGCATGGCGCCGCCGGCCAGGCAGAATTCGGACAGGTATTCGATTTCGATGCGCGTGCCGCTCTCGCTCATCAGCATGAAATCGAATTCGCCGATCAGCCCCCGCAAGTGCAGCAGCTCGTGCAGCGCGCTGCGCAGGGTGGGGCGGTTGAAGCAGACGTGGGCGATGCCGGAAAAATGCGCGAACCAGTGCGTCACGTCGAGGTCGAGTATGCCGCGGTGCGGCGGCAGATGCTGCGCGTAGGCCGTCATGCGGCGGTGCCGTTCGGCGTTGATGCGGCCCCCCGGCTCGTCCAGCTGCGCCGGCGTGATGCCCGTATGGCGGGAAAAGTCGGCGGGGTCGTGGCCATCGGCCAGCATGGCGCGCGCGAACTGCTGCGCGATACGGTTCGAAACCGTGCGCGTGTCGGGTTTGTGCAAGGGTGTCTCCTGCTTGTTGTAGTAATTTTTCACAAATATTAGCACTTTGTAGGAGATTGTTGGTTGTCGTGCCGTCTAACCAAAAATTGTTTTCGCGGGTACAAAACGCGTGCTGCGCAGTCAAGAAACTCACGCTTTCTCACGCTATATTGTTTTCGGGCCGGTCCTGATACCGCCCGGATACCTACAAAAACAGTCTTGGAGATAATGATGAATTGCACAATGAAACCGATGGCCCGCGTGGTCGCCGGCTGCGTCGCCACGCTCGCCCTGGCCGCCTGCGGCAACGACACCGGCAGCGAGGGATACACGCAGCCCGTGTTCGGCGCCACCACCTACAATCAGCTCAGGGGCGACGGCTATACCTTCAAGGACATGAACCGCAACGGCAAGATCGACCCGTACGAGGATTGGCGCCTGTCCGCCGAGGCGCGCGCCGACGACCTGCTGGCGCGCATGACGCTCGACGAGAAGGCCGGGCTGATGATGCACGGCACGGCGCCCACCGTGTCCGACCCTTCCGGCATCGGCCTCGGCGGCGCATATGATTTGACGGCCCTGCAGGACTTGGTCGTCAAGCAGTACGTCAACACCTTCATTACCCGCATGGCGGGCGACACGGCCAACATGGCAGAGCAGTACAACAAGCTGCAAGCCCTGAGCGAAACGTCGCGCCACGGCATTCCCGTCTCCATCAGCACGGACCCGCGCCACCATTTCCAGTACACGGTGGGCGCCAGCGCCGGTACCAAGGGCTTTTCGCAGTGGCCGGAAACCCTGGGCCTGGCGGCCATCGGCGACGATGCGCTGGTGCGCCGCTTCGGCGACATCGCGCGCCAGGAATACCTGGCCGTCGGCATCACGCAGGCGCTGTCGCCGCAGGCGGACCTGGCCACCGAACCGCGCTGGTCGCGCATCAACGGCACCTTCGGCGAAGACGCGGACCTGGCCAAGCGCATGGTGCAGCACTATATCGAGGGTTTCCAGGATGGCAACACGGGCCTGCATGACGGCAGCGTGGTGGCCGTCGTCAAGCACTGGGTCGGCTACGGCGCCACAAAAGAGGGGTTTGACGGCCACAATTACTATGGCCGCTACATGACTTATCCGGGCAATAACTTCGCCTACCACGTGAAGCCGTTCGAGGGCGCGTTCACGGCCAAGGCGGCCTCCGTCATGCCCACGTACGCGCTGCCGGACGGCTACATCACCATCGACGGCATCACCCTGGAGCAGGTGGCGGCCGGTTTCAGCAAGACCATGCTGACGGATTTGCTGCGCGGCAAATACGGCTTCGAGGGCGTGATCCTGTCCGACTGGGGCATCACGTCCGACTGCGACGCCAACTGCCGCAACGGCACGGCGCCGGGCGTGGCGCCGTCCTTCATCGGCTTCGGCACGCCGTGGGGCATGGAAGACGCCACCAAGGCGGAGCGCTACGTGAAAGCCGTCACGGCTGGGATGGACCAGTTTGGCGGCGTGACGGAAGCGCCGTACCTGACGCAGGCCGTGCAGCGCGGCCAGTTGACGGAAGCGCGCATCAACGCCTCGGCGCGGCGCATCCTGGTGCAAAAATTCAAGCAGGGCCTGTTCGAGCATCCCTTCGTCGACGCGGCCAAGGCGGCGGCCACGGTGGGCAAGGCGGACTTCATCGAGGCGGGGCTGGATGCGCAGCGCCGTTCGCTGGTCTTGCTGGAAAACAAGGACAAGGTCTTGCCGCTGGCCGCCACCGTCAAGAAGGTGTACCTGTACGGCATCGACGCGGCCGTGGCGAAGCAGTATGGCTACACCGTGGTCGCCACGCCGCAGGAAGCGGACGTGGCCCTGCTGCGCGTGGCCGCGCCATTCGAGATCCTGCACCCGAACTACATCTTCGGCAGCATGCAGCATGAAGGGCGCTTGAACTATGTCGACGGCGACGCCGACTACGAAGCGATCAAGAACGCGGCGAAATTCGCGCCGAAGACGGTGGTGACGGTCTACCTGGACCGCCCGGCCATCCTCGGCAACGTGCAGGACAAGGCCAGCGCGATTCTCGCCAACTTCGGCGTCAGCGACGGCGCGCTGTTCGATGTCCTGACGGGCAAGGCCAAGCCGCAAGGCAAGCTGCCGTTCGAACTGCCATCGTCGATGGCCGAAGTGCAGGTGCAGAAATCGGACGTGCCGTATGACACGGCGCATCCGCTGTACAAGTTCGGCTACGGCCTGGGGTACTGACTGTAGCCCTGTCGGCCGCCGCTCAGCGCAGCGAAATCCAGCTGCGCTCCCGCACGGAGCGCAGCGCGCCGTCGACCAGCCGGTCCACTTCATAGCCGTCGCGGAAGGTGGGCCACACCGGCTTGCCGCCGCTTATCGCCTGCAGGAAGTCGCGTGCCTCGATGACGATGGTGTCGTTATAGCCCGTGCCGTGCCCCGCGCCCTGGGAAAAGGCCAGGTAGTCGGGGTGGGCGGGACCCATCAGGAGGCGCTGGAAGCCCTGGCGCTGCGCCGGACGGCCGGCGTCGTACAGCCACAGTTCATTCTGGTTTTCCTGGTCGAAGGCGATCGCGCCCTTCGTTCCCGTGATGCGGTAGGTGTAGCCCATCTTGCGCCCGGCCGCCACGCGGCTGAAGGTCAGCGCGCCCAGCGCGCCGCTGGCGAAGCGCAGCATCAGATTGCCCTGGTCGTCATTTTCCACCGCTTCCATGCCGTTTGCGCCCTGGCGCTGCGCATGCACGGTGTTCATGTCGGCCACCAGCGCATCGACGGGGCCGCCCAGGCGCAGGGCCAGGTTGAGCAGGTGCGAGCCGACGTCGGCCAGCGCGCCGGCACGCGTTGCCGTGGCTTCCCGCGTGCGCCACGAGGCGGGCGCGCGCGGATCGTGCAGATAATCTTCCACGTGTTCGGCGGCGACGTGGATGATCTCGCCAATTTCTCCCGAGGCGATGATCTGGCGCGCCAGCTGGCTGGCCGGCGTGCGGATGTAGTTGTAGCCGACCATGTTGACCACGCCCGCGTCTTCCGCCGCCTGCGCCAGCTGCAGCGATTCGGCGGCGGAGAATCCCAGCGGCTTTTCGCAGAACACGGGCTTGCCCAGGGCCAGCGCGGCCAGCACGATGTCCTTGTGCGTGGCCGGCGGCGTGGCGACGATGATGGCGTCGATGGCGGGATCGCTTACCAGCGCGCGCCAGTCGCCGGTGGACCTGTTCCAGCCCAGCTCCTGCGCGCTGCGGGCCGCGCTTGCGTCGCTGCTGGTGGCGATGCATGCGCAGACGGGATTGCGCGCCGTGGGAAAGATGCTGCGCACGGATTTGTAGGCGATGCTGTGGGCCTTGCCCATGTAGCCGGCGCCGATCAGGCCGATATTGATGTCTTGCATAGTGGGTCTCCGAAAGTGTCGCGGGATGGGGTTCAGGCTTGCTGGCGCCAGGCGTGGCTGTTCAGCGCATCGAGGAAGCGCGCCGCGGGCCAGTCCTGCTCCAGCGCCTGCAGCACGAGCTGCTGCTGCGTGGGCGGCGCCATGCCGTCGATCGGCTGGTCGCGATCGAGGTTGGCGGGAAAGGCGTAGCCCTCGGCGCAGGCGGCCACCGCGTGCACAATGCCGTCGCCGGACAGCGTTCCCTGGGCGCGCAAGGCTTGCAGCGCGGGATACAGGGCAGCGCTCATGGCGCGGCGGTCCAGCGCTTCCATGGCGCGGCCGAACGGCGACGACACTTGCAGCAGGTTGGCCATGCGCCGGATATCGTGTGAGCGGTTATGCCCGGCCGCGTGGAACAGCGCGGGGTTGAAGAACACGGCGTCGCCGCGGGACAGCGGCAGCTGCACGCAATGGCGGGCGAAATAGTCGCGGAAGGGCCGCTGCTGCCAGGCGAGAAAACCGGCGCGGTAGCGCTGCGAACCGGGCAGGTACAGGGTGGGGCCGGATTCGAGCGGCATGTCGCAGTGGGCGACGGCGCCCTGCAGGGTGAGCAGCGCGGACATCTGGTGCACGGGCGCCGGATAGGCGGCGCAGCTGGCCGCGCTCTGGAAGCCCAGGTGGTAGTCGCGGTGCGGCGCCTGGGCGGCCCCGCCAGGATTGACGACGTTGACCTGCGCCGTCATCTGGTAGGCGGGACCCAGCCACGCCTGGCTGATCCAGGCGAAGACGGGATTGCTGTAATAGCGGGCAAACGCTTCGGGGGCGCGCAGGCACAGCTTTTGCTGGGCGTTCCAGATGCGGTCATTCGCGCCCGGCTTGGCGAAATGGTCGCCGCCCGCTTGGCCGCTCGCGTGCTGGTCGGCGATCAGCGCGCGAAACACGCCGCTCACCTGTTCCAGCGTGCGCAGGTCGGTGACGGCGCGCCGCAGCACGATGACGCCGGGACCGTCCAGCAGCGCCTTGCCCCATTCCGCCTGCAGGGCGCGCAGCGCGGCCGGATCGGCGGCCAGCGCGCGCACGGCGTCGCAGTCGTAGACGAGGATATTTTCCTGCACGGCGGCGGCGTGCGGATAGTCGGCCAGGGCGGTGCGGCCGCTGACGGTGGCGATGAAATCCTGCAGCTCGCAGCTTTCCGGCGTCAGCCAGTAGGGGCCAGGCGGCGCGGCGGCGGCCTCGGTGGTGTGCATGGGTGTCTCCTGATGTGGATGTTGTCATTGATGTTGTAGAATCAGTATAGGGATGAAAAGCCGCATTTTTCATCAGAAAATCCATCAAAAAACCATCAATGCCGCACTCGCCAGAACGGACGCGCACATGACACATCCCTTTCCCGTCAAGGTCGTGGCGCTGCAGGCCGGCGTCAGCGTGGCCACCGTCGACCGCGTCATCAAGCAGCGCGGCGGCGTGCACGCCAGCACCGTGCGCCGCGTGATGCAGGCGCTCGACGAGCTGGCGCGGCAAAGCACGCAGGTGGGCTTGGCGGGCAAAAAATTCATGTTCGACGTGCTGATGGTGGCGCCGCGCCGCTTTACGGACGCCGTGCGCGCCGCGCTGGAGGCGGAATTGCCGTCGCTGCAGCCGGCCGTGCTGCGCTCGCGCTTTCACCTGCATGAAACGCTGGCGGCGGACGGCATCGTGGAGCTGCTCGAACGCATCCGCAAGAACGGCAGCCACGGCGTGCTGCTCAAGGCCCCCGACGTGCCGCCGGTGGCCGAGGCGGTGACGCGGCTGGCGGCGGCCGGCATTCCCGTCGTCACCCTGGTGACGGATTTGCCCGCTTCCGCGCGGCGCAGCTACGTGGGCATGGATAACCGCGCGGCGGGCGAAACGGCCGCTTACCTGATCGGCCAGTGGCTGGGCGGCGCCAGGAAAAAACAGCAGGTGCTGGTGACGCTGAGCAGCAACCGCTTTCACGGCGAAGAGGAGCGCGAGATCGGCTTTCGCCGCGCGCTGCGCGAGCGGCACCTGCATTTGAGCATCGTCGAAGTGAGCGAAGGCCACGGCATCGATGGCGCCACGGGTGCGCTGGTGCGCCAGGCCCTGGCCGAGCATCCGGGCATCGCCGCCGTGTATTCGATCGGCGGCGGCAATGCCGCCATCGTGCAGGCGTTCGCCAAGGCGGGGCGGCGCTGCCAGGTCTTCATCGGCCACGACCTCGACGCGGACAACCTGGCGCTGCTCGCGTCGGGCGCCATCCAGGCCGTGCTGCACCACGACCTGGGCCAGGACATGCGCCGCGCATGCCAGGAACTGCTGCGGGCGCAGGGCGCGCTGCCGCCACTGGCGCAGGCCGCGCCGCTGTCGGCCATCCAGGTCGTCACGCCCTGGAATCTGCCGCCGCTGAATGGCCTGAATTGACAGGCATGCAAGGCTGGCCGATACTCGTCGCTTCGCTCATCGCCCACCTCAGGAAGGAATCACCCGATGTCCGTCATTCCGAAATTGCATCAGACCGTGCTTGCCGCCTTGCTTTCCACCGCATTTGCCATGCCCGCCATCGCCGCTCCTGCGGCGCCGGCCGCCGCCACCGCCACCGCCTGGGTCGAGGCCAGCAACCGCAATGCCGCCATCGTGCTGGCGGCGCAGGCGCAGTTTTCGCCTGAAAACGCTTCCGACACGGGCCTGGCGCAATACGATGGCCTGGCGGCCGACCTGGGGCCGAACATCACGCAGCGCTACGTGGCGGCCATGCAGCAGGCGCGCGCCCAGCTGCAGCAGAAGCTGGCGGCGGAAAAGGATGAACGCATCCGCCAGGATCTGCAGATCCTGACGGATGCCGTCGACCAGGAAATCATGGGCGCCCGGCTGGAAGCCAAATACACCTTGCCGTGGGTCGACGTGCCGCAAATGGTGTTTGGCAGCATGCAAAGCCTGCTGCAGGAGCAGCGCCCGGCCGCGCGCCGCGCCAAGGCGCTGGAGCGCCTGCAACGCTACGTGGGCCAGTACCCGGGCAGCACGCCGATCACCACGCAGGCGAAGGCGCGCTTCACGGAAAAGATCGGCCAGCAGGGCCTGGCCGGTCCCGTGCGGCTGCAGGTGGAGCAGTCGCTGGAAAACGTGCCGACGTATGTGGCAGGCATCCGCAAGCTGTTCGCCGACATGAAGATCACGGGCGCGGAGAGCGCGCTGGCGGCCATGGAGCAGCAGCTCAATGACTATGCGGCGTGGGAAAAGCAGGTGGTGCTGCCCCTGTCGCGCACGGATTTCCGCATGGCGCCCGAACTGTACGCCTTCCGCCTGAAGCAGGTGGGCATCGACATCGCACCGCGCGCGCTGGTGGAACGGGCCGAAGTGGCCTACCTGGAAACGCGCGCCGCCATGCAGGCGCTGGCGCCCGTGGTGGCGGCGAAAATGTCGCTGAAGGGCGTCGACGGCACGGACTACCGGCAGGTGCTGCGCGCGCTGAAAAGCGATTCCATCCCGAATGCGCAGCTCGAAGCGCACTACAAGGGCGTCAATACGCAGCTGGAAGAGCGCATCCGCGCGCAGCGCGTGGTCGACGTGCCGCAGCGGGCCATGACCATGCGCCTGGCGTCGGACGCCGAATCGGCGGCCCAGCCGGCGCCGCATATGCGTCCGCCTCCGCTGATCGGCAACACGGGGGAGCACGGCCAGTTCGTCCTGCCCGTCAGCAATCCGTCCAGCAGCGGCAAGGGCGAAGCGTATGACGACTTCAATTTCGCCGGCGCCGCCTGGACCCTGAGCGCGCACGAGGGCCGTCCCGGCCACGAGCTGCAGTTCAGCGCCATGGTGGAGCGGGGCGTCTCGCAGGCGCGCAGCCTGTATGCGTTCAACAGCGTCAACGTGGAAGGCTGGGCCCTGTACGCGGAAGCGGAGATGATCCCTTACGAGCCGGCCGAAGGACAGTTCATCGCGCTGCAGTTCCGCATGCTGCGCGCGGCGCGCGCCATGCTCGACCCGATGCTGAACCTGGGCCAGGTCACGCGCGAGGAAGCGGGGCGCATCCTGACGGACGAAGTGATGCTGTCGAATCCGATGGCGCGCCAGGAGCTGGACCGCTACACCTTCAACATGCCGGGCCAGGCGGGCAGCTACTTCTATGGCTATACGCGCATCCTGCAGCTGCGCGCGGAAACGGAGCTGGCGCTGGGCGACAAGTTCGACCGCCTGGCGTTCAACAACTTCCTGCTGGGGCAGGGCTTGCTGCCGCCGGACTTGCTGGCCAAGGCCGTGCGCGAGCATTTCATCCCCGAGCAGAAAAAAGCCAAAGGCTGACGCGCCAGCGCGCGCCATGCCATGCCGGCGCCGTCGATGTGGCGGCGTGCGGGCGGCAGGCAGGCAGGCAGGCAGGCAACCTCCGTGCCTGCCTGCATTTCCACCTGCCATTCTCCTGTGGCGAGTCGTATAATTACGCTAATTTTGCCGGCCACCCAGGGAGCTTCGCTTGCAGTTACCGATCCGTTATCCGAACATGCCGCAACTGCTGCTGAAGGCGCGCGAAAGCTTGCTGCAGCATTTCCGTCCCATCCTCAATCATTTCGGCGTGACGGAGCAGCAGTGGCGCATCATGCGCGCGCTCAATGAAAGTCCGACGCTGGAACCGCGCGAGCTGTGCGACATCTGCCAGATTTCCAGTCCCAGCATGAGCGGCATCCTGGCGCGCATGGAAGAAATCGGCCTCATCGGGCGCAGCAAGTTCGAAGGCGACCAGCGCCGCCGCAAGGTGCACCTGTCGGAGGCGGGCGCCAGCCTGCTGCTGCAGATGGGCAAGCTGATCGACTTGCAGTATGCCAGCCTGGAGGCGGCCTACGGCAAGCAGGTGTTCGACGATATGCGCCGCGCGCTCGACGCCTTTATCGCGCTGGAAACCCTTCCCGTGGCGCCCGCCATGCTGCGCTGAGCGGGAATCCGCCGCCCGCTTTCCCTCCTTCCTGAACGCCGGTTCGGCACGTGTTTTGAACACGCGCCGCCGCCGCATTTCCCATGCTGTTTTTGATAATTTCCGCGCCACGCGGGGCTTGCGCCTGCGCGCGCGCATCTTTTGCTATAAGACAAAGGAATGTTTTGCTATAAGACTATGCCTTACAGTCAATCACTTACATGTGAGCAAATAAGCGTATAATTTGCCTCACTTGATCCAAATCAAGAAGAAAAGCAGACCTTCCCGCACTCAACCGGGGCGGCATGGCGGCGCCGCAGCGCGTATTTCCCCGTCCGGCGGAAATACTTGGCTGGCGTACAATAAAACAGGAAAATCAGGAAAAAATGAAAACTACTTGCATGCGCACCATCGCGCTGGCCCTCTCCACATTCGCCGCCGCAAACGTTTGCGCGCAAAGCAATGTCAGCATTTATGGCGTGGTCGACGCGGCCATGGCGTACACCAGCAACCAGGGCGGCAACTCGAATACCTACATGCGCAGCGGTAACTTGTCCGCCAGCAAAATCGGTTTCCAGGGCGTGGAAGACCTGGGCGGCGACCTGAAGGCGCTGTTCTTGCTGGAAAGCGGCTTTGAAAGCGACACGGGCGCGATGAGTTCCGCCGGCACGCTGTTCAACCGCCAGGCGTATGTGGGCTTGCAGTCGGGCGCCTACGGTACCCTGACGGCCGGCCGCCAGTACACGCCGTACTACTTGCTGGTCGGTTCGCTCGCGTCGAGCAACATCCTGACGGGCGCCACCGGCGCGCATCCCGGCGATATCGACGGTCTCGATACGACCGTGCGCATCAGCAACTCCCTCAGCTACAGCATGCCCGCATGGCGCGGCCTGCAGGCCAGCGCGCAATACGGCTTCGGCGAAGCGGCCGACAGCAATGCCTTGGGCAGCAGCTTCAGCGCCGCCGTCAAGTACAGCACCTCGCCGGCGGAATTCGCGCTTGGCTACCTGAAACTGAAAAATGGCGAGAATGCCGCCAGCAACATGGCCATGAGCGGCCAGGGCGGCTGGAACAGCAACGCCTCCGGCAGCTTCGGCATTTCCGCCGTCAACCAGGGCTACGCCACGGCTGACAGCATCCAATACATCGCCGCCAGCGCGCGCTACACCATGGGCAAGTGGATGGTCGGCGCCAATGCCAGCAACGTGCAGTACCAGGCCGGCACCCGTTCCGCGTTCCGCGACACGGCCATCTTCAACACGGCCGGCCTGATCTCCAGCTACCAGCTGACGCCGCAGTGGTTCCTGGCCGCCGGCTACAGCGACACCTTCGCCAGCCGCGCCAATGGCATCACCGACCGCGCGCGCTACCGCCAGCTGTCGTTCGAGCAGAACTATGCGCTGTCGAAGCGCACCTCGGTCTACCTGATCGAAGCGCGCCCGCGGGCGCGCGGCCAGACCCTGGGCCAGAACGGCGCCATCGTCGATGCCGTCGCCTCGGTCGGCGATTCGCAAAACGGCACGCCATCGTCGAACGGCGGCCAGACGGTCGTCATGGTCGGTCTCAAGCATTCTTTCTGAACGGTTGCTGAACTCACGGGAGCTTCAATTGGACGCTACACATAACAAGGAGGGCCGCGGCCCTCTGAATCCCGGCCGCCGCATGGTGCTGGCCGGCTTGCTGTCGGCTTCGGCCGCGGCGCTGATCCCCTGGGCACTGGCCGAGCCGGTCGCCAACGCGGAGCAGGGCGCATTCCTGGGCGTGTCCGCCATGCTGGTCGGGCGCCAGGTGCTCGATCCGGCGCTGGCGAAGCGCCTGTACGACGCGCTGGTGGCGCAGGACGCCGCCTTCCCGGCCAATGTGCGCGCCTTGCTGACCTTGATCAATGCGCAGGGCTTGCAGGCCGCCGGCCTGCAGGCGGCACTCGATGCGGCGCAGTCGCCGCTGGCCGCCTTGCCGCGCCAGATCGCCAGCGCCTGGTACCTGGGCATCGTCGGCACGGGCGAGGCGGCCGTCTGCGTCGCCTACGAGCAGGCGCTGAACGCGGCCGTCGTGGCCGACGTGCTGAAGCCTCCCACGTATTCCTACGGCGCCTACGGCAGCTGGGCCAGAAAACCAATTTAAGGAGCCATCATGGCTGAACAACTCTCCGCCGATTACCTCGTGATCGGCTCCGGCATCATAGGCTCCCTGGCCGCGCGCAAGCTGGCGCTGGCGGGCGCCTCGGTGCTGATCCTGGAAGCTGGTCCGCGCGTCTCGCGCGGCGAAATCGTCTCGCGCTTCCGCAACACGACGCGCCGCAGCGACTGGATGTCGCCGTATCCGTCCATCGCCACGGCGCCGCACCCGATCTACCAGCCGAAGGACAATGGCTACCTGGTGCAGGCCGGCCCGTATCCGTACCCGGCCGAATACATCCGCCAGCTGGGCGGCACCTCGTGGCACTGGGCCGCGCAGGCATGGCGCAACGTGCCGAACGATTTCCGCATCCATACCCTGTATGGCGTGGGCGTCGACTGGCCGATCAGCTATGAAGACCTGGAGCCGTTCTACCAGGAAGCGGAAGAAATCATGGGCGTCTCGGGCGCCGAGAACACGGGTTCGCCGCGCAAGCAGCCATTCCCGATGCAGCCCGTGACAGAACCGTACGCCATGCGCCGCATCCGCGAACGCCTCGATCCCTCGTTCAAGGTGGTGGGCAACACGGTGGCGCGCAACAGCGTCAGCTACGCTGGCCGCCCGGCCTGCTGCGGCAACAACAGCTGCCAGCCGATCTGCCCCATCGACGCGCAATACCACGGCGGCATCGCCGCGCTGCAGGCGGAAGAAGCGGGCGTCAAGATCCTGTGCAACGCCAACGTCTACAAGCTGGAACACGACGCGCAGGGCCGCATCACGGCCGCCCTGTATTACGACGTCGACAAGAAGAGCCACCGCGTCACGGCCAAGACCTTCATCCTGGCCGCCAACGGCATCGAAAGCCCGCGCCTGCTGCTCGTTTCCGCCTCGGACAAGTACCCGAACGGTCTGGCCAACAGCAGCGACATGGTGGGCCGCAACCTGATGGACCACCCGAGCACCTCGATCACCTTCGACGCCGATGAAGACCTGTGGCTGGGCCGGGGCCCGCAAAGCCCCAATTCCATCAACACCATGCGCGATGGCGATTTCCGCGGCGAGCATTCGCCGTACCGCCTGGACTTCACGAACATCTCGCGCGTCGATGGCGCCACCAAGGAATTGATCGGCAAGGGCGTGTTTGGCGAAGAGTTCGAGCAGCAGCTGCGTTTCCGCTCGGCGCGCGAAATGAGCCTGAAAAACGTGCTGGAAGTGCTGCCGAACCCGGAAAACCGCATTGCCCTGAGCAGCGAAAAGGATGCCATGGGCATTCCCAAGCCGCAGGCGCATTACTCGATCGACGACTACACCAAGCGTGGCCACGAGCGCTCGAAGCAGGATTTCGAGAAGATCGCCAGGCTGATGGGCGGCACCAATCTGCGTCACAGCAAGGAAGGCGTGTTTGCCAACAACCAGCACATCTGCGGCACCCTGTCGATGGGTTCCGACCCCGCCAAGGCCGTCTGCGACCAGTGGGGCCGCACCTTCGACCATGCCAACCTGTTCCTGTGCAGCACCGGCGTGCTGCCCACGTCGGGCACCTGCAACTCGACGGAAAACGGCCTGGCCGTGGCGCTGCGCACCGTCAAGCACATCCTCGACGAACAACAGGGAGCGACAGCATGATGGCGACCTTCAAAATGGCGGCCGGCGCCGCACTGCTGTCCCTGCTGGCCATGCCGGCGCTGGCGGCCGACAAGGCGGTACCCGATGCGGCGGCGATCGAGCGGGGCCGCTACCTGGCCACGGCCGGCGACTGCATCGCCTGCCATAGCGTGCCGGGCGGCAAGCCGATGGCTGGCGGCCTGGCCCTGGCCACGCCGCTGGGCGCCATCGTTGCCACCAACATCACGCCGTCGACAACGCACGGCATTGGCAACTACACGCTCAAGCAGTTTTCCGACGCCGTGCGCCATGGCGTGCGCGCCGACGGCGCCAACCTGTACCCGGCCATGCCCTACACGGCCTACGCCAAGGTGACGGACGAGGACACGGCAGCCCTGTATGACTACTTCATGCATGGCGTGGCGGCGGTGGACGCGGCGCCGGCGCAGACGACGGACTTGCCGTTCCCCTTCAATATCCGCCTGTCGATGGCGGGCTGGAACCTGCTTTTCCTCGACAAGAAGCCCTTCGTGGCCGACACGGCCAAGAGCATGGAATGGAACCGTGGCGCCTACCTGGCGCAAGGCCTGGCACACTGCACCACCTGCCATACGCCGCGCAATGCGCTGATGGCCGAACAGCTGTCGAAGGAACTGGGCGGCGCCGACCTGGGCACCTGGTATGCGCCGAACATCACCTCGGACATCAACAGCGGCGTCGGTGGCTGGAGCCAGCAGGAACTGGTCGACTATCTGCGCACGGGCCGCACCGCCAATAAGGCGCAGGCAGCGGGACCGATGGCCGAAGCCATCGACCATAGCCTGAAGCACCTGAGCGACGCCGACCTGAACGCCATCGCCCACTACGTCAAGGGCGTGCCGGCCATCCGCGACAAGGCCGACACGAAACCGGTGACGCAATGGGGCAAGGCGGGCGACGACCTGGCCAGCATCCGCGGCGTGCCGCTGCCGCAGAACCTGAACAAGATGACGGGCGCGCAACTGTACGATGCGCAGTGCGCCAGCTGCCACCAGGCCAAGGGCGAGGGCAGTTTCGACGGCAGCTTGCCGCCGCTGTTCCACAACTCGGTGACGGGCCGCAGCAACAGCAACAACCTGGTGATGGCGATACTCGATGGCGTGGAACGCCAGGATGGCGGCAGCCATGGCGCCGGCCACCTGATGCCGGCCTTCCGCCAGACCCTGTCGGACGAGCAGATCGTCACCCTGGGCAATTACGTGCAGAAGATGTACGGCAATCCCGACGTCAAGGTGACGGCGGAGCAGGTGACGACGCTGCGCAATGGCGGTCCTGCCTCGAACCTGATCGGCCTGGCCCGCGCGGGCATCATCGTCGGCGTGCTGGTGCTGCTGGCATTGCTGCTGTGGTGGCGGGCGCGCCGGCGCAGCGATGCACAGGCTCGTTAAAAATAGCAAGCCTTGAAGCAGAGGCCGGGGCCAGACTGGAAAGTCTGGCCCCTTTTTTTTGCTTACGCCGCGAAGCCGCCGTCGATCTTCAGCCCGGCGCCCGTGACGAAGGCCGCTTCGGCGCTGGCCAGGTACGCCACCATGCCGGCGATTTCCTCGGCCGTGCCGTGGCGGGGCAGGGCCATCAGGCCGTGCATCAAGTCGGCGAAATCGCCCGTGGGTGGGTTCATGTCGGTGGCGACGGGGCCCGGTTCCACGTTGTTGATGGTGATGCCGCGTGGGCCCAGGTCGCGCGACAGCCCTTGCGTCAGGCCGCTCAGCGCCGACTTGCTCATGGCGTAGGCGGCCGCGCCGCCAAACGGCATGCGGTGCGCATTCGTGCTGCCGATGTTGATGATGCGCCCGCCCGTCCCCATGTGCGCCACAGCGGCCTTGATGCCGACGAACACGGCGCGCACGTTGACGGCCAGGGTCTTGTCGAAGTCCGCCAGCGAAAAATCGTCGATGGCGCCGGGCAGGAAAACGCCCGCGTTGTTGACGAGGATATCGATGCGGCCAAACTGCGCCGCCACCTTGTCGATGGCCGCCGTCAGGGCGCTGGCGTCGGCCGCATCGGCCTGCACGCCCAGGGATTTTCCGCCGTCCGCCTCCACCGTGGCGGCCAGCGCCTGCGCTTCGGCGGCGGAGCTTTGATAGGTGAAGACGACGTTGGCGCCCTGGCTGGCAAGGCGGCGCACGATGGCGGCGCCGATGCCGCGCGAGCCGCCCGTCACAAAGGCGATCTTGTCTTGCAGTGGCAGGGAAGTGCTGGTGTTGGCTTGGGTTTGCATGATGGGCTTTCTGTGTGATGAGTCGAGAAGCTCAGTATCTGCCTTTCATTCCTGCCGCGCTAGCCGTGAATCGCTACAATCACTTTAAACCATACATATCAAATGAGCGGGTAGAATAGGCGCATGGATGCATTTAATCACTTGCCATCATTCGTGCTGTCGGCCGAGCTGGGCAGTTTTTCCGCCGCCGCGCGCCGCCTGGGCCTGACGCCCGCCGCCGTCAGCAAGAACGTGGCGCGCCTGGAAGCGGGCCTGGGACTGCGGCTGTTCCAGCGCAGCACGCGCAAACTGACCCTGACGGAAGGGGGCGAGCGCTTCCTGCAGCAGATCGGTGGCGCCCTGGCCACCTTGCAGGAGGCGATCGCCGGCGTGGCGGAAGAGGGCGGCCAGCCGGCCGGCATCCTGAAAATCAGCATGGCGCCATCGTTCGGGCGCAGCTATGTGGTGCCCTTGCTGGGCGACTTCATCGCGCGCCACCCGGGCGTGATCCCCGACTGCCATTTCGACAACCGGCAGGTGGACTTGATCGGCGAAGGTTTCGATGTCGCCATCGGCGGCGGCATCGAGCTGACGCCGGGCGTGGTGGCGCGCGAACTGGGCCATGTGCGCATCGTCGCCACGGCGTCGCCCGCCTTCATGCAGGGCAAGGCCATGCCCGCGCATCCGTCGGACCTGGCGCACTTCGACGGCGTGGCGCGCCGCTCGGCCGGCAGCGGCAGATTGCGCAGCTGGATACTGCGCGACGGCCAGGGCGGTGAAGGCGTGGCCGAATGCCGGCCGCGCGCCATCTTCGACGACCCGGAAGCGATGGCGCAGGCGGCCATTCTGGGCGTCGGCGTGGCGCTCTTGCCCATGCCGCACGCGCTGGCGCATCTGCGCAGCGGCGCCCTGGTGCGCCTGCTGCCTGGCTGGCATGCCGATTCCGGCCCCTTGTCCGTGTACTATCCCAGCAAGAAGCTCTTGCCCGCGAAGACGCGCGTGTTCGTCGATTTTTTGCTGGAGCAGTTCCGCCAGCGCGATTTCGCCGCGCAGATGCGGCCCGATTGAACGATGAACAATTCCCATGCATAGCCATTACAGCCTGTTTTATACCTTCGACGGCGACCAGCCGGCCCGCTTCCGGGAAGCGCGCGTGTTCGGCACCACCGTCTGGACGGCCAGCGGCGCGGCCATGACGTGGGGCGAGGAGACGCGCACTGACTACGCCGGCGCAGCGCAAGCGCATGCCGCTTACCTGGCGCATTGCCAGGCCGCCCTCGCCGATGGCCATGCGCTGGCGCGCGCAAGCCTGATCGACCCCGCCGTATTCGATTTCGCGCTGCTGCAAACCTTGGTGGCGGATGCCGCGCGCCTGGCTGTCGCTGCCGTGCGCCGCGCGCATCCGGAGCAGCATATCGACGCTGTCGCGCTGGTGAGCGACGACAGCGCCATGACCATCGGCCTGGTGGCGAATAGCCGCGAGGCGCTGGCTGCCTCGGAGTATGGCGAGGAAATGCTGTGGAATCCCGCCGAATGGGCGTTTGACGATGGCGGCGCCTACTTCGACAGCGCCTACCGGTTGCTCCTGCAGGCCCACCGCGGGCTGCCGTTCGACGTGGATTTCGCCATCTTCCGCGGCGGCGTGTTCGACGCCTGCATCGCCGCGCTGGCGCAGCTCGACGCCGAGGGATGCCTGGGCACGGGCGCGCAGCGCCACGAGAGCGTGCTGCTGTTCGAGGTCAGCGACAGCGAGCCGGTGGCAGGCGCCATGGCGCGCCTGAATCCGCCGGCCGTGGTGGTGCGTTTTGAACGCTGGATGGCCAGCTGGACGGAACAGGCGTGAATAAAATGCCTAACACCAAAAAGATATTTTTTATCCGTATTGGCGATTGCAATATTCATCGATGTACATTTTTTAACTGGCTGCGGAAAGTTAAGCCCTGAGTTCTCATGGGGCTGGGTTATTGCAGGCACATTTTTTCAGTTGGATGGCGCGTGGAAGCTCTTCCGCACATTAAGAAGCGATGCCGCCATTGGCGCCGATATCGTCCCTGATGATTACGTCAGGTATGGTTTTTTTCGTTCAAAATGGTTCGATGTGGTTCTGATCATTTACATGGGCTGCATGGTCTTTGCTTACGGGGTAAGCCATCCGGACTCGCGAACTGCGGGAAAATTAGCAGCTGCCCTGGAGGGCAGCCGAATTCGTGAAACCGTCTAGGCGCAGGCGCGTCTGCGACGATCAGTTTGCCATGACGCCGGCTTACGCCGCCACCAGCCTGAGCCGCGTGATCTCCGCCGGCGCGCCGATGCGCTTGGGCGGACCCCAGTAGCCGGTGCCGCGGCTGACATAAATCCACAGGCGGCCGCGCCGGTGCAGGCCCGCCACGTAGGGCTGCTGCAGCGGCACGAACAGATTCCATGGCCAGAACTGGCCGCCGTGCGTATGGCCGGACAATTGCACGTCGTAGCCGGCCGCTTCCGCCTCGGGCGCGCTGCGCGGCTGGTGCGCCAGCAGGATGCGCGGGATGGTCGCCGGCGCGCCGGCAATGGCCGCTTGCGGGTCGCTTGCCTGGGCCGGGTCGAAACTGGCCGCATTGAAGTCGGTGACGCCGGCCAGCGCCAGGCGCGCGCCGTCGTGTTCGAGCACCGCGTGCTCGTTCATCAGCACGCGCAGGCCCAGGCGGCGAAATTCCGCCACCCACGGCGCGGCGCCCGAATAGTATTCGTGGTTGCCGGTCACCAGAAACACGCCGTGGCGCGCGCGCAGCTCGCCCAGCGGCGCCGTATGGGCGCCCAGTTGCGCCACCGTGCCATCGACCACGTCGCCCGTGATGGCGACGGCGTCCGCCTGCAGGCCATTGGCGCGCGCGACGATGGCTTCCACATAGGCGCGCTTGATGGTGGCGCCCACGTGGATGTCGCTCAGCTGCACGATGGTGAAGTCGTGCAGCGCCGGCGGCAGGCCGGCGATGGGCACCGCCACCTCGCGCACGCGCGCCACCCGGCGGGCATTGATGAAACCGACGATGGTCGCCAGCAGCGCCAGGGCGAGTACCGCCACGGCGGACGCCTGCGCATGCGGGCGCGCGGCGGGAACCAGCATCAGCAGGGCGCGCAGCACGGTGAGCACGAACAGCGAGGAAAAAAAGCCCATGCACAGCGAGCCGGCCCAGCTCAAACGGTCGGCCAGGCGCGCGTCATTGGTGACGGCGCGGGCGAAGATCGTCATCGGCATCAGCATGGTCGAGGCCAGCAAGACCAGGCCGCCCAGCAGCCAGCCGGCTAGGCCGACGGGCAGCGCCGGCAGCAGCAGCCAGCCCAGCAGGGCGTGCAGGGCGCCCAGTATCATGGTGATGCGCAGCAGGGGCGTGCGGGTTTTCATGTCATGGTTCCAGGAGTGGGGCGCCCAGGTAGGCGGAAGTGATGCGCGCGAAAGTGCCGTCCTGGCGCATCTGCCGGAACACGCGGTCGAAGGCGGCGGCCAGCGCCGGCGACGCGGCGCTCTTGCGGAACACGATATAGGTGTCGAAGTGCATGGAGGGCGACGATGGCGGGGCGGGCGCCACGCGCGCGATACCGCCCAGCTTCAGCTGCCTGACCGTGTACTGGCCGACGATG
>CAUSDR010000039.1:0-22245 GCA_963530105.1 uncultured Janthinobacterium sp.
TCGCAGCGGTGGCGGCCGCGGCCGGCGCCGGCGCCGCGTGCGCGCCTGCCCCGGCGCACAGGCCGGCCAGCAGGAAAGCGAAGTCAGATAATTTCATGCATCCTTTGTGCGTGAGCAGGAGCGCAGCGGAAGCGCGCGGCTGCGCGCCAGCCGGGAATGTTTACAGGGCGCCGTCTTCCAGCGCCGGCGCCGTCACGGGCGTCATCATGTGACCCAACTTGCTTTGCTTGGTATTCAGGTAGTGCTGGTTGAAGGCATTGCGGTTGACCAGCAGCGGCACCCGCTCGGCCACGGCGATGCCCAGCGCTTCCATGGCGGCGATCTTGCGCGGATTGTTCGTCATCAGGCGCAGGCTGTGCACGCCGAATTGCGCAAACATGGGCTTGCACAGTGTGTAGTTGCGCGCGTCGGCCTTGAAGCCCAGCTGCTCGTTCGCCTGCACCGTGTCGGCGCCCGCTTCCTGCAGGCGGTAGGCGCGGATCTTGTTGATCAGGCCAATGCCGCGCCCTTCCTGGCGCAGGTACAGCAGGATGCCGCGGCCTTCTTCCGCGATGCGCTTCAGGGCGCCTTCGAGCTGGGCGCCGCAATCGCAGCGCTGCGAGAACAGCACGTCGCCCGTCAGGCACTCGGAATGCACGCGCGCCAGCACCGGTTCGCCGTCGCCGATATCGCCCAGCACCATGGCCAGGTGTTCCTTGCCCGTGGCGTGCTCGACAAATGCGTGCAGGGTGAACTGGGCCCACGGCGTCGGCAGTGCGCAGGAAGTCGTGTAATCCAATTCGCCTGTCGCCAGGATGTCTGCGCCGCTTTGCATGTGTGTGCTCATATAGGTAATGTTCAAAAATAAAGGCGCGCCTGGCCACTCCGGTGCCGGCGCGCCCTGTCATCATACCAAAAAGCAGGGGAAACCATTTCCCCTGGCTGATATGTGAAGGCTGGAATGCCTGGTGTGCTGCCTCTAATTGCGGCCGGATCAGGCTTTTGCAAGACGGCCGGCCTTGCCGAAGCCGCGCTCCACCAGCAGCAGCATGCCGCCGAAGATGGACAGGTTCTTCAGGAAATTGGTCAGCTGGTCCTGGAAGTGGGCCGCATCGGCGCTCCAGAAGGCGTGGAAGACCAGCGTCGTCGGGATCAGGAACAGCGCCAGCGCCAGGGCCGCCCAGCGCGCCTGCCAGCCCGTGATCAGCAACAGGCCGCCGCCCACTTCCAGGGCGATGACGCCGACGAGCAGGATATTCGCCAGCGGCAAGCCCTGGCTGGCCATGTAGCCGGCCACGCCCGCAAAGCCGCCGATTTTCAGCAAGCCCGACACAAAGAACAGCACGCCAAGGGCGGCGCGGCCGAGGGGCAGCAGCAGAGTGGTTTTGTTTTCCATGATGTTTTCTTTCTTTATATTTATCAATTATTTAGGCAAGTCGAATACCAGGAATTCCGCCTCTTCGGGCTGGGTGATGATCACGCGCGCTTCCTGCGTCAGCTTCAGCGCATCGCCCGCTTTCAGGGGCGTGCCATTGACCACCAGGCTGCCGCGGATCAGGTGCACGTAAGCGATGCTGCCGTCGTCCAGCGCATGTTCGGCCTGTTCGCCTTCCTGCAGGATGCTGGCGTAGATGGCCGCATCCTGGTGGATCAGCACGGAACCTTGGCGCCCGTCGGACGAAGCGATCAGGCGCAGCTTGCCCCGTTTGCTTTCCGGCGTGAAATGTTTCTCTTCATAGCTAGGTGGGATGCCCGTCACGTTTGGCTGGATCCAGATCTGCAGGAAGTGCAAGCCGTCCGTGGACGAGTGGTTGAACTCGCTGTGCCGCACGCCGCTGCCGGCGCTCATGCGCTGCACGTCGCCGTAGTGCAATACGGAACCGGTGCCCATGCTGTCCTTGTGTTCCAGCGCGCCGTCCAGCACATAGGAAATGATTTCCATGTCGCGGTGGCCGTGCGTGCCGAATCCCTGGCCTGGCGTGACGCGGTCTTCATTGATCACCAGCAACGGGCCAAAACCCATGTGATTGGCATCGTGGTAGCTGCCGAAGGAAAAGCTGTGGTGGGAATTGAGCCAGCCGTGGTTGGCGGCGCCGCGTTCTTCGCTATGACGAATCTGTAACATGGTGGACTCCGTTTCTATAAGTTAATGTGCGATAATTTCGAAGGCTAGTCGCCGGGCGGTATGCCATGGCGCCTTTGCTGCCCTTCGCTGTACAATGGAGAAAGTATAGGCCCCTCTGCAGCGAAAGAAAAACGGAAAATCTTGCGACCTATGATCGAAAAAATCGAATGTTAAGACTGAGCCTGGAAGCACTGCAAATTGTCGACGCCATCGACCGCCGGGGATCGTTCTCGTCGGCCGGCAAGGAGTTGCACAAAGTCCCGTCCACCATTTCCTACACGGTGGCCAAGCTGGAAGACGACCTGGGCGTGCAGGTGTTCCAGCGCAACGGCCCGAAAGTCGTGCTGACGGCGGCCGGCCAGGAATTGTTGAAGGAGGGGCGCTACCTGCTGAAGGCGGCGCAAGACCTGGAACACCGCGTGCGCCGGGTGGCGTCGGGCTGGGAAACGGAACTGGCCATCGGCCTCGATTCCATGTTTTCCGCCGTGGCCCTGGCCGATGACGTGCGCGCCTTTTATGACGTGGCGCAGCAGACGCGCCTGCGCCTGGCGCAGGATGCCCTGTCGGGCACCTGGGAAGCGCTGCTGGACCGCCGCGTCGACTTGCTGGTGGGCGCGCCCGGCGACGGTCCGGCCGGCGGCGGCTATATTTCGCAGCCGATCGGCATGCTGGACTTCGTCTTTGCCGTGGCGCCCACGCACCCGCTGGCGCAGCTGCCGGGGCCGCTGTCGCGCGGCGACCTGCAGCAGCACCGCGCCGTGGTGGTGGCCGATTCGGCGCGCCAGATGGCGCCGCGCACGGTGGGCCTGCTGCTGGGGCAAGATGCGCTGACGGTGCCGAACATGCAGGTCAAGTTCGATTACCAGATGCTGGGCCTGGGCTTCGGCTTCCTGCCGGGGCCGTGCGCCCGCGCCGCCATCGAACGCGGCGTGCTGGTGGAAAAAGCCGTGGAAGAGCCGAAACCGTCGGAAACGTTTTACCTGGCGTGGCGGGTGGGCGAGGATGGCGCCGCATTGCGCTGGTGGCTGGCGCGCATGCGCGAAGCGGACGTGTTTGCCCGCCTGGCGCAGCATCTGCCGGGGCGTGCCTGGCAGCCGGGCTGACACTGCCGCGCCATTCTGCCATGCGTGCAAAATGTTGACATACGCCAACATTTTTAAGTTACCATATTCACAGTATTGTTATCGTATTTCTGGCCCGACTCCATGCCCCATAGTGGGATTTTGATGATTACACAGACCGCAGCGCCCCTGATATGTTCCCCTGGCTTGCCTTCAGCGCGGGGTTGCCGTGCTTGAGGCGAAAGTCGCGCTGTGCCTGCGCCTGTCCCAGGAAGCCAGTGAGCAGGCGGGGCCGCAGCAGGCGGCCACCCTGGCGCGGCTGCAAGAGGAACTGGAGCGCTTGCGCGGCGCCAGCCGGCCCGTGGTGCGCGTGGCGCCTGCCGACGCCTTGCTGGAAATCGACCATGACGGCTTCCTGATCGGCTGGAACCATGGCGCCGAGCAGATGTTCGGCTATTCCGAACTGGAAGCGCTGGGCCAGCATATCCTGTTCCTGTACCCGGAAGACGATGCGGAAGCGAGCGTGCTGGAGCTGCGCGCGGCGCCGGGCGACGTCGCCACCGATGTGCGCCGGCGCAAGAAGTCGGGCATGGTGACGTGGCTGCGCATGCACCGCCACGTGATGCACGACCAGGCGGGCAAGGTGTGCGGCATGGCCGTGCGCCTGTCGGCCATGAGCGAGCCGCTGTCCGACGTGGACAAGGTCAAGTTGCACGCGCGCATCATCGAAGACAGCGAGCAAGCCGTGCTGATCACGGATGCGGAAGAGCGCATCGTCTCCATCAACAGTTCCTTCAGCCGCATCACCGGCTATTCGCCGGCCGAGGCCATCGGCCGCACGCCGGACTTGCTGCGCTCGGGCGTGCATGACCCCGACTTCCGCGCCAAGGTGCGCGCCGCCATGCGCGGCCACGGTTCCTGGCGCGGCGAAATCATCGGCAAGCGCAAGAATGGCCAGCTGTTCCCGCAAGACGTCACCATCAGCGTCGTGCGTGACGAGTACGGCGAGATCAGCCACGTGTTTTCCCTGTTTTCCGATATTTCGGTGCACAAGGATGCCGAAGCGCGCATGCAGCGCATGGCCAATTACGACAGCCTGACGGGCTTGCCCAACCGCTGCCTGCTGAACCAGCTGGTGGACCAGGGCCTGGCCGAAGCGAAGCGGCAGGGCACGCATGGCGCCCTGATGGTCATCGACATCAGCCGCATCGGTTCCATCAGCGATACCCTGGGGCATGAAGTGGGCGACCAGCTGGTGATCGCCATCGGCCAGCTGTTCCGTGGCGCCCTGCGCGACGCCGACATCCTGGCGCGCGTCGACAACAGCAAGTTCGTCGTGGCCCTGTTGCACATCGAAAAGCGCGAACACGCGGCCAACGTGGCGCAAAAGCTGCTCAACCTGTTGGAGGCGCCGATCAACATCGATGCGCACGCCTTGCACGTGGGCGCCAGCATCGGCATCACCGTGTATCCGGAAGACGGGCTGGAAGCGCCGGCCCTGTTCCGCTTTGCCGACGTGGCCGTGGCCAAGGCGGGGCAGACGATCGAATCGACCTTCCTGTTCTACCGCGAAGACATGAACCGGCGCGCCAAGGAACATCTGCGCCTGGAGAGCGAAATGCGCCTGGCGCTGGGCGACAAGGAGCTGGAACTGCATTACCAGCCGAAAGTGAGCCTGGCGAGCGGGCGCATCGTGGGCGCGGAAGCCTTGCTGCGCTGGAAGCACCCGATGCGCGGCATGGTCTCGCCCGGCGTTTTCATCCCCGTCGCCGAGGAAACCAGCTTGATCCTGGAACTGGGCACCTGGGTGCTGGACGAGGCGTGCCGCCAGATCCGCAGCTGGGAAGACCGGGGCCTGCACATGCCGGCCATCGCCGTCAACCTGTCGGCGCGCCAGTTCGATGAACAATTGCCCGCGCGCATAGCGGCCGTACTGGAACGCTACGGCGTGCGGCCCGAGCAGATCATGCTGGAAATCACGGAAAGCCTCTTGATGCGCGGCGCCGACAAGGTCATCGACATCATGAACCAGCTGGTGGCCATGGGCCTGGCGCTGGCGCTCGATGATTTCGGCACCGGCTATTCCAGCCTGGCCTACCTGAAGAAATTCCCCATCAGCACCCTGAAAATCGACCGCTCCTTCGTCATCGGCTTGCCGTTCGAGGAAAACGACTGCGCCATCGCCCGCGCCATCGTCACCATGGCGCAGCAGCTGCGCCAGGAAATCGTCGCCGAAGGGGTGGAAACGGCCGAGCAGATGCGTTTCTTGCGCGAACTGGGTTGCGACCAGCTGCAAGGCTATCTGTTCAGCGCCGCCGTGCCCGCGGCCGAGTTCGAGCTGATGCTCGACGAAGGCCGGCAGCTGCGCCTGGAAGAGGCGCTCTGAGCTGGAGTGCCTTGCACGCGCGGCGCTCAGACCTGCAGCAAGCCACGAAAGCCGCGGCCCGCATAATACGACTCGGCGCCATTGTGGTACACGAATACCTGCTCATAGCGGCGGTCGCAAAACAGGGCGCCGCCCAGGGCGCGGATGCTTGCCGGCGTGGCGATCCAGCTCGAGGTCTTGCGGTCGAACGGCTCCAGCTCCTGCAACTGCCGGTACTGCGCTTGCGTCAGCAATTCAATGCCCCATTCCTGCGCCAGGCCGACGGCGCTGCCTGCCGGCTTGTTTTGCTTGCGCGCGGCCAATGCGGCAGGGTCGAAGCACAGGCTGCGGCGGCCGATGGGGCTTTCGGCCGAGCAATCGAAAAACGTGACGGTGCCTTGCTCGCCGGCTTGCCCGATGACGTCCGGCTCGCCGCCCGTGTCTTCCATTTTCCGCAAGGCGGCCAGGCTGGCGGGATGGGCGTGCAGGCGCGCGAGCACCTTGTCCCACGCCAGTCCCGGATGGCGGTGCATGTGCTTGCCAAAGCGCGCTTGCAAGGCGCGGATCAGGTCATCGTTCATGACGCGGCTCCCTGGAAAGTCCATCATGCGGCCGATTATACGGCGCGCTGCGGGCGGGCGGCGCTCAGCCCAGTCGTACTTTTTCCAGCAGATAATCGAGCATCACGCGCACGCGGGCCGGCACTTGCTGGCCCGGGCCCACGAAGACGGCGTGCACGAGCTCCCTGTCGCCCGGATTGTAATCCTGCAACACAGGGAGCAAATCGCCCTGCTGAAGATCGCGCTGCACGTGCTGGAGCGAAAAACGGCCCAGTCCCATGCCCGCCAGCACCAGCTGGCGCATGCTTTCGCCATCGCTGACGCAGGTATTGCCCTGCGGCGCCACCTGCACGGTGCCGCCGGCGCCGTCGAGGAAGGGCCAGGTTTCATTCTGGCAGCGGAAGTTGAACGCCAGCAGATTGTGTCCGGACAGGTCCTGGGGCGTGCGCGGCAGGCCATGGCGCGCCACGTATGCCGGCGACGCCACGACGACCATCGGGTCTTCGCCCAGCTTGCGCGCCACCAGGTTCGATTCCTTCAGCTTGCCCGTGCGGATGGCGATGTCGGTGCGGTCTTCCAGCAAGTCGACGATGGCGTCGCTGACGACGATGTCGAGCACGATGTCGGGATAGCGGCGGGAAAATTCGGGCAGGATGGGCAGCAGATGGCGCACGCCGAACGGCACGAAACAGTTGATGCGCAGGCGCCCGCGCGGCGCCGCCCCCTGCGCCGCTTCGCGTTCGGCGCCGTCGATATCGTCGAGGATGCGCTTGCATTGCACAAAGAAGGCGTCGCCTTCGGGCGTGGTGTGCAGCTGGCGCGTGCTGCGCTGGAGCAGCCGCGCGCCGAGCCGCGCTTCCAGGCGATTGACGAGCTTGCTGACGGCCGATGGCGTCAGGGCCAGGCGGCGCGCGGCGGCGGAAAAGGCCCCCGTTTCCACCACGGCGGCAAATACGGCCATCTCGAAGGCGCGGTTGATGTCTTGCCTGGCCATTATTGAATCCATTTCACAGGTGTTTCCATTTTCAAAGTCTATATCAAAAGTGGAATGCCCGATACACTGGCTGGCTTGAACCATACGCCGGAGCCATCATGACCACCGCACACCCTGTTTCCACCCAAGCCAAGATGCCGCCTGGCGTGCTGGCGCTGGCCGTCGGCGCCTTCGCCATCGGCGTGACCGAATTCATCGTCGTCGGCATCCTGCCCACGATCGCGAAAGACTTGCATATTTCGATAGAATCAGCCGGCTCGCTGGTCAGCCTGTATGCGCTGGCGCTGGCCATCGGCACGCCGCTGCTAGTGCTGCTGATGTCGCGCCTGCCGCGCAAGGCGGCGCTGCTGGGGCTGATGAGCGTTTTCCTTGCCGGCAACTTGCTGGCCGCTTTCTCGCACACCTTTGAACTCTTGTTGTTTGGCCGGGTCATCACGGCCGTGGCGCATGGCACCTTCTTTGCCATCGGCGCCACCGTGGCCGCCAGCCTCGTCAGCAAGGCGCAGGCGGGCAGGGCGATTTCCGTGATGTTTGCGGGCTTGACGCTGGCCATGGTCATCGGCGTGCCCTTCGGCAGCTTCCTCGGCAACCTGATGGGCTGGCGCTTGCCCTTCTTTGCCGTCGTCGTGCTGGCCGCGCTGGGCCTGGCGGCCATGGCGCGCTGGCTGCCGGCGGGCTTGCAGCAGGGCAAGGGCGGCAAGGCCATGACGCAGCTGGCGGCCCTCGGCAGCGGCCCCATCCTGACGATGATGGCCGTCACCACGTTCGGCTTTGGCAGCAGCTTTGCCGCATTTACGTTTATTACGCCCATCCTGACGGACGTGACGGGTTTTTCCGCCGCCATGGCCAGCGCCTTGCTGATCGTGTTTGGCGCCGCCACCTTTGCCGGCAACCTGGCGGGCGGCTACCTGACGAGCCACCTGGGCTGGCAAAAGGCGCTGCGCCTGATGCTGTTGCTGCTGGCCGCCACGCAAGTGGGCGTGGCCCTGTGCATCACTTCGCCATGGATGATGACGGTGATGCTGTTCGTGTGGGGCGTGTTCGCCTTTGGCCTGTCGCCCGCCCTGCAGGCCGGCATGCTGGCCACGGCCGAGCGCTACACGCCGCGCGCCGTCGATTTTGCTTCCGGGCTGAACATCTCCGCCTTTAATCTCGGCATTTCCTTTGGCTCGATGCTGGGGGCGCTGATGGTGTCGCGCCACCTGATGGCCTTGTCGCCATGGGCCGGCGTGGCGGCGGCGCTGCTGGCCCTGCTGCCGCTGGCCTGGCTGGCGCGCAGGAACCTGGCGGCGCATGTGGCAGGCGCGGCCGTGCATTGAGGCCAGCGGCGCTTCAGGTATGCACGGCGGCGGCCGGCGCCGGTTTCGTCAAGCGCTGCGCCATGTAGGAACTGCCCATCGACGCTGCCATGATCATGCCGATGGCCAGCCATTGGGGCGCGTCCAGGCGCTCGTCCAGCAGGATAAAGGCCAGCATGGCGGCCACGGCCGGTTCCATGCTGCTCATGATGCCGAAGGCCTGCGGCGTCAAGCGCTTCAGGGCCACCATTTCCAGTGAAATGGGAATCGCGCTGGAAACGAAGGCCACGCCCAGGCCCACGGCCAGCACGGCTGGCGAGAGCAGGGCGGCGCCGCTGTGCGCCACGCCCACGGGCACCACCACCAGCGCGGCCATGGTCAATCCGAGCGACACGGAATGGCCTGCATGCAGGTGGCTGGCGCGCTTGCCGAAGAGAATATAGGTGGCCCAGCACACGGCGGCGGCCAGCGCGAACAGCACGCCGGCCGGGTCCAGGTTGCTGACATCGTGGCCCAGCGGCAGCAGCAGCCCCAGTCCCGCCACGGCCAGCGCCACCCAGACGAAGTCGAGCGGGCGACGCGACGCGAACAGCGCCACGGCCAGCGGGCCGGAAAACTCGATCGCCACGGCGATGCCGAACGGAATCGTGCGCAAGGCCATGTAAAAGCACAGGTTCGTCAAGCCCAGCGCCGCGCCATACAGGGCTACCGTGCGCAGGTCCGCGCGGCTCAGCTGCCAGCGCCACGGGCGCCAGAACAGCAGCAGCAACAGGGCGGAAAAGCCTACGCGCACGGCCGTCGTACCCTGGGCGCCGACCAGCGGAAACAGGCTGTGCTTGGCCCACGAGGTGCCCAGGCCCAGGCAGGTGACGGAGCCGAGGATGGCCAGCAAGGGAATGAAGGAAGAATAACGGCGCAATGGCATGGCGGAGGCTTTGGGGCTTGATATCGGGATGGCGAAAGTTTATTGTGTCTGATCCGATATTTGTACTTTATTTTGACCACCATGACGCAACTTTCGCTCACCAAGGCGGCCACCGGACCCGCGCTCGACGCCTTCGACCTGGCCATCCTCGAAATCTTGCAGCGCGATAACACGACGTCGCAGCGCGAGATCGCCCAGGCCGTGCACCTGTCCGCGCCCGCCGTGCAGCGGCGCATCCGGCGCCTGCGCGAGAGCGGCGTGATCCGCGGCGAGGTGGCCGTGCTTGACGCCAGCCGCCTGGGCCGGCCCCTGACCCTGACGGTGGAAGTGCACCTGCACGACGAGCACCCGCTGCGCACGGCAGGCTTGCGCGCGCGCATCCTGGCCGAACCGGCCATCCAGCAATGCTATGGCATTACCGGCGAAGCCGATTACCTGCTGATCATCACGGCTGGCACCATGGCCGAATATGAGGCGCTGACGGAGCGCCTGTTCGGCGGCGACGACAATGTGCGGCGCTTCCGCACTTCGGTGGCCCTGACTTGCCTGAAGATGGGCTTGCACGTGCCGCTGGGCGGCGCATGAGGCGCTGACGACGCTTACCAGCGCTGGTGGACGAAGTGGGCCACCCCTTGCTGGTACAGCGTGCGCAGGGCCGCCATGGTCGCGGGGGAGAGGGCCGGCATGGAGCTGGCACCGGCATTGGCCTGGGCTTGCCGCGCATTCCTGGCGCCGGGGATGACGGTGCTGACGGCGTCTTCCATCAGGATCCAGCGCAGGGCGAATTGCGCCATGGTGCAACCTTCCGGCACCAGGGCGCGGATTTCCTCCACCAGCGGCAGCGCCACTTCGTACGGCACGCCGGCAAAGGTTTCGCCCCTGTCGAACGCTTCGCCATGGCGGTTGAAGGCGCGATGGTCATCCGCCGCAAAGGCCGTGCCGGCATGCATTTTGCCGCTCAGCAAGCCCGAGGCCAGTGGCACGCGCGCGATCACGCCGACGCCGCGCTTTTTCGCCTCCGCGAAAAACAGCGAGGCGGGACGCTGGCGCAGGATGTTGTAAATGATTTGCACCGAGGCGACGTTCGGGTACTCGATGGCTTTCAAGCCTTCCTCGACCTTTTCCACGGAAACGCCGTACTGGCGGATTTTCCCGTCGCTGACGAGCCTATCCATGGCATCGAACACCTCGGGCTGGTAATAGACGGCCGGGGGCGGACAGTGCAGCTGCACCAGGTCGAGGCAATCCGTCTGCAGATTGTCCAGCGAGCGTTCGACGAAGGCCGTCAGGTTTTCCCGCGTGTAGCCTTCGGCCACATGGGGCGCCAGGCGCCGGCCGATCTTGGTCGCCACCAGTGGCCGCGCGCCGCCGCGCTCCCGCAGCACTTCGGCGATGAAGCGTTCCGAGCGGCCATCGCCGTAGACGTCGGCCGTGTCGAGGAAGCTCGTGCCCTGGTCGAGCGCCGCGTGCAGGGCCGCCTTCGCATCCTCCTTGCTGACGTCGCCCCAGGCGCCGCCGATGGCCCAGGCGCCAAAGCCGATTTCAGACACGCTGTGTCCGCTATTTCCCAATATTCGTTGTTTCATGTGTTCTGCTCCTTGATGCCATGAGTTGTTGCAATGCTTCAAGGTCCTAGTTATAGCCGTGATCGCGGGCGCCGTGCTAAGATTTCAGGTGAACCAGATTCATCGTCAGATTGAGCGAAATTCATCCATGTCCATCTTCGACCGCGTCGACCTGCCAGACTTGCGCATTTTCCTCACCATCATGCGCACGCGCAGTTTCAAGGGCGCCGCCATTCAGCTGGGCTTGACGCCGTCGGCCGTCAGCCACGCCATGCGCCGGCTGGAAGGGCGCCTCGCCACCAAGCTGCTGAACCGTTCCAGCCGTGCCGTGGCGCCGACCGACATCGGCCGCGACCTGGCGCAGCGCCTGGAAGAGGGCTTCGACAAGATCGGCCAGGCGCTGGCGGAACTCGATGCGCCGGGCGCCGGCCGCTATGGCGAGCTGCGCATCAACGTCTTTGCCGACGCGGCGCACCTGCTGGTGGCGCCCGCCATCCCGGAATTTGCGCGCCTGTGTCCCGATGTGCGCCTCACCGTCGTCGTCGAGGACCGGCCCATCGATATCGTGGCGGAAGGCTATGACGCGGGCATCCGCTATGGCCACCATGTGCCGGAAGACATGATCGCCGTGCCCCTGAGCGGGCCGCAGCGCTGGATCGTGGCGGCGGCGCCCGCCTACCTGGCGCGCCGCGGCACGCCGTTGCATCCGGACGAGCTTGTCGGGCATACCTGCCTGCAGCTATTGCTGGGGGATAATTCCAGCTACAAGTGGGAATTGCGCCAGGGTCGCGGCACGCGCCGCATCCGGGTGCCGGGCGCCATCACGATCAATGACACGGCCACGTCCATCATGGCCGCCAAGGCCGGTGTCGGCCTCGCCTACCTGCTGGAGCAGCGCATCGCCGCCGAGCTGGCCGATGGCAGCCTGCAAGCCGTGCTGGCCGAGCATGGCGTCAAGGGCGAGCCGTTCCACATGTATTACAGCAGCCGCCGCCACAATCACCCGGCGCTGCGCACGCTGACGAATATCATCCGCACGCAGCAGTCCTTGGGCCCGCTGCGCTAAAAACGCCCGTGGCATGCCACAATGGGCTACCTGCACACGTGTGCCATTTTCCCTTTTGACAGGACTTCCTTCCATGCCCCGCGCCATTCTCGACGAATCCCAGATCCATCCCGCCGCCCGTCCATTGATCGGCAGCAAGCACACGGACATCGTGCGCGAAGTGCAGGCGGCCATTGCCGCGCACCAGGTCGTCGTGGTCGGCATGGCGCTCAACCCGTTTCCCCGCAAGGCGCGCAAGATTCTCGACGTGCTGGGCACGCCGTACACCTACCTGCAATACGGCAGCTACCTGAGCCAGTGGCACCGCCGCAATGCGCTCAAGATGTGGACGGGCTGGCCCACGTTTCCCATGATTTTTGTCAATGGCGTGCTGATCGGCGGTGCCAGCGAATTGCAACAGCTGGTGGAAAACGGCGAGTTCAGCGCCATGCTGGCAAAGAAAGTGCGCGCGGTGTAACGCCGGGATCCGCCCGCGCTATGCGCCCGGCCGCCACGGCGACTTGTGCGTGCGCAAGGGGTCGAGCAGGCTGCGCAGATCGTTGTGATCAAGCTCGTACATCAGCGCGATTAAACTGCCCAGTTCGCCCGAGGGAAACCCCTCGCGCGCGAACCAGCCCAGGTAGTGGCCCGGCAAATCGGCCAGCAGCCGTCCCTGATATTTTCCGTATGGCATTTCGCGCGTGAGCAGCAGCGCCAGTTTTTCTGAATTCATGGTGGTTGACCCCGTGTTGATACGGCCAGTGTAGCAGAGCGGCATATTCTTGATTTGCGCGCAACTATCTTCTTCCGCGGGAGGTATTTTTCGCAACAAGGAAAACCCCGATACTGCATGCCAACATCATTTATCGGAGTTTGCCATGCCCATTGCCTTGCTCGCGCTGACCCTCAGCGCATTTGCCATCGGTACCACCGAGTTTGTCATCGTCGGGCTGTTGCCCACCATCGCCGCCGACCTGGGCGTGAACCTGCCGTCGGCCGGCCTGCTGGTCAGCCTGTACGCGCTGGGCGTGGCCGTCGGCGCCCCCGTCCTGACTGCCCTGACGGGCAAGATTCCCCGCAAGACCCTGTTATTGTCGCTGATGGTCTTGTTCACCCTGGGTAACTTGCTGGCCTGGAAATCGCCGGGCTATGAAACCCTCGTCATCGCCCGCATCCTGACCGGCCTGGCGCATGGCGTGTTCTTTTCCATCGGCTCGACCATCGCCACGTCCCTGGTGCCGAAAGACAAGGCGGCCAGCGCCATCGCCATCATGTTCACGGGCTTGACCGTGGCCCTGGTGACGGGCGTGCCGCTGGGCACCTTCATTGGCCAGCATTTCGGCTGGCGCGAAACCTTCCTCGCCGTCTCCGCCCTGGGCGTGGTGGCCTTCATCGGCAGCCTGCTGTACGTGCCGTCGACCATTGCCCACAGCAAGCCGGCTTCCCTGCTGCAGCAGGTGCAGGTGCTGGCCCAGCCCCGTCTGCTGCTGGTGTACGCCATGACGGCCGTCGGCTATGGCGGCTCCTTCATCGCCTTTACCTATCTTGCGCCGATTTTGCAGCAGGTGGCCGGTTTCAGCGCCGGCGCCGTGGGCGTGGTGATGCTGGTGTATGGCGTCTCCGTGGCGTTCGGCAATATCTGGGGCGGCAAGCTGGCCGACAAGCATGGCCCGGTGCGCGCCCTGAAACGCATCTTCCTGCTGCTGGCAGGCGTGTTGCTGCTGCTGACCTTCACGGCGCCGCATCCCGTGCTCGTGGTGGCGACCGTGCTGCTGTGGGGCGCCGTGGCCTTCGGCAACGTGGCCGGCCTGCAAGTGTACGTCGTGCAGCAGGCGGAACACTTCACGCCGCGCGCCGTGGACGTCGCCTCGGGCCTGAACATCGCCGCCTTCAACCTGGGTATCGCCGGCGGCGCCTGGGGCGGCGGCCTCATCGTCGAGCACCTGGGCCTGGTGCACACGGGCTGGATCGGCGCGCTGGTCGTGCTGGGCGCATTCGGCTTGACGGCGCTGAGCGGCCGCCTGGACCGTCTGAACCCGATTCCCGCGCGCCCCGCTGGCGCAAAAGCGATGCGGGCGACGGGGCATTGAAGGGCCGGGCGTCCGCTCGTTCTTGCTTCCGAGGTGCGGCTTGCCTGTAATCAAGCTGAAATATTTGTCGTTTATGCTCCGGCCTCGTATTCAAGCAGGTCTGTCCCACGATATTTATTTATAACGGAAGAAACAAAAAATGTCGAATTACGCCCCTGAGTCTTCACGCCGCCGCCTGTTGCAACTGTTTGCCGGTGCCCCCATGCTGCCTTTGGCCGGCTTGACCGGCGTCAGCGCCTTTCTGTCCGGTTGTGGCGGCAGTTCGGACAACGACGTGCCAGCGGTAACGCCGCCAGTCGTTCCCGCCGCGACGTTTACCACGGCGGAATTCACCGGCATGGCCGCGCCGCTGGCAAGCTCGCCTGCCGCGCTGGCCACGACCACCGTCGGCTCCAAGCTCAAGGTCAATTTCAGCGATGGCAGCAGCAACAGCTATAACCTGGCGTACCAGCCGTTCTTCCTCACGGGCGACCGCGTGCCGGACGGCAAGGGCGGCACCGTCATCGCGGGCGGCTATTTCGACATCAAGAACCAGCCCATCATCGACAGTTCGGTGCCGGGCAAGGAACGCCAGTTCTTCTCGGATTCGCCGGACGGCAGCTCGATGCTGACGGTGGCCAACGCCGCCGTGACGGGCGTCAAGGGCAAGCCCGTGTTTGCCGTGGTACAGTTTGAATACAACTCGCTGAACCAGGCGGGCGCTTCCACCTACGGCACACTGCCGTCGCCGATCGCCGTGCTGACCCTGGACCAGGACCAGACCACCGGCAAGCTGTCGCTGGTGAAATACCACAACGTCGATACCTCGCTGGTGAAGGGCCTGTGGATTACCTGCGGCGCCAGCCTGTCGCCGTGGAACACCCATCTGTCGAGCGAAGAGTACGAACCCGATGCCTTCGACCAGCGCCTGGGCGGCCAGACCCTGGCCGTGCTCAAGGAATTCAGCAAGAACGTCTTCGGCGATACGGCGACCGCCAATCCCTACGACTACGGCCACCTGCCGGAAGTGTCGGTGAACCCGGACGGCACCGGCAGCATCAAGAAGCACTACTGCCTGGGCCGCTACTCGCGCGAACTGGTGCAGGTGATGCCGGACCAGCGCACCATCCTGGGCGGCGATGACTACACGAATGGCGGGCTGTTCATGTTCGTGGCCGACAAGGCCGCCGACCTGGCGGCAGGCGGCACCCTGTACGTCGCCAAATACACGACCCAGCTGACCGAGACCACCACCGGCAAGCTGCAATGGGTCAAGCTGGGCCATGCGACGCATGCCGAGATCAAGGCGCTGGTCGACGGCGGCATCAAGGCCACGGACATCATGGATTCGACCCTGGCCGATCCGTCCGACGCCAGCTACACGAAGATCGTGCTGAACAAGAAAACCGCCTGGGTCCGCGTCAAGGCCGGCCAGGAAAAAGCCGCCGCCTTTTTGGAAACCCACCGCTACGCGGCCCTCAAGGGTGGCAGCATGGCGTTTACCAAGAACGAAGGCACGACGGTCAACGCCAAGGACAAGATTGCCTACTCGGCCTATGCCAATATCCAGGACTCGATGGTGGAAGGCGGCTCGGGCTACGTGGCCGGCCACAACGTCAAGTTCAAGAAACTGGTGGCGGGCGCCGTCGTATCGCACAAGCTGGCGGGCGGCCAGAAGGATGACACGGGCGCGGCCATCGACAGCGAATGGGTGCCGAGCGAATCGACCCTGCTGATCGCGGGCGAAGACATCGCGGCCGATGGCCTGGGCAACACGGCCAATCCGGGCAAGATCGCCAGTCCCGACAACCTGAAATTCTCGGAAAAACTGCGCACCCTGTTCATCGGCGAGGACAGCGGCAACCACCTGAACAACTTCCTGTGGGCCTACAACGTCGATACCAGGAAGCTGGACCGCTTGCTGTCCTGCCCGGCCGGCGCGGAATCGACGGGCTTGCACGCGGTCGACGAGATCAATGGCTGGACCTATGTGATGAGCAACTTCCAGCATCCGGGCGACGAGTGGAACCGTTTCCCCGGCCTGCCGTCGGCGCTGAAGGACCAGATCAACATCATCATCAACACCAACTACAACAGCAAGGCCAGTGGCGCTGTCGGCTACCTGACGGCGGAATTGACGCAGGTCAAGCTGTCGAAGTGATGCGCGCCAGCTGACGCCGCAGCGGGCACGCAGGGCAGGCAGGCGCGGGCTTGCCGTGCCGGTGCGTGCCCTCGCCATCCGCCCCGCACCTTGATCCGGGTGACGGGGCGTCTGGCGTGGCGGCGCCCGGCGCATGGCTAACTTGCTGGCAGAAAACAGCAAAACGGGGGAAAATGGCGTTTCCCTCCCTTTAGCGTCCTCCATCATGTCCGATACTGCAGCTTCGCCGCTACGCCTGCGCACCGATATCAATCCGAAACCGCTGGGCGTCGCGCTGGTGCTCATCCTTCTGGGCGCCTGGTACCTGGCGCAAACGGTGGGCATCAACCAGGCCGCGCTGTACGTGGTGGGCGCCTTGCTGGGCATCACCCTGTACCACGCCGCCTTCGGTTTTACCTCCGCCTGGCGCGTCTTCATCGCCGATGGCCGCGGCGATGGCTTGCGCGCGCAAATGCTCATGCTGGCAGTCGGCGTGGCGCTGTTCTTCCCCGCGCTGTCGGCCGGCACCCTGTTCGGCACGCCCGTCGCCGGCCTCGTGTCGCCCGCCGGCACCTCCGTCATTGTCGGCGCCTTCATCTTCGGCATCGGCATGCAGCTGGGCGGCGGCTGTGCTTCCGGCACCTTGTACACGGTGGGCGGCGGCAGCACGCGCATGATCATCACCCTGGTCGCCTTTATCGTCGGCTCCGTGATCGGCACGGCGCACATGCCGTTCTGGACGGCGCTGCCGCAGCTCAAACCCATTTCCCTCGTCACGACCCTGGGCCTGGCGCCCGCGCTGGCGCTGAACTGGATCGTCTTCGCGCTGATCGCCGGCATCACGGTGCTGGTGGAAAAGCGCCGCCATGGCAAGCTCATCACCCCGGCCTTGCGCCCCGCGCACGCGTCGCCATGGCTGCATGGGCCGTGGCCGCTGGTGGCGGGCGCCATCGCGCTCGTCGTGCTGAACTTCGCCACCCTTGCATTGTCGGGCCGTCCGTGGGGCGTGACATCCGCGTTTGCCCTGTGGGGCGCGAAGGCCGCCTCGGCGATCGGCATCGACACGGCCAGCTGGGCCTACTGGTCGACCAAGGCCAACGCGGCCGCGCTGGCCGCGCCGATCACGCAGGACAAGACTTCCGTGATGGATATCGGCATCGTGCTGGGCGCCATGCTGGCGGCCGCGCTGGCCGGCCGCTACGCGCCCGTGTGGCGCATTCCGCGCCGTTCGCTGATCGCCGCCATCGTCGGCGGCTTGCTGCTCGGCTACGGCGCGCGCCTGGCCTACGGCTGCAATATCGGCGCGTATTTCAGCGGCATCATCTCGGGCAGCCTGCACGGCTGGCTGTGGCTGGTCTGCGCCTTCCTGGGCAACGTCATCGGCACGCGTCTGCGTCCGTGGTTCGGCCTGGAAGTGGAAAAAGTAAAACCTTCTGGTTGCTGAGGCCGGCGTAAACAGGGGCTTTGCTGTATATTTCTGCCCCTGTTCCCCTTTGCCGCCAGCGCAGCGCCCATGTCCCCAGCCGTTCTCTTTGCCGTCGTTCTCGCGTATTTCCTGATCCTGCTGGGCGTGGCATGGCGTACCTCGCGCCACGCCACCAACGACAGCTTTTTTATCGGCAACAAGGACAGTAACTGGATGCTGGTGGCCTTCGGCATGGTCGGCACCACCTTGACGGGCGTGACCTTCATCAGCGTGCCGGGCGCCGTGGGCAGCAACGGCTTCGGCTACATCCAGCTGATGCTCGGCTATGTGCTGGGCTACCTGGCCATCACCTTCATCCTGCTGCCGCAGTACTACCGGCTGCAGCTGACCTCCATTTATCGCTACCTGGAGCTGCGCCTGGGGCGCCGTTCCTACCAGAGCGGGGCGGCGTTCTTCATCCTGTCGCGCCTGCTGGGCGCCACGGCGCGGCTGTATCTGGTGGTCAATATCCTGCAAGCGACCATCCTCGACAGCCTCGGCGTGCCGTTCTGGCTGACGGCCGGCGTCGTGCTGCTGCTGATCCTGCTGTACACGTATGAGGGTGGCGTGAAAACCATCGTCTGGACCGATACCCTGCAAACGGCATGCATGCTGGCCGGTCTCGTCATCTGCAGCGTGTTTTTGCTGCGCGCGATGGACCTGTCCTTCATCGACAGCCTGGAGCGCATGCGCGCGCAGGGGCTCACGCGCATCTTCACCACCGACCCGGACAGCCCCGCCTATGTGTGGAAGCATATTCTCGCCGGCATGTTCATCACCATCGCCATGACGGGCATGGACCAGGAAATGATGCAAAAGAATATATCCGTGCGGACCTTGCGCGATTCGCAAAAGAATATGCTCAGCCTGACCGTCGTGCTGACGGGCGTGCTGCTGCTGTTCCTCTTCCTCGGCGGCTTGCTGCACCTGTATGCGCCGCTGGCCGGCGTGACGGCCACGGGGGATAAACTGTTCCCCGCCGTGGTGCTCGGGCATTTTCCTGCCGTGGTGCAGCTGATCTTCTTCATCGCCCTCATTTCCGCCCTGTTTCCCAGCGTGGACGGGGCGCTCACGGCCTTGACGTCCACCTTTTGCATCGACATCCTCGGCGTGCAGCGCAGGGCCGGCTTGAGCCCGGCGGCGCAAGTGCGCTGGCGCCGCCGTGTGCACCTGGGTTTTTCCGCCTTGTTTTTGATCCTGATCATGGCCTTCAAGTGGCTGGACGACCCCAGCATGATCGGCGTCATCCTGAAGCTGGCCAGCTACACCTATGGTCCACTGCTGGGCCTGTTTGCCTTCGGACTCCTGAGCCGGCGCGGCGTGCGCGACCGCTGGGTGCCGCTGGTGGCCATCGCCGGGCCGCTGCTGTGCGCGCTGGTCGAGCAGGAGCAGGCGCGGCTGTTCGAGCATTACCGCATCGGCCTGGAATTGCTGATCCTGAATGGCGGCCTGGTGCTGGGTGGCCTGTGCCTCATTTCCACCCCGGCGCCCGCGCGTGCCATGCCGGGCGGCGAGGGGGCAGTACCGTTGTCAAAATAGGACGATTCGGGGCGTTTTCAGTTATATTGGTTTCCTTTAGGTAAATAACCTCACGGAGCTTTCATGTCACTCAACCCGTTCCCGCCGCTGCGCCGCGGTTTTGGCGTATTCTGGCGCACGCTGGACGCCACCCGCCGCGCCGTCTTCAATCTGATTTTCCTGCTCATCGTCATCGCCATCCTGATCGCCATCTTCGGCGGCGGCGTCAAGCCGCTGGGTGAAAAGACCACCCTGGTGCTGGACTTGCAAGGCCCGCTGGTGGAGGAAACGCCGGGCGGCGTGCGCGAAGCGGTGCTGGCCAATGTCAGCGGCGAAGTCAAGAAAAGCGTGCAGCTGCGCGACGTGCTGGCGGTGCTCGATACGGCATCGAAGGACAAGAATATCGGTTCCATGGTCATCCTGCTGGATGAATTGCAGAGCGGTGGCCTCGCGTCGCTGCGCGAAGTGGCGGCCGGCGTGGAACGCTTCCGCGCCACCGGCAAGAAGGTGACGGCCTGGGGTTCGAGCTACAACCAGCGCCAGTACCTGGTGGCGGCGAAGGCGGACGAAGTGTTCGTGCACCCGATGGGCGGCGTGATGCTGGAAGGCTTTGGCCGCTACCGCAACTATTACCGCGACGCGCTCGACAAGGTCGGCGTGACGGTCAACCTGCTGAAAGTGGGCACCTACAAAAGCGCGGCCGAACCCTTCATCGCCAACGGCCCGTCCGAAGCGGCGGCCGAAGCGGACCGCTACCTGAACAACGGCCTGTGGACCACCTACACGGCGGACGTGGAAAAGTCGCGCAAGCTGCCGGCCGGCGCCATCATGCAAACCATCGACAACCTGCCCGCCATGATGACGGCGGCCGGCGGCGACATGGGCAAGCTGGCACTCGACGGCAAGCTGGTCGACGGCCTGAAGACGCGCGACGAACTGCGCCAGTTCATGATGGCGCGCGGCGCGAAAAACACGGAAGGCACGAACTTCCGCCAGATTAATTACACGGATTACCTGGCGCGTCTGCGCCCCGTGCACATCGGCGACGCCGTCGGCGTGGTCATCGCCTCGGGCGAAATCGGCGACGGCATCGCGCCACCGGGCGCCATCGGCGGCCTGTCCACTTCGCGCCTGATCCGCCAGGCGCGCGAAGACAAGTCGATCAAGGCCGTCGTGCTGCGCGTCGATTCGCCGGGCGGCAGCGCCTTTGGCTCGGAACTGATCCGCCGCGAACTGGAACTGACGCGCGCCGCCGGCAAGCCGGTGGTCGTCTCGATGGGCAACGTGGCCGCGTCCGGCGGCTACTGGATCAGCACCTCGTCCGATGAAGTGATCGCCGACGCGGCCACCATCACCGGTTCCATCGGCGTGTTCGCGATCTTGCCGACGGCCGACAAGGTGGTGGAAAAGCTGGGTATCCACACGGCCGGTTCGCCGACCACCTGGCTGGCCGACGCGGGCAACCCATTGCGTCCGCTCGACCCCCGTTTCGCCGAAGTGATCCAGGGTTCCATCAACCACGTGTATGGCGATTTCCTGAGCCTGGCCGCCAAGGCGCGCAAGACGACGCCCGAGAAAATTAATGAAGTGGCGCAGGGCCGCGTGTGGACGGGCCTGCAGGCCAAGGACCGCAACCTGGTCGACCGCATCGGCAGCTATGGCGACGCGCTGGCCTCGGCCGCCAAGCGCGCCAACCTGGGCGCCGACTACCGCGTCACCTACCTGGAGCAGGAAACGTCGAACGTGGACCGCCTGATCGGCATGTTCGGCTCCAAGGCGATGGCCTCGCTGGGCCTGGGCGAGCACGTGAAGCTGGGCCTGGCCGGCACGGGCTTGCCGGCCGATGCGGCGCTGGGCATGGCGCAGGACCTGAGCTGGCTGTCGGGCATCACGCGCGAGCGCAAGCCGTTCATGGCGCTCACGCACTGCCTGTGCGAAGTGCCGCTGGGCGGCAAATAAGGACGCGGGGTCGGACCCGCCGGGTCCGCCCCCCCTACAGGGGAGCACAGCATGGCAAGCGACATGAGCGGACAAACCGACACGGCGATCAGCATCCGGCCGTGCGCGAAGGGCGATGAACAGGCGCTGGCGCTGGTGGGGCAAGCCACCTTTCTGGAGGCGTTTGCCGGCATCCTTGATGGCGCCGACGTCATCGCCCATTGCCAGCGCCAGCATGACGTGGAACTGTACCGCGACTGGCTGGCGCTGCCGGCCATGGCGCTGTGGCTGGCCGAGGCCACGCCCGGCGGCGCGCCCGTGGGCTACCTGGTGCTCAGTCCCGCCAGCCTGCCCGTGGCCGCACCGCGTCCCGATGACCTGGAAATCAAGCGTATCTACCTGCTGCACCGCTTCCAGGGCCAGCGCGTGGGCCAGCGGCTGATGCAGGCGGCGCTGGCGCAGGCGCGCGCACGCGGGGCGGGCCGGGTGCTGCTGGGCGTGTACGCGGAAAACCGCGACGCGCTGGCGTTTTATGCGCGCTGCGGCTTCGCGCAGCTGGGCCGGCGCACCTTCCGCGTAGGCCGTACCGATTACCAGGATGTGATTCTGGGCGTCACGCTGTAAAGCCAGGTAAAGATGCATGACCAATTTCCTGGCCATGCAGGCGATGCCGGCCCCGGTCAAGGCGGCTGGCGCGCTATTTTGTAGCGAGTTTGTATCGACATGCCAGCCGCCCGCCACGCCCCGTGGCACCCGCCCGTCGCCCCGCAAGCCTGATCTTTCCAGCATTCTCCCCGCGTGGCCATGCCGCGGCCGGCGCAAGCTGCCCGTGGCCGCTGGCGGGCGTATGGGCAATTGTTTCAAATGGAAATGAAACAGTTACATGACTATGCTAGAGTCGTTTCACGCTAGGGAACGATGTTTTTTCAGCTGATCTTCAGCTCTTGACTCCCCGGTTCTTTGCAAAACAACAACCCGAAAAACGGTCGTCCGGCCTGAGTGTGTCCCACCTCGGCCGGCGCCACAGACTCGCCGTGCCAGCGGCCTATAAAAGGATAAGCGATGGATTCGCAGACAGCACCCAACACCCCTCGGCGCAGCCGCCGTTCGAAAATCATCGGCAGCGTCATCGCGCTGGCCGTGATGGCCGCGCTGGGCGGTGGCGCCTGGTATCTGACCCATTCGGGCAGCACGGCGC
>CAUSDR010000040.1:0-21582 GCA_963530105.1 uncultured Janthinobacterium sp.
GAGCTGGTGCGCGCGCCGCTGGACCGGCTCGACTTTGCCGCCGCGCTGGCCCAGCAGGCCAGCGTGGCCACGCCGCCGCTGCCGGCCGAGCGCGCCATGCGCCGCCTGCGCAATTTGCTCGTCTGCGGCTTGATCGCGCGCGATCTTGACGGCCAGGCCGACTTGAACGAAGTCGTCACGGCCATGACGGCATTTGCCGATTTCGCCATCCGCACGCATGTGGAGAGCATCATGGCGGAGATGGTGGCCCAGCACGGCATGCCCGTCGGCGAGGAATCCGGGCAGGAGCAGGAATTGATGGTGTTGGCGATGGGCAAGCAAGGCGGCGGCGAGCTGAATGTCTCGTCCGACATCGACCTGATCTTCGTGTACCCGGAAGATGGCGACACGCAAGTGACCCAGCCGGGCCAGCGCAGCCTGTCCAACCACGAGTTTTTTATTCGCATGGGCAAGAAACTGATCGCCGCCCTGGCCGAGATCACGCAAGACGGTTTTACCTTCCGCGTCGACATGGCGCTGCGCCCGAACGGCAACTCGGGTCCGCTGGCCGCCAGCCTGAGCATGGTGGAACAGTACCTGATCGTGCAAGGGCGCGAATGGGAACGCTACGCCTGGGTCAAGGCGCGCGCCGTGACGGGCAAGGCCGAGGATATCGCCGCGCTCGACGCCATCGTGCGTCCGTTCGTCTTCCGCCGCTACCTCGATTTCGGCGTCATCGATGCCATCCGTACCATGCACGGCCAGATCCGCGCCGAGGTCAACCGCCAGGAGCGGCTGCACCCGGACCGCAGCAACAACGTCAAGCTGGGGCGCGGCGGCATCCGCGAAATCGAATTTTTGGCGCAAGTCTTTCAATTGATACGCGGCGGGCGCGATGCCGAGCTGCGCGAACGTTCCACGCGCGCCACCCTGCGCACGGTGGCGGAAAAAGGCTTGCTGGAAGGGGCCATCGTGGAACAGTTGCTCAATTCCTATACTTTCCTGCGCAACCTGGAACACCGCCTGCAATACCTGGACGATGCACAGACCCACACCCTGCCGGCGAATGACGCCGACCGCCTGACGGTGGCGCAGATGATGGGCCTGCCCGACACGCCCGCCTTGCTGTCGCAGCTGGAAGCGCACCGCGTATTCGTTGCCGGCCAGTTTGACGAAATGTTCAGCGACAAGACCAGCGGCACGCCGCCGGCCGACACGGGCATCGACCCGCAAACCTCGAACGAATGCGCCGCCTCCGACCAGCAGGAAGCCATCGAGGCGCGCTTCGCCGCCCTCGGTTTCCATGAACCGGCCGCCTGCGCGCGCCGCTTGCTGGCCACCTGGCAGGCGCCGCGTTTGCAATCCTTGCCCGAGGCCAGCCGCACGCGTTTGGTGGCCCTCGTCAATTCCGCCCTGCCCCTGATCACCGATTGTTCCGTGTCCAATGGCAACGCCAGCCAACTGGCCACCCTGGGCCGCCTGCTCGACTTTTTGGAAGCCATCGCGCGCCGCTCGGCCTATCTGTCGCTGCTGACGGAATATCCGCACACGCTGGAGCGCGTCGTGCGCATGGTGTGCGCCAGCGGCTGGGCCGCCACCTTCCTCACGCAGCACCCGATCCTGCTCGACGAGCTGCTGGATGAACGCATCCGCAACACGGTACCGGACCCGGCCGCGCTGGCGCTCGACCTGCAACGCCAGCTCGACGACGCCCCCGGCGACACGGAACGGCAGATGGACATCCTGCGCGAAATGCACCATGCGCAACTGTTCCAGTGCCTGGCGCAAGACCTGGCGGGCGACCTGAGCGTGGAAAAGCTGGCCGACTACCTGTCGCAGCTGGCCGACATCATCGTCGCCGCCACCGTGCAAGCCGTGTGGCAAACCATACCGAGCCGCCACCGCGAGGTGCCGAAGTTCGCCGTCATCGCGTATGGCAAGCTGGGCGGCAAGGAGCTGGGCTATGTGTCCGACCTCGACGTCATTTTCCTCTTCGACGACGACGACCAGGAGGCGCCCGGCCTGTACGCCAAGCTGGCGCAGCGCTTCATCACGTGGATGACCTCGCACACCTCGGCCGGTATCCTGTTCGACATCGACATCGCGCTGCGTCCCGATGGCGCTTCGGGCATGCTGGTCTCCAGCGTGCAGGCATTCGAGCGCTACCAGAGCAGCGCGGCCTGGGTGTGGGAACACCAGGCGCTGACGCGCGCGCGCTTTTGCGCCGGAGACACTACCATCGGCAAGCACTTTGAACGCATCCGCGACACCATCCTGCGCAAGGAGCGCCCGGAAAACGGCCCGCTCAAGGGCGAAGTGGTGGCCATGCGCAAAAAAATGCTCGATGCCCACCCGCCCCGCCCCGGCAACTTTGATTTGAAGCAAGATCCGGGCGGCATGATCGACATCGAGTTCATGGTGCAATACCTGGTGCTGCAGCATGCGGCGCAGTATCCGCAGCTGACGGCCAACTCGGGCAATATCGCCCTGCTGCGCCTGTGCGGCGAACTGGGGCTGATCGACGCCCAGCTGGCCGCGGCTGTCGCCGACGCCTACCGCGCGCTGCGCAAGCTGCAGCACCAGCTGCGGCTGCAGGGACAGGACCTGGCCCGCGTGGAACCGGAAAGAGTGCGCGTGCATGCGGACCATGTCATGCGCCTGTGGCAAGCCATCTTTGGCGCCACGGCCTGAGGCCGGAACAGGCCCCGGCATGCCGCTACGCTACCTGTCCCGCCTGAGCGGCGCTGCGCGCGACACGCAAGCCAATTTGCAGCTCGGTTGCGTGCTGGCGCTGGTGGCCGGCGCCGTGAATGCGGGTGGTTTTCTCGCCATTGGCGGCTATACCTCGCACATGACGGGCATCGTCTCGGGCATGGCCGACGACTTGGCACTGGGCAATGTGACGGTGGCGCTGGCCGCGCTGGGCGCCTGGCTGGCCTTCGTCAGCGGCGCGGCCGTGACCGCCATCATGGTGAACTGGGGCAAGCGGCGCCGGCTGCACAGCCAGTTCGCCGCCAGCCTGCTGCTGGAAGCGGCTTTATTGCTGCTGTTCGGGCTGACGGGCAACTACCTGGCCACCATGCCGGACGTGCTGGGCCCCGTCACCATCTTGCTGCTGTGCTTTGTGATGGGTTTGCAAAATGCCATCATTACCAAGCTTTCGGGCGCCGTCATCCGCACCACGCATGTGACGGGCCTGTCCACCGATATCGGCATCGAACTGGGCAAGATGGCTTACTACAACCGGCGGGAACTCCCGGACCGCGTGGTCAGGGTCAACCGTGGCAAGCTGAAGACGCATGGCCTGCTCATCGCCTGCTTCTTCATCGGCGGCGTCAGCGGCGCGCTGGCCTTCAAGCATATCGGTTTTCCCGCCGCCACCATCATCCTTGCCGGCGTGCTGACCTTGCTGTCCGGCGTGCCCGTGCTGCGCGACTTGCGCCTGCTGTGGCGCTTTTACCGGCGCCGCCTGCACGCCCTGCGTTAGCAGAAATATTTTTCTTTATAGCAATAATTTATTGGTTTTAATGCTAATATTTTTCTGCGCCCGGCGAGCTCATCATGCTTGCTTTGGCGGCCTTTTGATTTGACACCCTATCGTTGTCCAATTGTGAAAGCGAGAAACATGATTTCCATCAAAAAAGCCCTGTTTGTCTTTGCCGCTGCGGTCGGCATCGCCGCGTCGTTCTCCAGCACGGCCGCCGTGCGTTCCTGGGTTCCGTCGGAAAGCTGCAACTACATCCTGAACAGCTGCTACCAGGGCAATCAGGAAGCCTGCGAGCTCTGGTACAACAAGTGTGCCAACGACGGCGCGCAATAAGCGCCCGCCCGTCGGCAGACGAAAAAAAACGCCCAGGCAATGACCTGGGCGTTTTTTATTGGGCGGCTAGAGAATTACTTGGCCGACATCAATGCAACGGTGGTGTCGAGCATGCGGTTCGAGAAACCCCACTCGTTGTCGTACCACGACGATACTTTCACCAGGCGGCCCGACACTTTGGTCAGGGTCGAGTCGAAGTTCGACGACGCCGGGTTGTGGTTGAAGTCGATCGATACCAGCGGTTCGGTCTGGTACGTCAGGATGCCTTCCAGGGCGCCTTCCGAAGCGGACTTCATCAGCGCGTTGACTTCTTCCACCGTGGTGTCGCGCTTGGCGATGAAGGACAGGTCGACCAGCGAGACATTGATGGTCGGCACGCGGATGGCGAAGCCGTCCAGCTTGCCATTCAGCTCAGGCAGCACCAGGCCAACGGCGGCGGCAGCGCCCGTCTTGGTCGGGATCATGCTCATGGTAGCCGAACGGGCGCGGCGCAGGTCTTCATGCATCACGTCGGACAGCACCTGGTCGTTGGTGTAGGCGTGCACGGTGGTCATCAGGCCCGTTTCGATGCCGATGGCGTCGTTCAGCGGCTTGACCAGCGGTGCCAGGCAGTTGGTGGTGCACGACGCGTTCGAGATGACGGTATCGGTCGATTTCAGCACGGAGTGGTTCACGCCGAAGACGACGGTCGCGTCGACATCCTTGCCGCCTGGTGCCGAGATGATGACTTTTTTCGCGCCGCCCTTCAAGTGCGCCGATGCTTTCTCTTTGGTGGTGAAGAAGCCGGTGCACTCCAGCACGACGTCCACGCCCAGCTCGCCCCATGGGATTTCAGCCGGGTTGCGCTGTGCGAACACGCGGATCGGATCGCCATTGACGATCATGTTGTCGCCTTCGACGGTGACCGTGCCGGGGAACTTGCCGTGCGCGGTGTCGTAGCGGGTCAGGTGGGCGTTCGATTTGGCATCGCCCAGGTCGTTGATGGCAACGATCTGGATATCCTGTTTCTTGCCGCCTTCGTAGAAAGCGCGCAACACATTACGGCCGATGCGGCCGTAGCCATTGATTGCAACTTTGATCGTCATACTCTGCTCCTGATTGAATAGAAAGTACTAAGCACATTAAAAAAATCTGCTCGCCGCCGCGCCCATCTGCGGGGCGCTGGCGGCGCAAACGAGTAGGTCGATTACCCGGCGATCACGGCTTTGACTTTAGCCACGACATTGTCGACCGTGAAACCGAAATGCTTGAACAGCACGCCAGCCGGGGCCGATTCGCCAAAGGTGTCGATACCGACCACGGCGCCTTCCAGGCCCACGTATTTGTACCAGAAGCTGGTCACGCCCGCTTCGATGGCCACGCGCGGCACGCCTTTGGTCAGCACGCTGGCCTTGTAGGCGGCGTCCTGGCGGTCATACACGTCGGTCGACGGCATCGACACGACGCGCACGTTGATGCCTTCGGCAGCCAGCGCGCTGGCGGCGGCGACGGCCAGTTCCACTTCGGAACCGGTGGCGATCAGGATGGCCTTGGCCTCAAGCACGTCGTTGAGCACATAGCCGCCGCGGAAGATGTTCTCGATCTGTTCGGCGCTACGCTCCTGGTACGGCAGGTTCTGGCGCGAGAAGATCAGGGTCGACGGGCCATCCTTGCGGCGCACGGCGGCGCCCCAGGCTGCAGCCGACTCGACGGTGTCGCACGGACGCCAGTTGTCCAGGTTCGGGATCAAACGCATCGACGAGACGTGCTCGACCGATTGGTGCGTCGGGCCGTCTTCGCCCAGGCCGATCGAATCGTGGGTGAACACGAAGATCGAACGCAGCTTCATCAGGGCAGCCATGCGCAGGGCATTGCGGCTGTAGTCGGAGAACGTCAGGAAGGTGGCGCCGAACGGGATGTAGCCGCCGTGCAAGGTGATGCCGTTCATGATGGCGCTCATGCCGAACTCGCGCACGCCGTAGTTGATGTGGTTGCCAGGCTGGCCCGAACGCACGGCCACGCACTCTTTCCAGTTGGTCAGGTTCGAACCGGTCAAATCAGCCGAGCCGCCGAGGAATTCCGGCAGCGACGACGCCAGCGCCTGGATGGCGTTCTGGCTGGCCTTGCGGGTGGCGATGTTTTCTTTCTTTTCCACGCAGGACGCGATGGCGGCGCTCAGGGCCGCTTCGAATGCCTGTGGCAGCTCGCCCTGCATGCGGCGGCTCAGTTCGGCGGCTTGCTGCGGGAATTCCTTGCCATAGGCGGCGAAACGCTCGTTCCAGTCTTTTTCCAGCAGGGCGCCCTGCTCTTTCGCATCCCAGGCCGCGTACACGTCGGCCGGCATTTCGAATGGCGCGGCATCCCAGCCGATGTATTCGCGTACGGCAGCGATTTCCTTGTCGCCCAGCGCGGCGCCGTGGACCTTGTCACCGCCCTGCAGGTTGGGCGAACCCTTGCCGATGATGGTCTTGCAGCAGATCAAGGTTGGCTTCGATGCGGTCTTGGCGGCGGCGATGGCGGCGGCGACGGCGGCAACATCATGGCCGTCGACGGCGCGGATGACGTTCCAGCCGTACGCTTCGAAGCGTGCCGGGGTGTCGTCCGTGAACCAGCCTTCGACCTTGCCGTCGATGGAAATGCCGTTGTCGTCGTACAGGGCGATCAGCTTGTTCAAGCCCAGGGTGCCGGCCAGCGCGCATACTTCGTGCGAAATGCCTTCCATCAGGCAACCATCGCCGACGAAGGCGTAGGTGTAGTGGTTGACGATGTCGTGGCCAGGCTTGTTGAATTCAGCGGCCAGCAACTGCTCCGACAGCGCCATGCCGACGGCGTTGGCGATACCCTGGCCCAGCGGGCCGGTGGTCGTTTCCACGCCTGGCGTGATATCGACTTCCGGGTGGCCCGGGGTCTTCGAATGCATCTGGCGGAAGGCCTTGATGTCATCCATCGACAGGTCGTAGCCCGTCAGGTGCAGCAGCGCGTAGTGCAGCATCGAGCCATGGCCGTTCGACAGCAGGAAGCGGTCGCGGTTCTGCCATTTCGGATTCGCGGGATTGTGGCGATAGTGACCACTCCACAGGGCAACTGCGATCTCGGCCATGCCCATCGGCATGCCTGGATGGCCGGAATTGGCCTTTTGTACAGCGTCCATTGCCAGTGCGCGGATCGCATTGGCCATTTTGGTAGTCGGGAGCGTAGTTGTCATGATGGTGTGGGTCAGTCGCGAGTTTGGGATTCGTGTGCAACAGCGCGGACAGGGAAGCCGGCTGCTTTCTGTAGTCAACTATTTTACCAGACTGGGGGGCTGCAAATTAGAATTGCGGCGTACTGGCGGGCCAACTCGCTATACTTTACCGTCATTCCACCCTATTTTCATCCCTGTTGAGGATTTGCATGCCGCGTTTTTTCTGTCCCCAGCCGCTCGTCGCCGGCACCACCATCGACCTGCCTGACGCCGTCGCCCACCATATCCAGGTCGTGCGCCTGGCGCCGGACGACCTCATCACCCTGTTCAATGGCGAAGGCGGCGAAGTGCAGGCGCGCCTGGTGACGGTCGCCAAGCGCAGCGTGACTGCCGAAATCCAGGCCCACGTGGCGCGCGAGGCGGAACTGCCGTACGCCGTGACCCTGGCGCAGGCGCTGCCGGAAGCGTCGAAGATGGACTGGATCGTTGAGAAAGCCATCGAACTGGGCGCGGCGGGCATCGTGCCGCTGGCGGCGCAGCGCTGCGTGGTGCGCCTGTCCGCCGAACGTGCCGAGAAGAAACTGTCGCACTGGCAGGGCATCATCGTCTCGGCTTCCGAACAAAGCGGGCGCAACCGCCTGGCGCAGCTGGCGCCGCTGCAGGACGTCAACAGCTGGAGCAAACAGCAGGACTTGCACAAGCGCATCATCCTGACGCCGCGCGCGCAGCAGTCGCTGGCCGACTGGGCGCGCCACCAGCCGCCGCAGGCCATCACGCTGATGGTGGGACCGGAAGGGGGATTTTCCGACGCGGAAGAAAAGGCCGCGCTGGCCGCCGGCGCCATCGGCCTGTCGATGGGACCGCGCATCCTGCGCACGGAAACGGCCGGCCTAACGGCGCTGGCAACGCTGGCCGCGCTGTGGGGCGGCATGTAACCGACAAGCAAAAAAAAGCGCAGTGCGGTTTCCCGCACTGCGCCAGTGGCGCAACGTAGCAGCTACGTTGCGCCAGATCAGCGGACGACCCTTGTTGGCGCCGTCCAGCCTGTCTAATTAGAACGTGTATTCAGCACCGACTTTCAGGGTACGTGGACGCAGCACATAGCCGGTACGCACGTTCATTGGACGGTCACGTTCGAAGACGTTGTTGATGTTCGCCAGCAAACGCAGGTTTTTGAAGCCCGTGTAAGCAAAGTTCACGTCAGTACGCACATCGCTGGCAACGCGGCACGACAGGTCGTTGGCGTCCAGTGCTGCCAGTGCCTTACGGCAACCAGCTTCGCCCCAACGCGCTTCATCCGTCTCGTCGTAGTTCAGGGACTGGGCCGAGGTGTAGTTGACGCGCACGCCAGCGGTCATCGGGCCTTTGCGCCATGCAGCGCTGAGTACCGACACAACGCGTGGAACGTTCAGATTGCCAACCGTGTTAGGACGGTATGCATTGGCATCGATATCCCAGGTACGCAGTTTCAGGGAAACGGTGCTTGCCAGACCCAGGGTCACGGTACCGTACTCGCCAGCCGAAATACGGCCGTTCAAGTCGATATCCACACCTTGCGAATCGGTTTTACCGAAGTTTTCATAGCTCAGCAGCAACGACTGGATGGTACCTGCACCCCAGGCGATGTTCGCACCTGGTTTCAGCGCGTTGGCACGTGCAGCCAGGCGACGGTCGGTATCGCTGATCGGGTTACGTACCAGCTTGTCCGAGTAGCCAGGATTGTCTTCGCGTTCCAGCACATACGGCACGTCGCGGTAGTCGATCTGGTCCTTGCGTTCGATCTTGTAGTAATCGACTGCAACGGTGAAGTTCTTGACCGGTTCAGCCACGAAGCCCACCGTGATGCTGCGCGAGGTTTCTGGCTTCAGGGTCGAGCTCGACGAAATCATCGCCGGGATCGAGGTCAGGCAGCCCGAGTTGTAGGCGGTGGTCGCATCAGCCTTGTCGCTGGCATTGCCGTTACGCAGGATATCGCGGATGGCAGTTGCAGTATCGCAACGCTTTGGATCCAGCGAGCTGTTGAAGAAGCCCGTCAAGCCCACTTTACCCAGGGTTTCCGGGATATTTGGAGCACGGAAACCGCCGGCGACCGTACCACGCAACAACAACTGTGGCACGACTTTCCAGCTGGCGCCCAGTTTAGGCGACACGTGTGCCGAGAAGCCAGGTGCTTTATCCAGGCGCAATGCACCGTTCAGTTCCAGGCCCTTGACGACTGGCGCGATCAATTCCATGTAAGCGGCGCTGGTCGTGCGCTCGCCATCGATCCACAGCGAACCCTGGCCGATGATCTCGGCGTTCATGACGTTGTCGAGCGACTTGATCTTTTGCTTTTCCTGGCGCACTTCAGCGCCAACGGCGAAGCTCAATGGACCGGCTGGCAAAGTCATCAGTTCACCGGACAACTTGCCTTCGATGAAGTTGGTCGACAGTTCAGCATCGGTACCGATCACAGGGAACATGCTCGCGAGCAATGCATCGCTGTTTTGGCCACCCAGCTTGTACTCGCCGCTGACGATCGCCGCAGGCATGCGGTCACGGTGCGCGCCGCGGTTGCGCGACGTACCGTCACCGCCGGTGCGGCCAACCGTAGCTTCCCAGTCATAGGCGCCAATGGTGCCTTCCAGACCAGCCATCACGCGGTACTGCGTTGCTTTCGATGGCGCGGACCAGTCCATGTTGCTGTCCATGAAGCGATAGTCCAGGCCAACCGGGAAGTTGTATGGATTGTATGCCGAGTTAGCTGGCAGCAATGGCTTCTGCACGCTTTGCGATTGTTTCTTGTTGCCGTCGAACCAGTTCCATGGCGAACCTGCGGCCATGCCGAATGGCAGTGGCTCGTAGTTGGTACGGGTTTCCGAGTACGACACTTCGGCGAAGCCGCGCGTCGTGTCGTTCAGCTTGAAGTGCAAGGCGCTGTACATGTTGACGCGCTCGGCACCGTCCGACCATGGGTTGATGCCATTCAGGTCGCTGGTGCACAGACCCGTTGCATTGATGACCTGGCAGCCCTTGACGGCTTGACGCACGGCAGGGTTGCCGCCGCCAGCGGCCTGGTTCAAGTTACCTGGGTAGGACGTCAGCGATGGATCGCCAAAAGCGGTGCTGACCACTTTCTTGTGCCAGGAAGGATATTTGCCGATCACGTCAGCCAGTTTGTAACCTTCGCGCTTGTAGCCTTCGATATTGAAGAAGACGTTATAGCGGTCTTTTTCCAGGTCGCCGTAACCAGCCAGCAAACCAACGGTCGTTTGCTTGCCCAGGCTGTCGCTGGTCGGTTGCTGGTAATTGGCGCTCACGCTGACGCCTTGGTAAGTTTTGCGGGTGATGATGTTGATCACGCCGGCCAGCGCGTCGGAACCGTACACGGCCGATGCGCCATCTTTCAGCACTTCCACACGCTCGATCGCATCCGCAGGGATCGAATCGACGTTGACGAAGGTTTCCTTGCCGCCATCGGCGAAAGCATAGTTCGACACGCGGCGGCCGTTCACCAGCACCAGCGTGGCGCTCTTGCCCAGGCCACGCATGGACGCGCCGGACGCGCCGCGGGCAAAGCTGGACGAGGAACCGTCATCTTTCAGCGTGGTGCTGTCGAAGGAGGTCAGGGTATCGAGAATCTGGCGCACGGTATTGGCACCGGTGGCCTTGATTTCATCGCGGCGAAGCACCGTGACAGGGGAGGCGGTTTCGGTGTCCATGCGCTTGATGTTCGAACCAGTCACTTCAACACGTTGCATGACCGGCTCTGCGGCAGCTTGTGTGTTTTGTGCCTGGGCGGAGGCAGCAATGGCGCTCAAAGCAAAAAACACCGCCTGACTAATTGGGCTTAATTTTGGTTTACTCAGCATCATGTTTTAGCAATCTCAACTTGTAATTTTTAATGAACACCAAGCGACTGGATCACAGTGGCTCACGTGGCACTTTATGTGTCAGAATTTCTGACACAAGTAAGTATCTGTAACAGGAAAAACATTGTCAATTAACATGGCCGAATCAGTTACAGATTGCCGAAAAAATTCGCAAATATGCTTTTTTTGTTGTTTTTTGACATAAAAATCCAGCAACATTCAGCGCTATTCCACCGTTCCTTTGTCATGCCAGCGGAAAAAAAAGGCCTGCCCAGGCACCCCTGCGCGGGCCTGTCCGCAGTGAGCCGGCGAGGCAGTTCTCCTATGAGAACGGGCAAAAAAGGCGGGGCTGGACGGCGGCGCAAGGGCCTTTGGCAAGCTCGGCGGCGATGCTGTCGCTGGCGCCACCTTTGCCGCATGACAGGATTTTCATTGGAGAGATTGACCACTATCAATATGAAATCTTGTCCCAACCATATTTTTCATGAAAATATCAATCTGCAAACAGCGAATTGTTAAATGTGCGGTCCATCCCTGCCCGCCCCGGCGCCGCCCGCGAGCCATGCATGCGGCACGGCGCCGCTGGCGCCGCCGGAACTGACGGCGCCGGAAGCGGCCGGTCTTTGCAGGTAAAATAGCGGCTTGGCGCGCCATGCGCCACAGACTCTCCGCTAGATACGGAGCCCGGCAATTTTTGAAAATACACCCATGTTGCGACTCAACGAAGTAAAACTCCCCCTCGAACACGACGAAGCGGCCCTGCCCGCCGCCATCCTGGCCCGCCTGGACATCGCTGCCGACGACCTGCTCGGCTTTACCGTCTTCAAGCGCAGCTATGACGCGCGCAAGCGCAGCGCGGTGGTGCTGATTTATTCGCTGCATGTCGAGGTCAGGGATGAAGCGGCCGTGCTGGCGCGCCTGCGGCATGATATCCACCTGATGCCCGCCCCCGACACCGACTACAAGTTTGTCGCCGGCGGCGAACAGCTGGCCGGCCATACGAACGAGCCACGCCCCATCGTCATCGGCACGGGGCCGTGCGGCCTGTTCGTGGCGCTGATCCTGGCACAGATGGGCTTGCGCCCCATCATCCTCGAGCGGGGCAAGCAAGTGCGCGAACGCACGGTCGACACCTTCGGTTTCTGGCGCAAGCGCGAATTGAATCCGGAATCGAACGTGCAGTTTGGCGAAGGCGGCGCCGGCACCTTTTCCGACGGCAAGCTGTACAGCCAGATCAAGGACCCGAAACACTACGGCCGCAAGGTGCTGACGGAGTTCGTCAAGGCTGGCGCGCCGGAAGAGATCATGTATGTGAGCAAGCCGCACATCGGCACCTTCCGCCTGGTCAAGATGGTGGAAGAAATGCGCGCGAACATCGAGCAGCTGGGCGGCGAATACCGCTTCAGCAGCAAGGTCGTCGACATCGACATCGTGCCCGGCAGCGACGGGGGCCAGGTACGCGGCGTGATGCTGGACAATGGCGAAACCATCGCCAGCAATCACGTGGTGCTGGCCATCGGCCACAGCGCCCGCGACACCTTTGAAATGCTGCACCGCCGCGGCGTGTACATCGAGGCAAAACCGTTCTCGATCGGCTTTCGCGTCGAGCATCCGCAGTCGCTGATCGACAGCTGCCGCTTCGGCCCCAGCGCCGGCCACCCGATTTTGGGCGCGGCCGACTACAAGCTGGTGCACCACGCCAGCAATGGCCGTTCCGTCTACAGTTTCTGCATGTGCCCGGGCGGCACGGTGGTGGCGGCAGCCTCGGAACCGGGACGCCTGGTGACGAACGGCATGAGCCAGTATTCGCGCAACGAACGCAACGCCAACAGCGCCATCGTCGTCGGCATCACGCCAGCCGATTATCCCGGCGATCCGCTGGCCGGCATCGCCCTGCAGCGCGAACTGGAAGAGCGCGCCTTTGCCCTGGGCGGCGGCAACTACGATGCGCCGGGCCAGCTGGTGGGCGACTTCGTCGCCGGCCGCGCGTCGACGCAATTCGGCAGCGTGGTGCCATCGTACAAGCCAGCCGTGCACCTGACGGACCTGGCGCCGTCGCTGCCGGAATATGCGATCACGGCCCTGCGCGAAGCGTTTCCTGCGTTCAACAAGCAGATCAAGGGCTACTACAAGGCCGATGCCGTGCTGACGGGCGTGGAAACGCGCACCTCGTCGCCGATCCGCATCAAGCGCCGCGACGACGACCTGCAAAGCCTGAATACGCGGGGCCTGTTCCCTGCGGGCGAAGGCGCCGGTTACGCGGGCGGCATCCTGTCGGCGGCCGTCGATGGCATCAAGGTGGCCGAGGCGGTAGCGCTGTCGATGGCGGCGCGCGGCAAGTAAGCGGCCGGCAGCGCCAGGCCGGCGGCGGCCACATGCGGCCGCCGCAAAAAAAAAGCCCGGGCAATGCCCGGGCTTTTCAATTTACAGCCTGCAACTATCTGATTAGAACTTGTAGCTGCCGCGCACGTAGACGGTACGGCCGACGGCATCGGCGTAGCGTGGATCATAGCCAGCCTGGAACGTCGTCGTTTGATAGCTCAGTGGCGGTTCGCGGTCCAGCAGGTTGCGCACGCCAGCCGTCAAGGTCACGTTCTTGGTCGCATTGACCGAACCGAACGCATCGAAAGTCGTGTACGAAGCCACTTTGAATTCCGGATCCTGATCGATGTAACCGGATTTGTAATGGCCGGACAGACCACCGGCAAAGATGCCGCTGTTCCAGTTCAGCGTGACATTATGCTGCCAGCGGAAGATCGGACCCGTACCCGAATACACGCCGACGTTCTGTTTCCATTCGCCGCCTTCGGCGCTTTGGTATTCATACTTGTTGACGTAGGTGCTGTTGGTCACCACGGCGAAAGTACCCAGGTCCGTGGTGCGCAGGCGGTAGTTGATGCTCAAGTCGATACCGCGGGTTTTCACGCCACCCAGGTTCTGCGTACGCAGGTCGACATAGCCGCAAGTCGTTGGATTCGGGCATTGCGAACCGTCGGTTGCCAGGTTGCCATCAGGCGTACGGTGGTAGACCGAAGCGTAGAGGGTAGGATCGGCAAACACGTCATCTTCGCTCAGGCTACCGATCGAGTGATCCAGCTTGATATCCCAGAAGTCGACACCGATGCTCAGGTTATTGATCGGCTCGAATACCACGCCCAGCGTGATGTTGCGCGATTTTTCCGGTTCCAGACTCTTGTTGCCACCATACAGGGCCTGGAACTGCTGTTTGCAGTTTGCCGCTGTTGGCTTGCCTGGCAAGGCGGTACCGTCCGGGCAGTTGACCGGATCGTTCTGCACGCTGGTATTCGTATACGTCTGCGACGAGTTGATCTCGTACAGCGATGGCGCGCGGAAGCCGGTCGAGTAGGAACCGCGGAACAGCACTTCCTTGGTCGGCTGGAAGCGGAACGCCACTTTCGGATTGGTCGTATTGCCGAAGTCGCTGTAACGGTCATAACGCACGGCGGCGGTGACGTCGAGCGACTTGATGATAGGCACGTTCAACTCGGCATACACGGCTTGCGTGGTGCGCGAACCTTCATCATGCGTTTCCGGATCGATACCGGTACTGGCGACGACCTTGGCCGCATATTCCGAATTCGCGGTGCTCAGGAATTTCTCATGGCCCGCTTGCGCGCCCACTGCCAGCGCAGCGGCACGGCCTGCGCCGAACCAGTCGCTCAATTCACGGCTGGCATTGAAGTCAGCGACCTTGGTCGTGCCCTTGGCGTTACGCACATTGCCGTTCAGCAGTGCGCTATCAAGCAAGGCCGTACCGGCCGCATCCTGGGCGCCATATGGATTGATGATACCGTTCAACACGCCTTGCGTGATGATGCCGCCATCGCTGTAACCCTTGAGGTTGACGGCAACCTTGTTTTCGTTGAAGGTCAACGCCGCGTTGTAATCCCAGCCTGCGACATTACCATTCAAACCAGCAACAAAACGCTGTTGCTTGTTGATGTTTTCGTCAGCACGCGAGCCGTTCGGCAAATCGCGCCATTTGACGTGCACGAAGCCAGGCTTCACGCCGGCTGGCATGTTCTTTTCCGTGTAGTTCGGATTCAGGGCAATGTTCGGCGCAAAGTTGCCGCCATTGCCTGGGTAGAATGGATTCAGGGAACCATCGAGACGCGTGCGGTTCTGGAACAGGCCGCCGTATGGCACGGGAGCGATCGCGCTATAGATCTTGCTTTCGCTGTTCAGGTATTCCAGGCTCATTTCATGGTTTGCATTGAGCTTCAATGTACCTTTGAGCAAGCCGGTCGTGCGTTCGCTCTTCGGCACATAGTCGACGAAGCTCGAGGTGGTCATGCTGCAGCTGGTGCCGTCGCCGCCAGGGATCAGGAAGGTGCCGGTAGCGCAGCTAGGCGCGGTCGGGTTGCCGCTCTTGTCATCCTGGTAGTAGTTGGCAGGGCTGGTGGTCGGCGAAATACCGCCTGGATAGCGCGTATTGTAATTGCGCTGCGTACCGGTAATGGCGCGCTGACCCTGGTGATCCAGCATACCGAAAATGTTAAAGCCGTCCTTGTCCAGGTCGCCATAACCAAAACCGATATTGGCGCTGTTGGAGAAGCCGCCCGATTGTTCCGGCATGTCGGCGCCAACGCTGACGATACCGCCTTGGAAATCTTTGCGGGTAATGAAGTTGATCACGCCGCCCACAGCATCACTGCCGTACAGGGACGAGGCGCCATCGCGCAGTACTTCGACGCGCTCGAGCGCGGCGAATGGGATCATGTTCAAGTCGGGAGCCGAGCTGTCGAGCGCATTGTTGGCCAGACGGCGGCCGTTCAGCAAGACCAGGGTCTTGTTGGCGCCGATGCCGCGCAGGTCGGCGAACGAGGCGCCGCCGGTACCCAGGCCAACGACCTGGCTGGTGCCCTGCGACGATTGCGAGGCGCTCAGGTTCGACATGACTTGCTCGATGGTGGTAATACCCTGTTTCTTCAGGTCATCCATTTTCAGGACGGTGACCGGTACCGACGTTTCGCCGTCAATACGCTTAATTGCCGAACCAGTAATTTCCACGCGCTGAATAGGTGCGTCGGATTGCTGCGCCATTGCTGGTTGTGCCAGCATAGCAAGACCAGCCACGACTGCACCGCTAGTAAACATCAAACGTACAGACCGCGATAAAACTGTTTCCATCATCATTGCAAACTCCCTTGAGATATATTTTTATTGCATGACCATCGTGACAACTTCACGCTACCGTACGTCCGGGAGTAGCGATCAGTGAAATCCGTTTTCAGATCGCCATTACATTGCGTTTTACCAAAACCATTAACTGCCCATAGGTGCAGGATGATGGCAATTGAATGAAACGATAAATGGCCTCGAATTCCACGACTCTTCTTATTCAAAGTCTCTTGCAGCTAGCAAGCTAAACTTTAATAAGGCAATCAAAACACGCGAGCTTGCGGAGTGTCAATGAGACACTGAGGTGCGTCACAAAAAACAACAACTCAGAATGGAGGTTGATAAATTTGCACAAAAATGGCACCCAAGATGCACCAGAAATGTACCTTTTCGCACTATACTGGTGAGTGCAAATCCGGCAAAACGGGGCCAGCCATTCAGGCGGCCAGAGGCAAGCGGATGTGAATATGGCAGCCCGGCGTGCCATCGACGGCACTGACCTGGCCGCCCAGTTGCTGCACGATCGTATAAACGATATGCATGCCCAGACCGGAACCGCCCTGGCCCCGCTTGGTGGTGAAAAACGGTTCAAACATGTGTTCGCGCACGGCCGGCGCCAGGCCGATGCCGTCGTCGGAAAACTCAAGCAACAGCCATGGCATCGCCGCATCGCCAGCATCCGTTTCAATGCGCGCGCGTATCGTGATGCGTCCCGGACCACCGTGCGGATAACCGTGGCGGGCGCTGTTCATCAACAGGTTGGACAGAATTTGCGACAGCTTGCCGGCCGCCAGGCGCACCTGGCAATCGGGAGCAATGTCGAGTTCGACACCGAGCGCGGCCTTGCGCAACTCCGGGCTGTGCGCCGACACCAGGCCATGCACATAGTCATGCAGCGCCAGGTCGGCCACGTACTCGCTGACCTGGTCCACGGCCAGTTGCTTGAAGTTGCCTATCAGGTCGGCGGCGCGCGCCAGGTTGCGCTCGATCAAGGCCGCCGCGCCCTTGAGGGATTCGGCAATGTCGACCAGTTCGGCCCGGCTGACCTTGGCGCCGCCCAGCAGCTGCACCAGCTGGTCGGCATAACTGCCCATGCTCGACGCCGCCGTCAGCGCCACGCCGATGGGCGTGTTGACTTCATGCGACACGCCGGCCACCAGCGAGCCGAGCGCCGCCATCTGCTCCTGTTCGATCAGGTTGGCCTGCGCCGCCAGCAGCGACTCGGTACGCACGCGCACGATTTCTTCCAGCTGCTGCGTGCGCTCCTGGTGCTGCAGCTCGGCCGCACCGCGCGCCGAAAAAATCGACAGCAGCAGCAGCGCCAGCAAGCGCTTGTTTTCATCGATGGGGCGCGTGTCGATGGCCGACAGGATGCCCAGGGTCTTGCCATCCGTATCGATCAGCGGCATGCCGACATAGCTTTCCGCGTGCATGTCGACGAGCAGGGTATCGAATGGAAAGCGACGCTGGATGTCGCTGCCGTGAAAACACATGCTCTGGCAGGTGACATCCTGGCACGGCGTGTGTTGCAGGCTGTATGCGATATTCGGCTGGTAGCCGTCGCCGCCCCACAGGGCCAGGGTACGGATGCCCTCGCTGCCGTCGTCCATGCGGATCAGGCGCCCGGCAATCACGTAGTGCACGTCGAGCGCTTCGGCCAGGTCCTTGACGAGAATGCGCAGGAAATCGTCGCCGCGGGCACGCGCCGTCGAGGCGGTGATCGAGCGCAGGGCCGCTTCCGCCAGGGTGCGCCGCTGCTCGGGATCGAACAGGGGTTCTTGCGAATTCACATCAAACAACGGAATGCTCATGAATGCTCCTGCGCGGCACGGGAGGCGCAGGCAACGCTGCCCGCGCGGCTATCCTCGGCAATGGCCCGCTAATGCGGACCTGCCGCGATTGTACCCCTGGCTATTGTTTAATAATACAGATGCGCAGGAATTTTTTATAGCCAGCCGGAACGCTTGAACAGGTAGTACATATAGCCGCAGACGCAGCTCATCAGTCCGACGGCGACGGGATAGCCGTATTGCCAGTCCAGTTCCGGCATGAACTTGAAATTCATGCCCCACACGCCGGCAAACGCCGTGAAGACGGCGAAAATAGCCGCCCAGGCCGCCAATTGCTTGTTCACTTCGCTCTCGTCGATGGCCACCATCGACAAATTCACCTGGATGGCCGTGCTGATCGTGTCGCGGATGGTGTCGAGCGTGCCGTTGATACGCGCCAGATGGTCGTGGACGTCGCGGAAATATTCCTGGGTATCGTGGCACAGCGGCGGCACGCGGCCGCCATGCAGCTTGCCCACCGCTTCCATCAGGGGCGCCACCACGTGGCGCAAGACCATGACCTTGCGCTTGAGCTGGTACAGGCGTTCGATGTTGTCGCGCTCGGTGCCACGGTCGAAGATGCGGTCCTCGATCAATTCCAGCTCCGATTCCAGCGCGTCGAGCACGGGGAAATAGCGGTCGACGACGGCATCCATCAGCGCGTACAGCACGAAGGCCGAGCCCTGGCGCAGCAAGTGCGGTTCGCGCTCGGCGCGCGCGCGCACGCCCAGGAAACCTTGCGAGCTGTTGCTACGCGACGAGAGCACGTAATTGGCGCCGACGAAAATGTCGACTTCGCCCAGCACCAGCTCGTTTTCGACCATTTCCACGGTTTTCACCACGGCAAACAGCGAATCGCCATATTCCTCGATCTTCGGCCGCTGGTGGCCCCGCTGCGCATCCTCGACCGCCAGTTCGTGCAGGCAAAACTCGTGCTGCATCTGTTTCAGTTCGGCCGGCGTGGCGTCGAGCAAGGCAACCCAGACGAAGCAGTCGGGGCGCTCGACGTAGTCGCTGATGTCGTCGATCGGCAAGTCGGCCAGTTTTTTGCCATCCTGGTAGGCCACGCAGTTTATGAGCATGCTATTCCACAGTTCAAGTTAACACCGGACGAAACAGTCCGGCAGGCGCCAGCTTACCTTATCGCCTGCATTTGTTGTGGGTGGCGTGGCGTGCGGGGGACGCCGGGCGGGAAAGCGGACGGGGGAGTCCCCGTCCGGCCATGCATCAATCGTCCTTGGCGCCGTCGATGCCCAGTTCCGAGATCTTGCGGGTGATGGTGTTGCGGCCGATGCCCAGGCGCACGGCCGCATCGTTCTTGCGCCCATGCGTATGCTTGAGCGCCGTCTTGATCAGGGCCGACTCGAACTGCCGTCCCAGCACGGCCATGACTTCCTGTTGTCCCGCGCCCAGCATGCCGGCCGCCTGCAGCTCCAGCAAGCCGATCCAGCCCGGCGGCGCGCCATTCGCGGGCGCCGCCGCGTCGAAGACCTGGCCGCCCGGCACATGGGCCATGGCAGCGGGCGCCGCTTCAGCGGAGACGGCAGCGGCGCCGTCGCCCTGCCCCTGCGTCAGTTCCAGCGGCAAATCCTTGATTTCCACCGTCTGGCCCGGCGCCATGACGGTAATCCAGTTGCACAGGTTTTCCAGCTGGCGCACGTTGCCCGGCAAGTCCAGGCCGCTGAGGAACTGCATCGTCGGTTCGCTCATGCGCTTCGCTTCCACGCCCAGCTGGCGCGCGCTTTGCACCAGGAAGTGGCGCACCAGGATGGGGATATCCTCGCGCCGCTCCCGCAAACTGGGCAGGCGCAGGCGGATCACGTTCAGGCGGTGATACAAGTCTTCGCGGAACAGGCCGTCGCGCACGCGCTGTTCCAGGTTCTGGTGCGTGGCCGTAATCACGCGCACATTTGCCTTCATGGGCTGGTGCCCGCCGACGCGGTAGAAATGGCCATCGGACAGCACGCGCAGCAGGCGCGTCTGCAGGTCGAAGGGCATGTCGCCGATCTCGTCAAGGAACAGGGTGCCGTTTTCCGCCTGTTCGAAGCGGCCGCGGCGTGTCGTCTGCGCGCCCGTAAACGCGCCCCGTTCATGGCCGAAGAGTTCCGATTCCAGCAAGTCTTTCGGGATCGCCGCCGTGTTCAGGGCGATGAACGGCTGCGCCGCGCGCGGGCTGTGCTTGTGCAGCGCGCGCGCCACCAGTTCCTTGCCGGAACCGGATTCGCCCGTGATCAGCACCGTCACGTTCGATTGCGACAGGCGGCCGATGGCGCGGAAGACTTCCTGCATGGCGGGCGCCTGGCCGAGGATTTCCGGCGTTTCCGACGGCCCCGATTCGACGCTGGTCTCGCGCAGGCTCTCTTCCAGCGCGCGGCGGATCAGTTCGACAGCCTTGTCGATATCGAAAGGCTTGGCCAGATATTCGAAGGCGCCGCCCTGGAAGGCCGCCACGGCCGAATCGAGGTCGGAAAAGGCGGTGATGATAATGACGGGCAAGCCGGGAAAGCGCGACTTGACCGTCTGCAGCAGTTCCAGCCCGGACGCGCCCGGCATGCGGATGTCCGACACGAGCACTTGCGGCGTGTCCAGTTCCAGTGCAGCAATGGCGTCGCGCGCATTGGCAAAACTCTTGGTGGCGAGATTTTCCCGCGCCAGGGCTTTTTCCAGCACCCAGCGGATTGATTCGTCGTCGTCAACTATCCAGATTGGCTTCATTAGTGTGTGTGTCCCGCAATGGATTTCATGGGTGGGATACACCCTCGCTTATGGCAAGGGCAGAACGATCCTGAAATCGGTGTATCCAGGCCGGCTTTCGCACTCGATCACGCCCAGGTGCTGCTGCACGAAGGTTTGCGCCAAGGTCAGCCCCAAACCACTGCCGCCTTCCCTGCCCGACACCAGCGGGTAGAAAATCCGGTCGCGGATCTGCGGTGCGATGCCCGGTCCATTGTCAATGATATGCAAGTCTAATGCCAGGTTGTAGCGAACCTTGGCCAGCGTCACCTGGCGCGCCACGCGCGTCTTGAAAACCAGCTCCGCGTCGCCCGCCTCGATGCGCTCGGCCAGCGCCTGCGCCGCGTTGTGCGCAATGTTCAGCACGGTCTGTATCAGTTGCTCCTTGTCGCCGCGGAACTCGGGAATCGAGGCGTCGTAATCGCGCGAAATGGTCAGGCCGCTGGGAAACTCGGCCAGGATCAGGCTGCGCACGCGTTCGCACACTTCGTGGATATTCACGTCGCCCACGATGTGCGGGCGGCGGTGCGGCGCCAGCAGGCGGTCGACCAGGGTTTGCAGGCGGTCCGCTTCCTTGATGATCACTTGCGTGTATTCGCGCAGCTCGCTCAGGTGCAGGGCCGGCAATTCCAGCTCCAGCAGCTGCGCCGCGCCGCGGATGCCGCCCAGCGGGTTCTTGATTTCATGCGCCAGGTTGCGGATCAGCTCCTTGTTGACCTGGCTCTGGTCGAGAATGCGCTCCTCGCGGTCCAGCTTTAGCTGCTGCACGTTTTCGCGCAGCTCGATGAGCACGCTGTCGGGCGGCGCGTCGAGCGCGCTGATGATGCTGTGCACGCGCAGCGGCTCGCGCCCCAGCCGTTCCAGGCTCAGGTCCTGGCGCAAGTCGGAAAATTTATGTTCGAGCGCCTGCGCGCAGATGCCGGCCAGCTCGTCGGGATTGAGGAACAGCGCCGTCAGCTTTTGCCGCGACAAGGCCTTCAATGAACTTTCCAGCAGGTTTTCCGCCGCCGCGTTGGCATAGCCGATGCGGCCATCGCCGTCGAGCAGGATCACGGCCGAGGCCAG
>CAUSDR010000041.1:0-21544 GCA_963530105.1 uncultured Janthinobacterium sp.
ACGATGGGCGGCGTGGCCGGTTCGGCCGTGGGCGGCGGCAAGGGCGCCATCGCGGCCAGCATCCTCGGCGCCGTCGCGGGCGGCATCGCCGGCCAGAGCATCGAAGCGAATGCTTCGAACAAGCTCGGCCTGGAAATCACCGTGCGCCTGGACAATGGCGACATGCGCGCCATCGTGCAGGACGCCGATGAACTGTTCCGTCCGGGCGAGCGCGTGCGCCTGCTGTCGGATGGCCGCAAGACCCGCGTCACGCACTGATCCGCTTGCCGGCGCATGGGCTCAGCCGAATGCGCCGGCAGCGAGCAAGGCGGAAGGGTGCAACCAGATCGCAATCATGGCGATCACGATGACATACACGAACACGCTCCATACTTTGATTTGCAGTGAGGCGGGCATGGCACTCTCCTTTGGCGGTGCAATTCGCTGCGATGAGGAAAATAGTGACTTGATCATAAAGTAAATATTTTCATAAATTCAACATTTTCCACAAGCACTGCGTTGCCTCAATGCTTTAGTGCATCTCGTTTGAGTATTGCGCCTATTCAACTATCACGCTCGACCGGGACACGCGATGCCCGTATACTTGCGCGATGTCCTCTCCCCTCCTGTTCATCATTGCCTGCCTGATCTGGGGCTCCACTTTCTGGGCCATCACCTTGCAGCTGGGCGATGTCGCCCCCGCCGTTTCCGTGGTCTACCGTTTCGGCCTCGCGTCCGCCACCCTGTTCGCCTGGTGCGCCCTGCGCGGCGACACCCTGCGCCTGCCCTGGCGCGCGCAAAAGTGGATGCTGCTGCAAGGCCTGGCCTCGTTCGCGCTCAGCTATGTATGCACTTACAGTTCCGAGCAATACCTGGTCTCGGCCCTCGTCAGCGTGCTGTTCGCGCTGATGGTGTTCTGGACGCCATTGCTCAACCGCATCGCCTTCGGCACGCCCATCACGTGGAGCACCTGCTGCGCGGCTTTCGTCGCCATCTGCGGCATCGTGCTGTTGTTTTACCAGTCGATCGGCACGGCGCTGCACGACATCCTCGGCGGCGGCAATGGCCATTTCCTGCTGGGATTTATCCTGGCCCTGGTGGCCACCATCTCGAGCACGGTGGGCAACGCCCTCGTCATGCAAGTGCGCGCGCATTCCGGCAATGTCATGCTGACCATGGCCTGGACCATGTTGTGGGGCACCTTGATGGTGGCCGCGTGGGCCATCGCCGCGGGCCAGTCCTGGCAGTTGCCCACGCGCCCCAGTTACTGGATGGGATTGCTGTACCTGGCCATCTTCGGTTCGGTGATCGCCTTCAGCGCGTATTTCACCCTGATCGCGCGCATCGGCACGCAAAAGACCGTGTATATCGGCGTCGTCACGCCCGTCATTTCCGTGCTGCTGTCGGTGCAGTTCGAACATTACCGGCCCGCCGCCATCGAATGGCTGGGCATGGCGCTGTGCCTGTCCAGCGTGGCCTGGGCCCTGACCTCAGGGGCGCGCAAGACCAGCGCCATCTCTTCTCTTTCCACCCACCAATCAACAAAGGCAACATGAGCATTTCTTCCTCCCTCGCCATCCGGCCCGCGACCGCATCCGACGTGGCCGCCATTTTCGGCATGATCCATGAACTGGCCGTGTTTGAAAAACTCGAGCACATGATGAGCGCCAAGGAATCCATGCTGCACGACAGCCTGTTCGGCACGCAGCCCGTATGCGAAGCGCTGGTGGGCGAGGAAGACGGCGCGATCGTCACCTTCGCCCTGTTCTTCCACAACTTTTCCACTTTCCTGTGCCGCAAGGGACTGTACCTGGAAGACCTGTACGTGAAACAGTCGGCGCGCGGCAAGGGGTATGGCAAGCAAATGCTGGTGGCGCTGGCGCAACTGGCCATCGCGCGCGATTGCGGCCGCTTCGAATGGTCGGTGCTGGACTGGAATGAGAATGCGATCAATTTCTACAAGGGCATGGGCGCGGACGTGATGCCGGACTGGCGCATTTGCCGCGTCGCAGGCGAAGCCTTGACGCAATTGTCGGCAGGGACACCGGCCGCGGCCTGAATCACTTGCGCAAAAAAAATCCCCACGGGCTAGCGGCACCGCGGGGAAGAACCCATTGTCAAGTGGGAGGGGGAGAATGCAATCAACGGTTATCAATATAAACGCTACGACTGGTCACCGCGCTGACCTTTACATTTGCTTACCGGGCCTTACATTTCCCTTAAGGCGCCAAGCGGCCAGCGCACTGTCCGCCATTCGCCACACTTTATTTCCGTGGTTCAATCAATGTGCCGTGTAAACCGATATGTTGTTGCGCAACACCGCTGCCGCCCTGCGCTTTCCTACGGATTTGGTACACTGTCAGGCAGGCGATGCAGCCAGCAACCACGGCAAAAATGACCATGCGACGCTCCTTGGGTTTGTTCAGGGTATCTGGATCTGCGGCTGCGGCATGACTGGGGCAGGCAGGAAAGATTTCAGTGTGGCATCTTCGGCGCGTGGGGCATTGCGGAAGATCAAACGTGCCCATTTGGCGCTCCCATCGCGTTTGATACGACACAAAATGGCAGCATTCCGCTCACACAAAATGAACGAATCGCTACGCACTGGAGCCTCATCATGAATGTCTCTGCCAAACCGCTCGTCATGAAACTGTACCGCGCCTACCTGCGCTCCCGCCTGGAACGCTACACGCGCGACCTGCAAGCCATCGCGGAACAGCGCGAGAACGACTTCCAGGCCGAACGCATCCTGCACCAGGCCGTCGTCTCGGTGCGCTCGAAACTGCATTCTCTGTAGCCGTGATGCCGTCAGCGCTGCCGGCCGGCTACGGCCCAGCGCTCCACCAGCTCGAACAAGCCTTGCGTCAGCAGGGCCAGCACGGCTGCGGGGATCGCGCCGGCCAGCAGCATGTCGTTGTCATTCAGCGCCAGGCCGATGGTGATGCGTTCGCCATAGCCGCCCGCGCCGATGAAGGCGGCGATGGTGGCCGTGCCCACGCTCATCACGGCCGCCGTTTTAATGCCCGCCAGCATCACCGGCATAGCCAGCGGCAAATCCACATGCAGCAGGCGGTCGCGCCGGCTCAAGCCCAGCGCCAGCGCCGCCATGCGCAAGCCTTGCGGCACCTGCAAGATGCCCGTGCACGTGTTGCGCACGATGGGCAGCAAGGCATACACGAATAGCGCCACCAGCGCGGGCACCGTGCCGATCATGCCCAGCACGGGAATCAATATCGCCAGCAAGGCCAGCGACGGCACCGTCTGCAGCACGCCGACGAACGCCAGCACCGTTTGCCGCAACGGCGCCGAAAACGCCGCCAGCACGCCCAGCGGAATACCGATCACGCAAGCCAGTGCCACCGACAGCAGCACCAGGGTCAGGTGCTGGCGCGTCAGCGTCCACAAGTCGTCGCCGATGATTTTATCCAGCAGATTGCCGCGCGCGGTCGCCGGCCTGGCGGCCTGCGTTCCCGCCGCCAGCCACTGCCGCGCCACGTCCGCAAAACGCTTGCCGTCGATTTCCACGGCCGCATTCATGGCGATCATGTCGCGCTCGCTGATGCGCCCCTGCAGCGTTTGCAGCGCCTGCCAGGCGGCGGGAAAGCGCGGCGGCAGGTCGAGCCGGTACAGCAGCATGGCGTCGTAGCGGGGAAAATACTGCTGCGTGTCGGCCAGCACGCGCAAGCCATACTGGCGGATCTTCGCATCCGTCGAATAAATGTCGATGACGTCCACCTGGCGCTGCGCCAGCGCTTCATAGGCGATGCCGTGATCGAGGCCGCGCGGGCGCTGCGGCAAGCCATAGCGGGCGGCCAGCCCCGGCCAGCCATCGACGCGGCCGATGAATTCATGCGACAGGCCGAATTTCAGCGCGGGATGCGCGGCAAGGTCGGCCAGGCTGCCGATGCTCTTGTCATCGCCGCGCATGGCCAGCGCATAGGTATTGTTAAAGCCCAGCGGCACGGCCACGCCCAGGCCCAGCGCCGCCAGTTCGCGCCGCATCTGTTGCAGATCAAGCGGTGTGTCGTGCTTTAGGATTTCACTGGCGATGGTGCCCATGTATTCGGCATATACGTCGATGCTGCCCGCCTGCAGCGCGGCCAGCACGATGGCCGTGTTGCCCAGGCCCTGGCGGTGCTCCGCCCTGACGTGCGGCGCGGCGCTCTGTTTGACGATCTCGCCGAGGATATACGATTCGGTAAACCGCTTCGAGCCCACCTTCAAGGTGCCCTCATCCATGGCATGCGCGGGCGCGGCGGCGAAGACAAGCAACAACAGCAGATAAAACAGCAAACAAGCAGCACGCACGCGGCGCTCCAGGACGGATGATCAATCCGCCAAGCTTACCACCGGCGCGCGCCAGACACCGCCATGCACCACGCCCGCGCACGGGTTCAGGCCCAGCGCATACGCCAGGTCGGCCGGGCGCGCGATGCGCCACAGGGCAAAATCGGCGCGCTTGCCGATCACCAGGCTGCCCGTTTCCTGCTGCAGGCCCAGCGCGCGCGCCGCGTGGATCGTGCAGCCGGCCAGCGCTTCCTGCGGCGTCAGGCGCCACAGGGTGCACGCCATGTTCATCGCCAGCAGCAGGGACGTCATGGGCGAGGTGCCCGGGTTGCAATCGGTGGAAACGGCCATCGGCACGCCGGCCGCGCGCAAGGCCGACACCGGCGGCGGCTGCGTCTCGCGCAAAAAGTAATATGCGCCCGGCAGCAGCACGGCCACCGTGCCGTGCCGCGCCATGGCGGCGACGCCCTCCGGCGACAGGAATTCCAGGTGGTCGGCCGACAAACCATTGTAGCGGGCCACCAGGGCGGCGCCGCCCAGGTCCGACAGCTGTTCCGCATGCAGTTTCACGGGCAGGTTCAGCGCCCGCGCCGCCTCGAACATGCGCTGCGTCTGCGCCGGCGTAAAGCCGATGCGCTCGCAAAAGGCGTCGACGGCGTCGACCAGGCCTTCTGCCGCCAAGGCGGGCAGCATCTGCGCGCACAGCAAGTCGATATACGCGTCGGCCTGGCCCGCAAATTCGGGCGGCAGCGCATGCGCGCCGAGGAAGGTGGTGCACACGGAGACGGGCAGTGTTTGCCCTATCCTGCGCGCCACGCGCAGCATTTTCGCTTCGCTGTCGGCGTCGAGGCCATAGCCGGACTTGATCTCCAGCGTGGTCACGCCTTCGGCCAGCAGCGCCAGCACGCGGGGCAGGCTTTGCTGCAGCAATTGCCCGTCGCTGGCCGCGCGCGTGGCGCGCACGGTGGACATGATGCCGCCGCCGGCGCGGCTGATGTCTTCATAGCTGGCGCCATTCAGGCGCGCCTCGAATTCATCGCTGCGGTTGCCCGCGTGGACGATGTGCGTGTGGCAGTCGATCAGGCCCGGCGTGAGCCAGCAGCCCTGGCCATCGTGCAGCGGCGCGGCGCTGGCCGGCAGCTCGTCGCCTGGACCGAACCAGGCGATGCGGCCATCCTTGACGGCGATGGCCGCGTCCAGCAATTCGCCATAGCCGTGCTGCATGGTGGCCAGGTGGACGTTGTGGATGACCAGATCCCAGTCTTGCATGGTGTGTCCTTCCTAGGTGAACAGGTCGACGCGCAGCACGGCCGCGCGCTGCAAGGCTTCCAGCTGCCACTCCTGCGCATCGTCGGCATCGAGCAGCAACGCATCATGGCGGGCCAGCGCAAACTGCTGGCCGCCGCCACGCGCCAGCACGGGGCCTTGGCCCACGACGAACAGCAAGGTGACGGCGCTGCGCCGCACCAGCCGGCCTGGCGCCGTGATCTTTTCCAGCTGGTGGCGGCAGCGGTCGCGCCGCGTCATGACGTTGAAATCGGTGGTGGCGCCCTTCACTTGCGCCTGCACGGCCGCCTCGCCGGGGAACCACAGCATCGGATGCGCCGCGTTCAAGACTACCTTGCGCGCGCCGTCAAAGGTCAATTGCACGCTGTCGCCCTCGACCAGCATCAGGCTGCGGTCGATGCCGGGAAAGCTGGAAAATGGTCCGTCTGCCGTGATGGTCGCCAGGCTGATGCGCCAATCGAATTCCGCCAGGCTGGCGTCATGCGGCGAAATGGCGATTTCCATGGTGCTGCCGCCGCCGTTTTTCCACGGCGCGGCGCGCAGGCATTCGTGGGCAAGGAAGGTGGCCATCAGAGCGCCCGCAGCTGCGCCAGGGTGCGCTGGTAGGCGGCCGCGATGGCGTCCTGCGCCACGTGGCGCCCGCCGCGCACCTGCCACTGGCCGCCGCACAGCACGTCGCGCACCAGGTTGTCATTACCGCAGAACAGCACGCTGCCCAGCACATTCTCGATGGCCACGCCGCACAGGTTGACGTGGGCGTCGTCGAGCACCAGCAAGTCGGCGCGGCAGCCCGGCGCCAGCGCGCCCAGCTTGCGCCCCGCCGCCTGCGCGCCGCCCCGCAAGGCGGCTTGCCAAAGATAGTCGCCCACGCGGCGTTCGCCCGGCGTGGCGGCGACATTGCGCTGCTGGCGCTGCAGGCGCTGGCCGTATTCGAGCCAGCGCAATTCCTCCACGGGCGACTGCGACACATGGCTGTCGCTGCCGATGCCGAAACGCCCGCCGGCGGCGATGAATTCGGCCAGCGGGAACAGGCCGTCGCCCAGGTTCGCTTCCGTCGTCGGGCACAGGCCCGCCACGGCGCCGCTGGCCGCCATCCGCGCCACCTCGTCGGGCTGCACGTGCGTGGCGTGCACCAGGCACCAGCGCGCATCGACGTCGAGCTGCTCGTACAGATACTGCACCGGGCGCCGGCCGCTGTAGTCCAGGCACTGGCGCACCTCGCCCTGCTGCTCGGCGATGTGGATGTGGATGGGACGGTCCGCCGGCAGCGCGTCTGCCACTTCGCGTATCCGCGCCACGCCGGCGGCGCGCAGCGAATGCGGCGCAAAGCCCACCTCCACCTGCCCGCCGCGCAGCGGCGCCAGCGCCTCGATGATGCGCAAGACATCGTCCGCACCGGTGCGAAAGCGCGCCTGCTCCGGTGTCAAGGGCTGTTCGCCAAAGCCCGCATGGCTGTACAGCACGGGCAGCATGGTCATGCCGATGCCGCTGACGCGGGCCGCTGCCAGCACCCGTTCCGCCGTTTCCGCAGGACGCGCATACAGCGCGCCGGCCGCATCGCGCTGCAGGTAATGAAATTCGCACACGGCCGTGTAGCCATGGCGCAGGCACTCGGCAAACAGCTGCGCGGCGATGCTTTCCAGCTGCTCGGGCGTGATGTGGCGCGCGAAGCGGTACATCAGCTCGCGCCAGGTCCAGAAGCTGTCCGCGACATGCGCCCCCCCGTCACCGGCAATCTCCGTCATGCCGCCCAGCGCCCGCTGGAAGGCATGCGAATGCAGGTTGACCATGCCGGGCAAGACGTATTCCACCACCTCGACGCCATCGGCCGGCGCGGCGCTCTGCGTCACGGCCGCCAAGTCGCCGGCCGCGTCCCATGCCAGCAGCACGTCGCGGCGCCAGCCCTGCGGCAGCAGCGCGTGGCGCGCAAACAGGCGCGAACTCAACGCCGCACCCACGCCACGGCCGCTTCCATCATCTGGCGCAGCAGCGGCTGCACTTGCGCGGCCAGGTCGGGCCGGTAGCCGAAAGGCGCCGTTTCATCCATGTACACGCACTGGCACATTTCCAGCTGGATCGCATGCACGCGCTGCGCCGGGTGGCCGTAATGGCGCGTGATATGCCCGCCCTTGAAGCGGCCGTTCAAGGCCACCGTGAACTGTTCCTGCGCGCGCGCGATGTCCACCACGGCGGACGTCAGGCCGGCATCGCAGCTGGCGCCGTCGGCCGTGCCGAAGTTCAGGTCGGGCAGCTTGCCGTCAAAAAAACGCGGCACGCGCGAAGCGATGGAATGCGCGTCCCACAGCACCACGGCGCCGTGCACGCGCAGCAAGCGGTCCAGTTCCGCGCGCAACTGCCGGTGGTACGGCGCCCAGTAGCGCTGCAGGCGCTGCTGCACGTCCTGCGCATCGGGTTCGCGGCCCGGCAAATACAGCGCTTCGCGGTGGAAGGTATCGCTGGGCAGCAAGCCCGTCGTGTCCTGGCCCGGGTACAGATTCGTGTCTTCCTGCGGGCGGTTCAAGTCGATGGTGTAGCGCGACCAGCGCGCCGACAGCACGGACGCATCCATCTCCTGCAGGAAGCCATGCAGCTCGCGCAGATGCCAGTCCGTGTCGGCCTTGAGCAGGGCCTGCGGCGTCATGCGCGCGGCGATATCGTCGGGAATATCGGTGCCCACGTGGGGCATCGACACCAGCAGCGGGATGCTGCCTTCATTGAAGCGGAAATCCATGCTTGTCTCCTTGCGCCAGCTCAAGCGTACAGCGGCGCGAACAAATTCTTGCACGTGCTGCTCAACTCACCGTGCAAGACCATCTGCTTGGCCGCTTCGATATCGGGCGCGAAGAAGCGGTCGGCGTCGAAGAACGGCACTTTCTGGCGCAACTGCTGGTGCACATGCTCCAGGTGCGGCGAGGTTTTCAGCGGACGGTGGAAATCGATGCCCTGCGCGGCGGCCAGCAGCTCGATGCCGACGATGACGGCCGTGTTGTGCGCCATGTCATCCAGGCGGCGCCCGGCGAACGTGGCCATGCTCACATGGTCTTCCTGGTTGGCGGACGTCGGCAGGCTGTCGACGCTGGCCGGATGCGCGAGCGACTTGTTTTCCGACGCCAGCGCGGCGGCCGTCACGTGGGCGATCATGAAGCCGGAATTGACGCCCGGGTCGCGCACCAGGAACGGCGGCAGGCCGGACAGGGTGGCGTCGATCAGCAGCGCGATGCGGCGCTCGGCCAGCGCGCCGATTTCGGCGATGGCCAGCGCCAGCGTGTCGGCCGCAAAGGCCACCGGCTCCGCATGGAAATTGCCGCCCGAGACGATTTCCGCCCGGCCGCCGGGGCCATCCTGGAAAATCAGCGGGTTATCCGTGACGGCATTGGCTTCGATCAGCAGGGTGCGGCCCGCATTGCCCAGCAAATCGAGGCAGGCGCCCATGACCTGTGGCTGGCAGCGCAGGCTGTAGGGGTCCTGCACGCGCTCGTCGCCTTCCAGGTGCGAGGCGCGGATGGCGCTGTGCGCCACCAGCTGGCGGTACATCTGCGCCGCCAGGATTTGCCCCGGCTGTCCGCGCACGGCGTGCACGCGCGCGTCGAATGGCGCATCGCTGCCCTTGGCCGCGTCGAGCGACAGCGCGCCCGTGACCATGGCCGCTTCCAGTAGGCGCTCGGCCATGAACAGGCCATGCAGCGCCAGCGCGTTCGACACCTGCGTGCCGTTGATCAGCGCCAGGCCCTCTTTTGCCGCCAGCACCACGGGCGCGATGCCCGCCTGCGCCAGCGCATCCGGCGCCGCCATCAATACGCCGTTGACGCGCACGTCGCCCACGCCCAGCATGGCCAGCGTCATGTGCGACAGCGGCGCCAGGTCACCCGAGGCGCCGACGGAGCCCTTGGCGGGAATGGCCGGCATGATGCCCGCGTTATACAGCGCGATCAGGGTGTCGACGATCAGCGGGCGCACGCCGGAAAAGCCGCGCGCCAGGCTGCCGATCTTCATCAGCATGATCAGCCGCACGACGGCGTCCGACAGCAGTGCGCCCGTGCCCACCGAGTGCGACAAAATCAGGTTGCGCTGCAATTGCTCCAGCTTTTCATCGGGGATGCGCGTCTTGGCCAGCAGGCCGAAGCCCGTGTTGATGCCGTAGGCCGCATCGCCCTTGGCGACGATGGCCTGCACGGCGGCGGCCGACGCCTCAATGACGGGATAGGCCTCGGCGGCGAGTATCAGTCTGGCCGGCGCGGCCCAGACGGCGCGCAGGTCGGCCAGGGTCATCGCGCCCGGTTTCAGGGTCCAACTTTTGGCATGCTGTGTCATAGTCATTCGAATCGAGGTCTCAAGGAATCATGGGAAGAATCAGGCCGTTGCGCTTGGCGCAGGCGGCCGCTGTTTCGTAGCCGGCATCGGCATGGCGCATCACGCCCGAGCCGCTGTCGTTGACCAGCACGCGCGCCAGGCGTTTCGCCGCCGCTTCGCTGCCGTCGGCCACGATGACCATGCCCGCATGCTGAGAATACCCCATTCCCACGCCGCCGCCATGGTGCAGCGAGACCCAGGTGGCGCCGCCGGCCGTGTTCAGCATGGCGTTCAGCAGCGGCCAGTCGGAAACGGCGTCGGTGCCATCCTTCATGCTTTCCGTTTCGCGGTTCGGGCTGGCGACGGAACCCGTGTCCAGGTGGTCGCGGCCGATGACGATGGGCGCCTTCAGCTCGCCCGTGCGCACCATCTCGTTGAAGGCCAGGCCGGCGATGTGGCGCTCGCCCAGTCCCAGCCAGCAGATGCGCGCCGGCAGGCCCTGGAAGGCGATGCGCTCGCGCGCCATGTCCAGCCAGTGGTGCACCTGCGCGTGGTGCGGGAACAGCTCCTTGATCTTCGCATCCGTTTTATAGATGTCTTCCGGGTCGCCCGACAGGGCCACCCAGCGAAACGGCCCGCGCCCCTCGCAGAACTGCGGGCGGATGTAGGCGGGCACGAAGCCGGGGAAATCGAAGGCGTTCTGCACGCCCTGGTCGAACGCCACCTGGCGGATGTTGTTGCCGTAATCGACGGTGTGCACGCCCATGGCGTGGAAGTCGAGCATGGCTTGCACGTGGGCGGCGCAAGAATCGGCGGCGGCCACCGTCAGGCGCGCGTGGCGCTGCGGGTCCTGCTGCGCCGCCTTCCAGTCCGACACGCTCCAGCCGCGCGGCAGGTAGCCGTTGACCAGGTCGTGCGCGGACGTCTGGTCCGTCACCAGATCGGGCACCAGGCCGCCCGCTTTCGCGCGGCGCACCAGTTCCGGCAGCACTTCGGCCGCGTTGCCCAGCAGGCCGATGGAAATGGCTTCCTTGCGCTCGGTGTGGTATTTGACCAGTTCCAAGGCTTCATCCAGGCTGGCCGCCTGCTTGTCCAGGTAGCGCGTGCGCAAACGGAAATCGATGCTGCTTTGCTGGCATTCGATATTGAGCGAGACGGCGCCCGCCATGGTGGCGGCCAGCGGCTGCGCGCCGCCCATGCCGCCCAGGCCCGCCGTCAAAATCCAGCGCCCGCCCCAGTCGTCGCCGAAATGCTGGCGGCCCGCCTCCGCGAAGGTTTCATACGTGCCCTGCACGATGCCCTGCGTGCCGATATAGATCCAGCTGCCGGCCGTCATCTGGCCGTACATGAACAGGCCCTGGCGATCGAGTTCGTTGAAGTGTTCCCAGTTGGCCCATTTCGGCACCAGGTTGGAGTTCGCGATCAGTACGCGCGGCGCATCCGCGTGGGTCTGGAACACGCCCACCGGCTTGCCGGACTGGATCAGCAAGGTCTGGTCGTCTTCCAGCTCGCGCAAGGACGCGAGGATCTGGTCGAAACAGGCCCAGTTGCGGGCGGCGCGGCCGATGCCGCCGTAGACGACCAGGTGCTGCGGATTTTCCGCCACTTCCGGGTCCAGATTGTTTTGCAACATGCGGTAGGCCGCCTCGGCCTGCCAACTCTTGCAAGCCATGACCGTGCCGCGCGGGGCGCGGATGGTGCGGCTGGCATCAAAGCGTGGATCGGTGTCCATTGTGCTGTTCATGCTGTCTCCTCGTAGGGGGCGAGCGGGCGTATCTAGCCCGATACGTGGCCCGCTCCGGTGCTCCCAGCATAGGTTGTCTATACAACCAAGTCAACAGATTTTTGCAGGCCCAAAGCAGCTATTTTTTCTCGTACACGCGCTGGCCCGCCACCCACGTCTGCAGCACCTGCGTCTTGCCGATGGCCTTTGGTGCCACGGTGAACAGGTCCTGGTCGACGACAATGAAGTCGGCCCATTTGCCCGTTTCCAGGGTGCCGATGACCTTTTCCTGGTGCGCCGCCCACGCCGCATCGAGCGTGAAGCAGCGCAGCGCCTGCGTCACCGTCATGGCTTGCTGCGGATACCAGCCGCCCGCCGGGAAACCTTCGCTGTTCTGCCGCGTGACTGCCGCGTGGATGCCCTCGAACGGATTCGGCGACTCGATCGGGAAATCGGAACCGCAGGCGATGCGCGAACCTTGCGCAAGGAAGCTGCGCCACGCATACGCGCCCTTGATGCGCTCATGGCCCACGCGCTGCTCCGCCATGTTCTGGTCGGACGTCGCATGCGTCGGCTGCATCGACGGCACGATGCCCAAGGCCTTGAAGCGGGGGATGTCGCTCAATTGCACCACCTGCGCGTGTTCCATGCGGTGGCGCAGGCCCGCGCTGCCGTACTTCCCGATCAGGGCCTGGTAGCCGTCGAGAATCTGGTGGTTGCCCGCGTCGCCGATGGCGTGCACGTTCACCTGGTAGCCGGCGCGCATGGCTTTTTCCATCTTCGCGCGCATGGCGGCGTCCGGGTAGAACAGCAGGCCGCTGGTGGAAGGGTCGTCGCTGTACGGCGCCAGCAGGGCCGCGCCACGGCTGCCCAGGGCGCCATCGGACAGCAGTTTGACGGCGCGCAAGGCGTACATGTCGCGCGCGTAGCTGTTCAGGGGGCCGTTTTTCGACAGTGCGTCGAAGTCCTCCGTCGTGTCGGCGATCATGCCGTACACGCGCACCGTCAGCTTGCCGTGGTCCGCGTAGTCGCGGAACAAGCGGTCCTGCATCTGGCCGATGCCCGCATCGTGCACGCTGGTCAGCCCAACTTGCGACAGCTGCATCAGCGCGCCATCGAGGGCGGCGCGGTTTTCCACGTCGCCCGGCGCGGGCAGCACGGCGTTCATCAAATCCATGGCGTTATCGACCAGCACGCCGGTGGCATTGCCGTCGGCGTCGCGCACGATCTTGCCGCCGGCCGGGTCAGGCGTATCGCGCGTGATGCCGGCCAGCGCCAGCGCGCGGCTGTTGGCCCAGCCCGCGTGGCCATCGACCCTGCGCAGCCACACGGGCCGCGCGGCTTCCGCCGCATCGAGTTCCACTGCCGTGGGAAAGCGCCCCAGCTTCCAGATTTCCTGGTTCCAGCCGCTGCCGATGATCCAGCCGCGCTCGGGGTGCGCGCGGGCGAAGTCGCCCACGGCCTGCACGGCGCCCGGCAGCGACGCGGAACCGTACAGCATCACGCCGCTGGCGATCGTCCCCAGGCCGAACACGTGGCCATGCGCGTCGATCAGGCCAGGCAAGACCGTCATGCCCTGCACGTCGACATGGGTGGCGCCCCTGGCCGCCTTGCGCTTCACGTCGGCCGCGCTGCCGACGGCAAGCAGCTTGCCCGCCTCGTCAAACGCCAGCGCCGTGAAGCGCACCACCTTGCCGGCTGCATTGAGCGTATAGCCGTTGGCATTGTCGATGATGGTATCGGCATGCGCGTGGCCGAAGGCCCCCAGGCAGGCGAGCGTGAGCAGGGTGCGGCGCAGTGGCAGGGTCGGCATTTCCATCTCCAGGTCTTAGTCGTGAGCAAAAAGACGAGTGTATAGAAATTGGCAAAATGGTCAATCAGGCAGCGGAAGGTGGTCGTACCATCAGCCAGTAATCGCAGCCCGTGACACCTTCCGCGTAGCGGCCCGCCACCTGGAAACCCAGGCGGGCGTAGAAGGGCAGGCTGCGCTCGTTGTAGGTCTCCAGGAAGCATGCGGCGCCGGCCGCATCGACGGCGGCCAGGCCCGGCGCCAGCACGGATGCGCCCAGCCCCTGCCCTTGCGCGGCGGGAGCGATGCCGGCGATCGACAGATACCACGCGTCCTGCAAGCCATGCGGCGCCAGCGCGTGTTCCATGTTTTCGACGATGGCCGCGAAATGCGCGAAGCCGCGCTCCCCCAGCAGCGCGCGCAAGGCGGCTTCGCGCTGCGCATACGCGGCCTGGCGCTGGGCCGCCGGCGTATCCGTGGTCCAGATGGCGGCGCCATTGCCCGCCGCATCGGCCAGGTCGACGCGCCCCGCCTGCCCGCCCTCGGCCAGCGCCAGCGCAAAATACGCTTCCAGCATGGCCAGCCGCGCGCCCTCATCGTCGCCGCACGCCACCGTGACGGTGCGGTAGAACGGATCGCCAATCAGGGCGGCGGCCAAGCTGCGGGCGGTGCGGGAGGATGCGATGTGGGACGTTTCGATATGGGAGGGGCTGGACATGGTTTTCTTTCTGTTCCTTGTATCTTTTCATTGCGACGCCCGGCATCTTAACGCAAGCGCACCGGCCTTGCGCCCAGTCAATACTTGCAAGACGCGATGGGTCTACGCTGAGGTTTTCAAGCGGAATACCCCATGTCCAGGCACCATGTCATCAGCACCACCGCGTGCGACGTGTTCTTCAAGCTCGTGGCGCACCAAAAGAAAAGCCTGGGCGCGCGCTTCGACAGCATGATCGTCACCTTCAGCGCCGACGGCCAGCCCGTGCGCGGCGCCGCCTTGCGCAACGCGACAACAGAAAAAGTGAAAAGAATTTACCTGGCGGCAATATCGAGCGCACTCCTCTCGTCGACATACCTTCATGCGGGTGCAACATCACGCATCGCCGATGCTGAAATCAATTCAGTCCATGGCACGCCATGCTTCACAATCTCACAAACGGAAGAAAATCGTAACGGTCAGCCACTCCTGGGGGCACTCAGTATTTCAGCCCTGTCGATAAAACCGGCCACCAAAGTATGGAGCTATGTGATGAGCGGAGGAAGAAAAATTCCGCTTTCATCAAAAAGCTGCCTGCTCTATGGCGATATTCCACAGGGCGCAAATGGCATGCCCGCTCCTGAACTGCAAACCGGGCGGGTTTACAGCATCTTCTTGAATGGACGTCCCGATGATCCTTCCGACCCGACCTATGGCTATAGAGGGAAATTCTGCATCGCTGCCACCTCCGCAGATGAACGAAAAATCATCGCCATTGGCAGCGGCACACCAGCGTGGAAACATGACCATTGCCCAGAACATTCGCTCGTCCCATAATGCGACTATCGCCATGCGATGTCGTCACACGCTGTTATTCCTGCTTGCCGCGCTGACGAGTGTCGATGTCTCGGCGTGGTCGCGCATGGGCCACGCCGCCGTCATCACGGAAGCGGGCCTTCCATGCTTCAAGATTGCCAATGAAGAGGAAAGATCAAGGGGTCCTGTCCGCCTGAAGATGCTGACAATCAGCACACCTGGACCGAGCGGCTGGGAAAATGTATGGACGGTCATGTTCCCCAATGCCTCGTTTGGCGATCCCGCCTATCGGCTGCCAAACAGGGGATGCGTGCGCTACGGGAAGGCTCCCGAAGGGGCCGAGAGCAGCGATGCAACGCCACTGGTTGCGGGGAAAGTGTATGGCGTATCCTTCCTGGGAAGGCCTCCATACGCGTCAGATCCCACTTCACGCTACTCGGCAGATTTTTGCCTGCTCACGGCCCCAGCCGGGGGCTTTCAAGTGGTTCAGCTGACAAATGGCAAGACGAATTGCGCTTCCGAGGCAAAACCACGATAGCGCGCATGATTTCGTCTATCACGAACAGACCACTTCCGGCGTTCAGGGTTTGGGCGGAACCACCTCGCTCGATTCTTCCTCCCGCTTCGCCGGCGCCCGGAACCATTGCTCCGGCGGCACCACGTGCGACTCTTTCGGGTCATCGATGTAGTGCGGCGAGGTGATCTGCACGTCGAATTCGTTGAAGACGTCGATGATATTCTGGTGCAAGCGGTTCAGCACTTCGGCGCGCTGGCGCGGGACTTCGGCGCTGGCGTAGGCCACCAGGCGATATTGCACATAGTAATCTTGCAGGGCCAACTGCATCACGTACGGCTTTGGCGAGGTCGACAGTTCCGTCGTGCGCGACGCCGCCAGTTCCAGCATGGCGTGCACCTGCCGCCATGGCGTGGCGTAGCCGATGGTGACGGTGGAGTCGAGCACGAAGCCGCCGCCGGGCTGGGCGCGCGAATAGTTTTTCGTCGTTTGCGACATGACCCAGGCGTTCGGCAAGGCCACTTCTTCGCCCAGGCCCGTGCGCAGGCGCGTCTCGAACATGCCGACGTCGGCCACCGTACCTTCGCAATCGCCCACGCGCACGTATTCCCCCTTGCGCAGGGCGCGCGTGTACATGAGGATCAGGCCGCTGGCGCCCTGTCCCACGATGCTCGACGCGCCGATCGACACCATCAGGCCCACCAGCACGGACAGCCCCTGGAAGGCGGCCGTGTGCGAGCCGGGCAGGTAGGGATACGCCATCGCCAGGGCGAACAGCCAGATCACCACGCTGGTGATGCGGCGCGTCGGCAAGGCCGTGTCCTTGTCGAGCCAGCCGATTTGCAATTCGCCGCTTTCCACCCGCTTGAACAGCGAGGCGGCGGTGGCGGCGATCAGGCGCGCGATGGCGAAGATCACGCACACCAGCACCAGCCCCGGCAAGGCGCCGATGATGGCGTGAAAGACGTCAGCCGCCACGTCGAACAGATAGCCGCTCAGGCTTTCGCCCCACGAACGCGTGTAGGGCAGGCGGCCCAGCACGAAGGCGGCCCACAGATAGGTGGCCATCAGGCGCAAGCCCCACAGCACGGCGCTGAGCAACTGGTAAGCGAAGGCGATGTAGTGCTCGGCATCGAGCACGCGCACGTTTTTCAGGCGCACGTCGCGCAGGCGCGACGCCAGCAGGATGCCGCTGCGGCGCTTGGCCCAGCGGTACAGGCGCGTCAAGCCCATCCACACCAGCCAGAACACGAGGGTGGCGGCCGCGCACACGGCGGCGGCGACCGACAGGTAGCGCCAGCTGCTTTGCTCGCGGTAGTCGGTCAGGGCCTTGCTCAACTCCTCGGCCGCCACCTTGGCCACGCTTTCCGTCGTGTCGCCGGCCAATTGATTGACGTCGCCAGGCACGACGACGAACAGCTGCACGCCGTCGAGCAGCACTTGCGTGCCTTCGGGAATCATGCGCGTGCTTGTCTGCAACGGCCCGTTCTTGGCAAGCACGCCTTCCAGGCGCCGCTGCGCCCCCGTGGCGCGCTCGTCGGGCGGATAACCGGCCAGGGCGGCGCGGAAGACGAAGACCTTGCGGTTGGCAAACATCAGCGGCGCCGACCTGGACGATGCGGCATTCGCCTGCGCGACGGCGGACGCAGCCTGCGAAACGAGCGAGGAAGCGTCTTCCTCCGCATGGGCTGCGGGCAGCAGGAAAATCGTCAACAGGAACAACAGGCGGAAAAACGCGGACATGGCAGCAGGAAAAAGTGACTGGGAGTAGCCATCATGCCATGTAATCCTGGAAACTCAAGCGTCACACGTATTGCTCAGCTCGCATCGTGGAAAATGATGCCCAGGGTGTGGCGCATTCCGGTGCGCAGGCGCGACACGCCATGGCGCATGTTCACCCGGTAACTGCCGCGCGTGCCGTTGACGGGCCGCTGCGCCACGGGAAAGAGCACGGCGTCGCCCTGCGCCAGCGGCACCACTTCGGCGCGCGACTGCATGCGCGGGCGCTGCTCCGTCAGCACGAACTCGCCGCCCGTGAAGTCGAAGTACGGGCGCGACAGCAGCACGGCCAGTTGCAGCGGAAACACGTGTTCGCCGTACAGATCCTGGTGCAGGCAGTTGTAATCGCCTGCGCGGTAGCGCAGCAGCAAAGGCGTGGGCCGGGCCTGGCCAGCCGCATGGCAGCGCGCCAGGAAATCCCCGTGCGCCAGGGGAAAGCGCGTCTCCAGGCCCATGCTGGCGTGCCAGCGGTTGGCGATCGCCGCCAGGGGAGAATACAGGCCCGTGCGCAAGGCCGCCACCGGTTCCGGCAAGGGATAGGCGAAATACTGGTACTCGCCCTGGCCAAAACCATGGCGCTGCATCACCACCTTGCTGCGAAAGCGCGACGCATCGTCATACTGCGCCGCCAGCGCGGCACATGCGTGCGCATCGAGCAAGCCGGGCAGCACGGCGCAGCCGTGGGCATTCAATTCCTCTTCGATGGCCTGCCAGTCCGGCGCCATCATGCTTTCCCCTCGCGCTCCAGCAGCGCCTGCTTGCGCTCCACGCCCCAGCGATAGCCGGACAAGGCGCCATCGTTGCGCACCACGCGGTGGCAGGGAATGGCAATGGCCAGCGCATTGGCCGCGCAGGCGCCCGCCACGGCCCGTGCGCCGTTGGGCGCGCCGATGCGGCGGGCCAGCTCGGCGTAGCTGACGGTGCTGCCGGCGGGAATTTCGCGCAAGGCTTGCCACACGCGCTGCTGGAACACGGTGCCGCGCACGTCGAGCGGCAGGTCCAGGCCCAGTCCCGGCGCCTCCACCAGGCCCACCACCCGCGCCACCGTCTGCTCGTAATCGGCTTCCGCGCCGCGCAGTTCGGCGCGGGGAAAGCGGTCTTGCAAGTCGCGCAGCAGCACGGCGGGATCGTCATCGATGAGGATGGCGCAAATGCCCTTGTCCGTGCTGGCCACGAGAATGGCGCCCAGCGAACACTGGGCGATGGCGAAGCGGATCACGGCGCCAGTGCCGCCGTCGCGGAAGGCGCCCGGCGTCATGCCCAGCAAGCCTGGCGTGGCGGCGTACAGGCGGCCGCTGGAATGGAAGCCGGCCGCGTACAGCGCTTCGGTGACATTGCCATCCTGCACCAGGCTGGCTTTCAGGCGTTCGCCGCGCCGCGCCGCCGCGTACGCTTTTGGCGTAATGCCCGTGTGCGCCTTGAAGACGCGGTGAAAGTGAAAGCGGCTCATGCCGGCGGCCGTCGCCAGGCTGTCCAGGTCGGGCACGTCCTCGCTGGCGTCGATCAGGCGGCACATGTCGGCCACCAGCGCCGCCTGGCGCTGGGCCAGCGGCGGCAGGTTGGGCTTGCAGCGCAGGCAGGGGCGAAAGCCGGCCGCCTCAGCTTGCTCGCAACTGGCGTGGAAGGCCACGTTGCGGCGCAAGGCGGGGCGCGCCGCGCAGGACGGACGGCAATACACGCCCGTCGTGCGCACCGAGTAATAAAAGACGCCGTCGGCGTCGGCGGCGCGCCGCTGCAAGGCATCCCAGCGCTCATCATCAGTCAAATAAGAGTGTTGCATGTCGGACTCCGTGCTTGTGATTGGCAAGTATCCAGCATAGCCAGCGCCTGGACGCAGCGCACTCCGGCGCTTGCTTTTGAATTCAAAAAAAGGCTGGCGGCGCCAGCCTTGCTCGGTGCTAAAATCGGCCATCGCGCCTCAAACCGGAGGCGCGCCCAGCCCGCGCTTCGGAGAAACAGCATTGGACGATCACAATACACAAGAAAATACGCCCATTTTCCAGCGCATCAAGGATTTTCTGCTGGCCGGCATCGCCGCCGGCCGCTGGAAGGAGGGCGACGTGATTCCATCCGAGCAGGCACTGGTGAAACAATTCGGCGTCTCGCGCATGACGGTCAACCGCGCCGTGCGCGAACTGACGAGCGAACAGATACTGACGCGGCGCCAGGGTTCCGGCACCTATGTGGCGCAGCAAAAATACCAGGCGACCTTGCTGGAAATCAAAAGCATCGCCGACGAAGTGCGCGCGCGCGGCCACATCCACCGCAGCAGCCTGCAATTGCTGGAACGCACCAAGGCGTCGGATTTGCTGGCCAAGCAATTCGGCTTGCCGCCGGAACACCCGCTATTTCATTCGCTGATCGTGCATTTTGAAAACGGCGTGCCGATCCAGGTGGAAGACCGCTGGGTCAATCCCGTGTGCGCGCCCGACTACATGACGCAGGATTTTTCCAGCATCACGCCGAACGAATACCTGATGGCGGCCGCCCCCCTGCAGGGCGCCACCTACAGCATCGAAGCGCTGTCGGCGCCGCGCGACATCGCCGAAATGCTGGCCATCGACACGAAACAGGCATGCCTGGTGCTGCGCCGCCAGACGCGCTCGGGCGGCAAGATCGCCTCGATCGCCACCATGTGGCACCCGGGCCACCGCTATCAGTTCGCCGGCAGCTTCGCCTGACACACCTGACACAACCTGCCGCGCGTCGCGCTTTGCGGCCGGCGCTGCCCACGGGCTCGGCGCCTCCGTACTAGAGTGCGCTTGCGCTTCTTGACGACAGGGGGGCGCCGAGCCTCACTGCCGCTCGCGACGGTTTTATCCGGCGTCCTCCGAGCCGGTGCTTCAATAACACGATTTTGCGCCGAATTTCTCTCAGATTCTCACAAAACCATGAAAAAATTTGCCCTTTCGCTGCAAAAAAAGGGCTGTTTCTGGCGTTTCTGAACTTAAATACTCCGAGTAAATATTCGATGCTATAGTTGCCGCCAGAAAGCGCCGCCAGCGTTTATTCACGCGCGCATTCCATATGCCAGTCCGGTCCAATCACGCCCCAGAAAGGGATGCATTTGTCGTATTGCAGCCACACGAGTTTCGGCGCACCACGCCCCCGGCGCCTTGCGCTGCGCCGGCTCGCGCGTACGATGCTGGCGGCGGGCGTGCCACTGTCCCTGCCCGCGCTGGCGCAGGCGGCGACAGCGGGCATGGCGCCGGCGCAACTGTGGCCGTATGCGGCCGCCAGCGCCACGGCCCTGGCGGCGCTGGCTTGCTGGCAAGCCTGGCGCTGGCGGCAACATGTACAAGGGGGGCAGGCGCCCGCCGATGCCCATGCCGAGCAGCACGCCATGCAAGCCTTGCGCGGCGCCGCCATGGCCGGCTGGACCTGGCGGCGCGCATCGGACCAGATGCTGTTTGCCTCCCAATATCAGGATCTCCTGGGCGATAAGCAAGCGCGGCTGGAACACACGCTGAACGGCTGGCTGGCTGAAGTGCACCGCGATGACCGCGCGCGCCTGAGCCAGGCCCTGCGCCAGCACTTCGATGGCCAGGCACCGGGCACCTTCAACTGCGAGTTTCGCCTGCGCCACAGCGATGGCCAGTGGCGCTGGCTGCTAGCGCGCGGCGCCGTCCTGACGCGCGCCTCCGATGGCGCCGCCACGCAGGCCAGCGGCATTGTCTGCGACATCAGCGAACGCAAGCAGGACGAGGAATGGCGCATGCGCTGCATGCTCGAAGCGGCGCCCGAAGCCATGCTGGTGGCCGACGTCGAAGGCAAGGTGCATTACGCCAACCAGATCGGCGCGCGCTGCTTCGGTTATCCGCTGGCCGAATTGACGGGTATGTCTCTGGAGCAACTGGTGCCGGAAAGCACGACCAGCCAGGCGTCCGGCGATCCGCAAGCACGCCACAGCCTCCCCGGCAGGGTGATGATGGCGCGCCGCCGCGACGGCACGCACTTCCCTGCCAAAGTCAGCCTGTCGCCGCTGCGCATGGCCGGGCAAGTCTTTTCCATCGTCTCGCTGCGCGACATGACGCAGCGGCAACGCGCAGAAGAAGCGCTGCACGCCAGCTCGGAACGCTACCGCCTGATCGTGCAGACGGCCGCGGAAGGCATCTGGATGACGGATGCGCAGGGCAAGACTACCTTCGTCAATCCGAAGATGGCGCACATGCTGGGCTACACGGTGCAGGAAATGCTGCACCGCCCCCTGCTGGAATTCATGGACCGCGACAGCCAGCTGCTGATGCAGCGCCGCCTGGCCAGCCATGGCAGCTTCGCCAGCCAGCCGGACCAGGTCGACTTCCGCTTCTTCCGCAAGGATCAGTCCAGCCGGTGGGGCTTGCTGTCGAGCACGGCCATCCAGTCGGAAAATGGCGAGCCGGGCGG
>CAUSDR010000042.1:0-21516 GCA_963530105.1 uncultured Janthinobacterium sp.
GCGCTGCGCCGGTTCACGCAGTGGCTGGCGCAGCAGCAGGCGAATCAAACGTCCAGTTCCTCGTTCAACAGGGGATTGTCCGCCGCAAACGCCGCCAGGTGCTCGAGCAGCACGCGCACGCGGGCCGGCAGGTAGCGCCGCTGCGTCCACACGGCATACACGTGGCGCGGCTGCGGCATCCAGTCGGGCAGGACGCGCACGAGGCTGCCACGGGCCACTTCGTCGCGGCATTGCAGCAGCGGACACAGCAAGATGCCGATGCCCGCGTCCGCCATTTCCACGGCCAGGCGCATCTCGTTGACGCGCAGGCGCGCCTGCGGCTGGATCACCATCTCGGCGCCGTCGCCGGGCCGCCGCAAGCGCCAGCTGCGCAGCGGCTCGGCGACGATCAGTTCGTGCTGTTCCAGCTCCTGCAAGTCGCGCGGCACGCCGGCGCGCGCCAGGTAACCGGGCGCGGCCACCATCACCAGCGACGCGCTGCCCAGGCGGCGCTGCATCAGCGAGGAATCGTCGAGCGCGCCCACGCGGATGGCAAGGTCGGCGCCGCTGCCCACCAGGTCTTGCAGCAGGTTCGACAGTTCCAGCTCCAGGCGGATGGCGGGATACTGCTGCATGAAACTGACCCAGGCCGGCGTCAGCAAGCCGCTGGCGAAGTTCACGGGCGCCAGCACGCGGATGGTGCCGGACACGGCCGCCAGGCTGGCGTCGAGCTGGCGCGTGGCTTGCCGCAAGGCATGCACGAGGGCGCGGCACTGCTCATAGTATTGCCAGCCTTCCGCCGTCGGCTGCAGGCGGCGCGCGCTGCGGTTCAGCAGGCGGTAGCCCAGCTGGCTTTCCAGCTTTTGCAGGCGGCGCGTGACGGTGGCGGCCGGCAAGTCTTCCTTGACGGCGGCCGCGTGCAGGCTGCCCGCCTCCACGATGGCGACAAACAGGGCGAGATCATCGAGCATGATTGCGTTTTCGGAATTTGAAATTAAAAATATGGCTCTAGTATAGATTGGCGCAAGTCGTTACGCTGTCTTCTTTCCAACTTATTTGAAAGCGTCCCATGTCCGATGCCCTGCGCCTGCGTTGCGTGTTTGCCTTCCTGATGTCGCTGGTCATGACCTTGCTGATGAGCGCCTGGGTCACCTGGCTCAATATCGGCTTGCAGGCCGATTTCCTGCCGCGCTGGCGCCACGCCTTTTTCGCCGCCTGGCCCATCGCCTTCTGCGCCGTGATGCTGTTCGCGCCGCGCGTGCAAACGGCCAGCCGCGCCATCGTGGCGAAACTGGCGCGCCCCGCGGCGGCCTGCCGCACATGCGCCTCGCCGGCCGGCTGCTCGTGCTCGCGCTGACGCCTGCCGCTTGACCGGCGGTTGATCGCCGCCCGCTTCACTTGGTCACTCCAGCGCCGGAATGCCCACAGCCGCCCCGATCCGGGCTATGCTATGGCCGTCCTTGATTACAGTGGAGTGCCCATGCTCGATCACGTCTCCCTCACCGTTGCCGACCTGGCACGCGCCGAGCGCTTCTATGACGCCATCTTCGCCGCGCTGGGCGTGCCCAAGGCGGGCAGCGACCATGCCAACGCCTGGATAGGCTACGGCGCGCGCAGCGATGCCGATTTTCCTGAACGCAGCTATTTTTCCGTGCGCCTGGGCCCCGCGCCCGACGACGCGCCGCGCCGCCACTGCTGCTTCAAGGCGCCCTCGCGCGCGGCCGTGGATGCCTTCTGGCAAGCGGGCCTGGCCCATGGCGGCTTCGACCTGGGCGCGCCGGGATTGCGCCACTATCACGCCAGCTATTACGCGGCCTTTCTGTTCGATCCGGACGGCAACCGCATCGAAGCCGTCTGCCACCGCGCCGACGCCGGCTGAAAGAAATCCCGTTCTGTTCGGCATTTTCACTTTCCCCTGATTTGCCTATAATGGCTGGCACGCCATGCCGGTTCCCGGTCCCCGCACCAAGAAGGAGATTCATGCATCATCTATTCGTCGGCCGCCCCGCGCGCACCATTCTCCTCGGCAGTGTCGGCTTGCTGCTGTCCGGCTGCTCCCTGTTGCCATCGTCGCCGGCAACACCCGGCATACCGGCCACGGCCGCCCTGCCCGACGCCAGCATCGCCTACACCCTCAGCGGACAAGGCGGCTTGCCCGTGGTCTTCCAGTCGGCCATGGGCGATGGCAAGGATGTGTGGGCCAAGGTCGTGCCCGCAGTGGCGCAACAGCACCGCGTGCTCGTCTACGACCGCCCGGGCTACGGCGACAGCAGAAAAACCACGACGCCGCGCGACCCCTGCACCATCGCCGCCCAGCAGCGCGCCCTGCTGGCGCAGGCGGGCTTGAAGCCGCCGTATGTGCTGGTCGGCCATGGCTTGGGCGGGCTGTACCAGTATGTGTACGCCAAGCTGTACCCGCAGGACGTGGCGGGCCTGATCCTGCTCGACCCCACGCATCCGCAGCAATGGAGCCGCATGCAGACGGACGCATCCACCTACGCCATGCTCGTCAAGACCCGCCGCAAGCTGATGTTCAACAGTGCGGAAGCGGCCGAATTCGATGCCCAGGCGCAATGCCTGCAGCATGTGGACATGGCCAGCCCCCTGCGCGCGCCCGCCATGCTGCTGGTGCGCGACAAGTTCGGCATCGAGGAAACGGGGTCGTTTGAAAGCCTGGTGCGGGCGCAGGAAAAGGATTGGCAGCGCCTGTCCGGCGCGCCCGCCATCGAGCGCATCACGGGCGCCGGCTACTACATCCAGAAAGACAACCCCGTCATCGTCAACGAGGCGGTCAAGATGGTGGTGAAGAAGAAATAATAACGCAGGGCGGATTAGCGAGGCCAGGCATCGCTAATCCGGCAACATTGTTGGCGCCTTTGGTGATGCCGGATTACGCGCTCCGCGCTAATCCGACCTGCCCGGCTCACCGCGACATCAGCTGTTAAAGCCCTTGCCTTCGCCCGCCAGCTTCACCAGCAGCGGCGCCGGCGTCCACGCCTCGCCGTGGCGGCCTTTCGCGTAGCCATTGATGCTGTCGAGCACGTTCGGCAAGCCCACCGTATCCGCATAGAACATGGGGCCGCCGCGGAACAGCGGGAAGCCGTAGCCCGTCAGGTACACCATGTCGATGTCCGAGGCGCGCAGGGCGATGCCCTCTTCCAGGATGCGCGCGCCCTCGTTGACGAGCGCATACACGAGGCGTTGAACGATTTCCTCGTCGCTGACCTTGCGCCGCGCCACGCCGATGTCGGCCGAGTGCTGGACTATCATGGCGTTGACCTGTTCCGAGGCATACGCCTTGCGGTCGCCCGCCTTGTAGTCATACCAGCCGGCGCCCGTCTTCTGGCCATAGCGCCCCAGCTCGCACAGCAGGTCGGCCGTCTTCGAATACGTGACTTCGGGCTTTTCCACGTAGCGGCGCTTGCGGATGGCCCAGCCGATGTCGTTGCCGGCCAGGTCGCCCATGCGGAACGGGCCCATGGCGAAGCCGAATTTCTCCACCGCCTTGTCGACCTGCTCCGGCAGACAGCCTTCCTCCAGCAGGAAACCGGCTTGCCGGCTGTACTGCTCGATCATGCGGTTGCCGATGAAGCCGTCGCACACGCCGGACACGACGCCCGTCTTTTTCAGCTTTTTCGACAGCGCCAGCGCCGTGGCCAGCACGTCCTTGCCCGTTTCCTTGCCACGCACGATTTCCAGCAGCTTCATGACGTTCGCCGGGCTGAAGAAATGCGTGCCGATGACGTCCTGCGGCCGCCGGGTGAAGGCGGCGATCTTGTCCAGGTCCAGGGTCGACGTGTTCGAGGCGAGGATGGCGCCCGGTTTCATGACGGCGTCCAATTGCTTGAACACGGCTTCCTTCACGCCCAGCTCTTCGAAGACGGCTTCGATGACGATGTCGGCCTGCGCGATGTCCGCATATGCCAGCGTGCCGGAAACGAGAGCGATGCGCTGCTCGGCCTTTTCCTGCGTCAGCTTGCCTTTCTTGACCGTGTTTTCGTAATTCTTGCGGATGGTGGCCAGGCCCTTGTCCAGCGCTTCCTGCCGCGTTTCCAGCAAGGTGACGGGAATGCCCGCGTTGGCGAAATTCATGGCGATGCCGCCGCCCATGGTGCCGGCGCCGACAATCGCCGCGCTGGCGATCGTGCGCACGGGCGTGTCGGCCGGCACGTCGGGCACCTTGCTGGCCACGCGCTCGGCAAAGAAGGCGTGGCGCAGGGCTTTCGATTCCGGCGACTGCACCAGCTGCATGAACAGTTCGCGCTCGTACTTCAAGCCCTCGTCGAATTTCATCGTCACGGCGGCCGCCACGGCGTCCACGCATTTCAGGGGCGCGGGGAACGGGCCGGACATGGCTTTCACGGTATTGCGCGAAAACTGCAGGAAGGCTTCATGGTTCGGGTAGTCGACCTTGCGCTCGCGCACTTTCGGCAGCGGGCGCACGTCCGCCACTTTCGTGGCGAAGGCCACGGCGGCGGCCAGCAAGTCGGCGCCGGGGGCGATGACTTCATCGAACAGGGCCGTGCCGGCCAGTTTTTCCGACGCCACGGGCGTGCCCGAGACGATCATGTTGAGGGCCATTTCCAGGCCCAGCACACGGGGCAGGCGCTGCGTGCCGCCCGCGCCCGGCAAGATGCCGAGCTTGACTTCAGGCAAGGCCATTTGCGCGCCCGGTGCCGCCACGCGGTAGTTGCAGCCCAGCGCCAGCTCCAGGCCGCCGCCCATGCAGACGCTGTGGATGGCCGCCACGACGGGCTTGGTCGATTGCTCGACGACATTGATCAGCGTGTGCAGGGTCGGTTCCGTGAGCGCCTTGGGCGAATTGAATTCCTTGATGTCCGCGCCGCCCGAGAACGCCTTGCCGGCGCCCGTGATGACGATGGCCTTGACGGCGGCATCGGCCAGCGCCTGGCGGATGCCGGCCACGGCGGCCGTGCGCGTCGCCAGGCCCAGGCCATTGACGGGTGGATTGGCGAGGGTAATGACGGCAACGGCACCGTTCACTTGATATTCAGCGCTCATGTCTCTTCCTTATTAGTTTTGCTCAACGTATGAGGTGGTTGCAAGGGATGAAGCTTCACTATACCGCAAAAAAGAACGCTCGTATTATTTTTGTCGCGGCGCGCCCGGCGCCGGCCCAGGGCGCCATGGTACAACATCGTCCGCCTGCGCTGCCCGCGCGCGGCGTTTCCGGCGCCAGCAGCTATCATTTGGATATTCATTCAAATAATAAAAGCACAATAAGAAAAACATCGTTTTATTATGCAATAAATGCCCGTTTATATCGCGGCGAGGGCCAATAGCGACACTTTTCGCATTATTTATTCCTGCCTCTTGTTTTTCGCGGGACGCTGGGGAATAATAAAATTATTGATTCAAATCAATACTCTGCAATTGATTTAATATTACCCAACTGCGGCCATGGTGGATTGCCTGCGTGATATTGCGCAGATTCTCACCGATTATCACGCAGTGCGACATCAATATCCTTATTCAGCCGTTTCATATTGTTATACGCAGATTAGCGCCACCCATTCCTCGACCCACACTGAAGGATATTTTATGGACGCAGCCAGCCATGTCAGCCACTCCCAGGATCTGGACTTACAAGCAATAAATACTGCGCTCAACCGTGTCCAGGCCGTGATCGAGTTCGAACTCGACGGCACCATCCTGCATGCGAATGACAACTTCCTGCGCGTCCTCGGCTATGCATTGGCCGACGTGCAAGGCAAGCACCACGCCATGTTCTGCGACCCCGAGTATGTGAAGACGGATGAGTACCGCGCCTTCTGGGCCAAGCTGGCGCGCGGCGAATTCGACCACGGCGAATACAAGCGCTTGACCAAGGATGGCCGCGAAGTGTGGATCAACGCCTCCTACAACCCCATCCTCGACGCCGATGGCAAGCCGTACAAGGTCATCAAGTTCGCCACCGACATCACGGCCAGCAAGCGCCGCAATGCCGATTACGAAGGCAAGATCGACGCCATCAGCAAGGCGCAGGCCGTGATCGAATTCAAGCTCGACGGCACCATCATCCGCGCCAATGAGAATTTCCTGAAATCCACCGGCTACACGCTGGAAGAGGTCGAAGGCAAGCACCACCGCATGTTTTGCGAACCCGAATACGCCAAGAGCGAGGAGTACGCGCAGTTCTGGCACAAGCTGGGCAAGGGCGAATTTGACGCGGGCGAATACAAGCGCGTGACGAAGGATGGCCGCGAGATCTGGCTCAACGCCTCGTACAACCCCATCTTCGACGCCGAAGGCCGGCCCTTCAAGGTGGTCAAGTTCGCCAGCGACATCACGGCCTTGAAAAAACGCAATGCCGAATACGAGGGCAAGGTCAGCGCCATCGGCAAGGCGCAAGCCGTGATCGAGTTCGACATGCAGGGCAACGTGCTGGACGCGAATGAAAACTTCCTCGCCGTCATGGGCTATGACTTGAGCGATATCAAGGGCGAGCACCACCGCATGTTTTGCGAGCCCGACTACGCCAGCAGCGCCGAGTACAAGAAATTCTGGCAAAAGCTGAACCGGGGCGAATTCGACGCGGGCCGCTACAAGCGCCTGGGCAACCATGGCAAGGTGGTGTGGATACAGGCTACCTACAATCCCATCCTCGACTTGAACGGCAAGCCCTATAAAGTGGTGAAATTCGCCATCGACATCAGCGACCAGGTCAACATGGAAACCGGCATCCAGGCCAAGGCGGCCAACGACAGCCGCAAGGTCGAAGCCTTGCTGGCCTGCGTGGCGCGCGCCGCGCAAGGCGACCTGACCTGCAATATCGTGCCCGAAGGCGACGAACCGATCGACTTGCTGGCCGGCGGCATCAGCAAGATGATCGTCGACTTGCGCGGCGTCATCGGCGACGTGGTGGCGGCGGCGAACGGCTTTGCCGACGCCTCGCACGCGATCGCCGAGCGGGCCACGGGCGTGGCCGTGGGCACGCAGGCGCTGGGCGCCACGGTGGAGGAAATGAACGCTTCCATCGACGGCCTGACGTTTTCCATCAATTCCATTGCGGAAAACACCTCGAACGCCGACTACCTGGCGAAAGCCACGCAGCAGGAAGCGGAAGCGGGCGCGCGCGCCGTCGCCAAGTCGATCGAGGCGATGGACCTGATCAACCGCTCGTCGGAAGACATCGGCGAAATCGTCAAGGTAATCAGCGAGATCGCCAACCAGACCAACATGCTGGCCTTCAACGCGGCCATCGAGGCGGCGCGCGCGGGCGAGCACGGCCTGGGCTTTTCCGTCGTCGCCGACGAAGTGCGCAAGCTGGCCGAGCGCTCCTCGCAGGCGACCAAGGAAATTTCCAAGCTGATCAACGAATCCGTCAAGCGCGTCTCCACCGGCAGCGAGATTTCACGCCAGGCCAGCGACGCCTTCGACAAGATCGTCTCGGGCGTGGCAAAGACCACGCTGGCCATCTCGGATATCTCGAAGGCGGCCAACGAGCAGCTGCTGACGGCGCGCGAAGTGTCGACGGCGATCCAGTACATCGCCGAGGAAACGGAGAAATCGGCCGCCAACTGCGACAGCATCGCCCGTTCGACGGATAGCCTGAACGACCGCGCTGGCAGCCTGAACCAGACTGTCTCCGGTTTCGTGGTGTAAGCCATGAGCCACGCGGCCAGCCTGACGCCCGAGGTGCTGACGAGCCTGATCGCGCTGGTGCGCGAGCATACGGGCATCGCCATGACGCCGCGCAAGAGCGTGCTGCTGGAACGGCGCTTGCAGCCCCGGCTGCAGGCGCTGTCCCTGCACAGCTACCAGGCGTACCTGGACCGCGTGGCCAGCGACCGCGACGAGGTGGTCCATTTCATCGACCTGGTGACCACCAATGACACCCTGTTCTTCCGCACGCCGCAGATCTGGGATTATTTCCGCGACCGCTACCTGCCCGCCTGGGCCCGCGCCCATCCGGGCGGCTGCCTGAAAGTGTGGTCGGCGGCGGCCGCCAGCGGCGAGGAACTGTATTCGATCGCCATGCTGTGCGAGCAGTTCCGCCTGCAGACGCCCACCTTCCGCTACCAGATCCTGGCCAGCGACATTTCACAGCAAATCCTCGGCGCGGCGAGGGCGGGCCAGTACAGCGGCCGCTCCGTCGAGCGCATCCGCCTGTCGCACCCGGACTTGCTGCGCAAATACTTCACGCCGTCGCCATATGGCGTGCAAGTCAACGAAGAGCTGCGGCAACACGTCAGCTTTTCCCAGCACAACCTGCTCGAAGCGCTGCGACCGGCGCAGCAGTTCGACCTGGTGTTCCTGCGCAATGTGCTGATTTATTTTGACGCCGAGCACCAGGAAACCGTGCTGCGCCAGGCGCGCCACAGCCTGAAGGATGACGGCCGCCTGATCCTGGGCGAGTCGGAAACCATCTCCAGGCTGGGCACGGGCTACCAGTTCGAGTTTCCCATGATCTATAAAGCGGGGGTGGCATGAGCCGTTCACTGGCGATCGACGACGGGCCGGCGCTGCAGCACGTGGGCATGGGCCAGCTCAGCGTGGGCACCCACGGCGAGCAGCTGCAGGCACTGCTGGGCTCGTGCATCGGCATCGGCTTCATCTGGAAGAAGGGCCATTGCTGCGGCCTGGCCCACTGCCTGCTGCCGGAAGCGCCAGGCACGGACCATTCCCTGGGCGCGCGCTATGTCAGCCAGGCCGTGCCGTCGCTGCTGCGCCTGATGGGCGTGCGCCAGGCCGATTACCCCGATATCGAGGTGGTGCTGGCGGGCGGCGCCAGCATGTTCGGTCCCGACAATGGCCGTGGCCGCCTGCAGGTGGGCCGGCAAAACGCGCAAGCGGCGCAAAAATACCTGGACCAGTGCGGCCTGTCGGTGAGTTTCTGCGCGCTGGGCGGACGCCACGGGCGCCAGTTGCTGATCGATTGCGCCCACCTCAGCTACGCCGTCACGGACGTCGTGGCGCAAGCCGTATTGATTCCACGCAAGGAAAGCGCTTATGGACATGCATGACGCGACAGGCTTGCACACGCCGGCACCAACAGACGCCGCCACGGAACTGTTCGGCTCCTTTTACCTGGGCGACGATGAATTCGCCCTGCCCGCCAACTGCATCCGCGAAGTGGTGAATTACCCGGCGAAAGTCACCGCCCTGCCCCTGGCGCCGGCCTACCTGGAAGGCATGTTCACCTTGCGCGGCAGCGTCATCCCCGTCGTCAACCTGGGACGGCTGTTCCGCGCCGACGCGCCGCGCGCCGTGTCCACCGACAAGATCGCCATCCTTGACTTCCAGCAAGTGCTGATCGGCATCGTTTTCCAGGATACGGGCGAGATCCTGCGCGTGCCCGCCAGCCAGCGCAGCGCCCTGCACTATGCGGCCGGCGACAGCCACGCCGTGATCGCCGGCACGATCCTGCTCGACGGCGGCGCGCGCCTGCTGCAAATCCTCGACCCGCACGCCTTGCTGCGCATTGAAAACGTGCCGCACGTGCTGGCCCTGCAGGCGAGCGGCGCCAAGCTCGGCACGGCCCGCTACCATGCGCAGAGCGAACGGCGCCAGTGCGTCAGCTTCCATGCGGCCGGCGCCACGTTTGCCTTCGAAATGCTGGCCATCCAGGAAATCATCAAGGTGCCCGAGCTGCACAGTTCCATCCTGAATAGCGCACTGTGCCTGGGCCGCATGCATTTTCGCGGCAGCCAGGTGGCCGTCGTCGACTTCGCCGCCCTGCTGCAGGCGGCCGAGCCGGGCAAGGCGGCCACGCCGGAGCAGCGCGTCATCGTCGTGCGCCTGGAAGAGACGACCATCGGCTTTCTCGTCGATTCCGTCGACAGCATCGTGCATTTCTTTGGCGACGAGGTGCTGCCGATTCCGCTGATGAGCAAGGCGCGCGCGGCCATGTTTGCCGGCTGCATCACGAAAGACGGCCTGGGCGACATCATTTTCCTGAACCACCAGGAAATCCTGTCGCAAGCGGAAATCGTCGAGATGCGCGACGGCCACAAGCGGCTTTATCCGGCCGAGACGGAAACGGCGGCCGCCACGCAGAAGGCGCAGCGCCGCGTGTACATCACGTTTACCGTGGAAACCCGCTTCGCCGTGGAAATCGGGCAAGTGCGCGAAATCATCGATTTCAGCGGCGCCATCACCACGCCGCCGGGCTTGCCCGCCTGCATGCGGGGCATGCTGAACCTGCGCCAGCAAATGATCAGCATCATCGACTTGCGCCAGCTGTATGCGATGCCGCCGCTGGCGGACACGGGCGCGGGGAAGATCCTCATCGTGGAACGGGGCGCCGAGCGCTACGGCTTCCTCGTCGACCATGTCGACAACATCATGACGATTTCCGACAGCCAGCGCTTCGCCGCGCCGCAGCTCATCCGCACGGGCGAGCACGACGACCTGCGCAGCGAAATGGATGAAATGATCGACGTCGGCACGGCGGACAAGCGCCAAACCCTGTCCGTGTTCCAGTGCGACCACTTGCTGGAAAAGCTGGGGTCGATGCTGCCGCAGGCGGCGTAGCATTTCTTTTTAAAGTAAAGCAAACCCAAGGGCGTAAAAATACCGGGGTGGGGCCCCCACGGGCCCCCCCCCCCCCCAGCGGGCCGCGGGGTGAGGCGCGCCCCGGCAAAACACCCCCGGCAGCTTGTGGCCCTTGAACTGGTCGCGCAGCTTGTTCTTCTGGATCTTGCCCGTCGCGCCCATGGGCAAGGCGTCGATGAAGAGCACGTCGTCGGGCGTCCACCACTTGGCGATCTTGCCTTCAAAGAATTGCAGCAAGGCTTCGCGCGTGACGTCCATGCCGGGGCGCAGCACCACCACCAGCACGGGGCGCTCGTCCCATTTCGGGTGGAACACGCCGATGCAGGCCGCCTGCAGCACGGCCGGGTGCGCCATGGCCAGATTTTCCAGGTCGATGGTGCCGATCCATTCGCCGCCCGACTTGATCACGTCCTTGCTGCGGTCCGTGATGTGCATGTAGCCGTCTTCATCGATGGTGGCCACGTCGCCCGTGGGGAACCAGCCATCCTGCAGCACGTCGCCGCCCTCGTTCTTGTAGTACGAGGAAATGATCCACGGCCCTTTCACCAGCAAATGGCCGTAGGCGACGCCATCCCACGGCAATTCCTTGCCATCGTCATCGACGATCTTCATGTCCACGCCATAGATGGCATGGCCCTGCTTGTGCAGGATGTCGCGCTGCGCCGCCTTGTCCATGGCCAGATGCCTGGTTTGCAAGCCGCCCGTGGTGCCCAGCGGCGACATTTCCGTCATGCCCCAGCCGTGGATGACTTCCACGTCGAACTTGTCGATCAGGGTATCCATCATGGCCGGCGGACACGCCGCGCCGCCGATCACCGTGCGGCGGAAGGTGGAAAATTTCAAATCATTTTGCAAGGCATAGTTCAGCAGGCCCAGCCAGACGGTGGGCACGCCGGCCGAGAACGTCACTTTTTCCGATTCGAACAATTCGTACAGCGACTTGCCATCCAGCGCCGCGCCGGGAAACACCATGCGCGCGCCCGACAGCAGCACGGAATACGGCAAGCCCCAGGCATTCACGTGGAACATGGGCACGACGGGCAGCACCGTGTCGGTGGCGCGCACGTTGAGGGCGCTGGGCATGGCCGAGGCGTAGGCGTGCAGCACCGTCGAGCGGTGCGAATACAGCGCGCCCTTCGGGTTGCCCGTCGTGCCCGAGGTGTAGCACAGGGCGGCAGCCGCGTTTTCATCGAAGACGGGCCATGCATACTCGTCGGAATGGGTGGCGATCAAGTCTTCATAGCACAGCAGGTCGGGTATCGTGCTGCTGGCGGGCATGCGGTCGCGGTCGCACATCAGCACGAAATGGCGCACAAAGGTGCAGTCGGCGGCGATTTTTTCCACCACCGGCAGGAAAGTCAGGTCGAACAGCAGCACCTGGTCTTCCGCATGGTTCGAAATATAGGCGATCTGTTCGGGAAACAGGCGCGGGTTGATGGTGTGCAAGACGGCACCCGAGCCGGACACGGCGTAATACGCTTCCAGGTGGCGATAGCCGTTCCAGGCCAAGGTGGCGACGCGGTCGCCCATGCCGACGCCGAGGCCGTGCAAGGCATTGGCCAGGCGCCGCGTGCGCTGGTGGCAATCGCGGTAGGTATAGCGGTGCAGATCGCCTTCCACGCGCCGCGAGACGATTTCCCCGCTGCCATAATGACGCGCTGCAAACTCGAGAATACTGGAAATCAGCAGGGGCTGATTCATCATCTGGCCCATCACTGGGCTCATGGGAAATGCCGACATCGTGTCTCCTGGTAAACGAATGAACGTGGGCGGAAATGGCCCCTCTTTATTCTTGAGTTTTAACTAAGATAAACTAGTTTCGTACGGTCGTGCGGAAATCGTCAACGGATTTCGATATTGCGGTGCAGCATGGAATTTTGCATTCCGTTTTCGCGCCGGTGGGCGGGCGCCGCGCCGGCCCGCCGCAGGCACGGCGCACGCCCTGGCGCTGTGCGGTAAAATCGTGTTTTGGCCGGCGCTTTCCGCTTTTCTTTCATTGCCCTTTCCATTGCTGCCGGCCCCCCCCTTATCGAGACTGGAATTGCCATCACCGCTCATACCTTACCACTGGACAATGCATTTGCGGCCCTGCCGCCCGCGTTCTATACGCGCCTGATGCCCACGCCCCTGCCGGCGCCGTATTTCATCGCCGCCAGCGCGCCGGCGGCAAGCCTGATCGGCCTCGATGCCGCGCGCCTGGCCGAAGCCGATTATGTGGAGCTGCTGAGCGGCAATGCGGTGGCCGCGCGCTCGCAGCCGCTGTCGGCCGTGTATTCGGGCCACCAGTTCGGCGTCTGGGCCGGCCAGCTGGGCGATGGCCGCGCCATCTTGCTGGGCGATATCGCCACGGACAATGGCCCGATCGAACTGCAATTGAAGGGCGCGGGCGCCACGCCGTATTCGCGCATGGGCGACGGCCGCGCCGTGCTGCGCTCGTCCATCCGCGAATTCCTGTGCTCGGAAGCCATGGCGGCGCTGGGCATTCCCACCTCGCGCGCGCTGGCCATCATGGGCTCGCAGCAAGGCATCATGCGCGAAACGGTGGAAACGGCCGCCGTCGTCACGCGCATGGCGCCCAGCTTCGTGCGCTTCGGTTCCTTCGAGCACTGGTTTTACCGCAAGAAGCCGGACGAGCTGAAAATCCTCGCCGACTATGTCATCGACGCTTTCTATCCCGCCTTGCGCGCTGCAGCAAATCCATATCAGGCCTTGCTGGCCGAAGTGTGCGTGCGCACGGCCGAGCTGATGGCGCAATGGCAAGCCGTCGGCTTCATGCATGGCGTCATGAATACGGACAATATGTCCATCCTCGGTCTCACCATCGACTACGGCCCCTTCGGCTTCATGGAAGCCTTCGATGCCGAGCACATCTGCAACCACACGGACCAGCAGGGCCGCTATTCCTACGGCAACCAGCCGCAGGTGGGCCACTGGAACTGCTACGCGCTGGGCCAGGCCCTGCTGCCGCTGATCGGCGAAGTGGAACAGGCGCAGGCCGCCCTGGACAGCTACCAGCCGGCCTTTGCCGCGAAAATGAACGCCCTGCTGCGCGCCAAGCTGGGACTGGCCACCAGCCAGGATGACGACACGGCGCTGTTCGACAGCATGTTTGCGCTGATGCAAGCCAATCACGTGGATTTCACGCTGTTCTTCCGCACCCTGTCGACCCTGCAGGTAGCCGCGCCAGCATGCGACACGGCGCTGCGCGACCTGTTCATCGACCGTGCCGCGTTCGATGCCTGGGCCGGCACTTACCGCGCGCGCCTGCGGCAAGAGCACAGCAATGATGCCGAGCGGCAAGTGGCCATGAATCTGGTCAACCCGAAGTACGTGCTGCGCAACTACCTGGCGCAAGTGGCCATCGAGAAAGCCCAGCAGCAGGACTACACGGAAGTGGCGACATTGCTGGCGATTTTGCAAAAGCCATTTGACGAACAGCCCGAACACCAGCACTATGCGGCCCTGCCGCCCGACTGGGCCAGCCACCTTGAAGTCAGCTGCTCATCCTAAGGAGTCATTATGACCACGAATAAAGTCAAGAAAACCGACGCCGAATGGCGCGCCATGCTGGACTCGATGCAATATGAAGTGACGCGCCATGCGGCCACGGAACGCGCCTTCACGGGCAAGTTCTGGGACCACCATGAACACGGCATCTACACCTGCGTCTGCTGTAACACGCCCCTGTTCGCGTCGGACGCGAAGTTCGATTCCGGCTGCGGCTGGCCCAGCTACTTCCAGGCGCTGGACCCGGCCAACGTGACGGAAATCACCGACCGCAGCCACGGCATGCTGCGCACGGAAATCGTCTGCGCCGTCTGCGACGCCCACCTGGGCCACGTCTTCCCGGACGGCCCGCCGCCCACGGGACTGCGCTACTGCATCAATTCGGCATCGCTGCGCTTCGATCCCCAGCCTTGATGCACCGGGAATGGCGGCGGCGCGCGGATGTTGCTCCTAAGTCATTCCTAAGATGTTTACACCACGACCATAGTAAAGTCTCGCCATGAAATTTCTATTCGACCTCTTCCCCCTGATCGCCTTCTTCGCCGCCTTTAAACTGGGCGGCATGTATGAAGCGGCCACGCACGATTTCGTGCAGCAATACCTGTCCGGCTTCGTGTCGGGCGGCCTGATCAAGGCTGACCAGGCGCCGTGGATACTCGCCACCCTGGTGGGCATCGTCGCCACGGCGTGCCAGGTCAGCTATCTGCTGCTGCGCGGCCGCAAGGTGGACGGCATGCTGTGGCTGTCGCTGTTCATCTTTGTCGTGTTCGGCGGCGCCAGCATTTACCTGCATGACGATTTCTTCCTCAAATGGAAGCCGACCCTGATCTACTGGCTGTCCGGCCTGGCCCTGCTGATCGCCTATGTGGGCTTCAAGAAAAACCTGATCCGCAAGACCATGGAAGCGCAGGTGCAATTGCCCGACGCCGTCTGGAACCAGCTGCTGGCCGCCTGGATCATCTTCTTCGGCGCCATCGGCGCCCTGAACTTGTTCGTTGCCTTCGTGCTGTACAAGGGCGACATGGCCGCCTGGGTCAGCTTCAAGGCCTTTGGCGCAACGGGCATCTTCTTTGCCTTCATCGTCGCGCAAACCCTGTTCCTGGCCAAACATATCAAGGAAGATGCATGATGACTACCGACAATACCGCTGCGCCGGCAACGCGCATGGAGCGCATCCGTGCGCGCCTGGAAACGGCACTTTCCCCAGTGGAATGCGTGCTGGAAGACGACTCGGCGCGCCACCGGGGCCATGCGGGCGCCGCCTCGGGCGGAGGCCATTACAATCTGCGCATTATTTCTAGTCAATTTGAAGGCCTCAGGCTCGTCATGCGCCATCGTCTGGTGTATGATTCCGTGCACGATATGATGCATAATGAGATACATGCATTGGCGATTGTGGCATTGGCGCCGTCCGAGGTAGCTTAAGGATGGCGTTTTGGCGTACCCGGTTCAATCGGGCATGCCGCTTGCAGCAGCCGCCAAGCACGCGTTTTCTTTCCATGCGTTTTTTACGAAACTTTCCCTAACAGGATTTAATAATGACTTTTAAGCCAGCCCGCTTGCTGATCGCACTACTCGCCGTTGTCGCGGTACCTGTTTTTGCGCAAAATGTTGCCGTTGTGAATGGCAAGCCTATCCCATCGTCGCGCGTTGATGCAGTCGTCAAGCAAGTCGTCGCCCAAGGCCAGCAACCGGATTCGCCGCAACTGCGCGAAATGATCAAGAAGGACTTGATCGGCCGTGAAGTGCTGATGCAAGAAGCGGAAAACAAAGGTTTCGGTAAAGATGCAGCCGTCAAGCAGCAAATCGAGAACGCACGCCAGGCCATTGTCATCAACGCCCTGGTCGGCGACTACCTGAAAAAGAACCCGGTCAGCGACGCTGAAATCAAGGCGGAATACGACCGCTTCGTGGCACAGTCGGGCGACAAGGAATACCATGTGCGCCACATCCTGGTCGCCACCGAAGCGGAAGCGAAAGACATCATCGCCAAGCTGAAAGGCGGCGCCAAGTTTGAAGACCTGGCCAAGCAATCGAAAGATGCGGGTTCGGCCGACAATGGCGGCGACCTGGACTGGGCAGCGCCATCGTCCTTCCCGAAAGTGTTCTCGGACGCCTTCGTGAAGCTGCAAAAAGGCCAGGTCACGGACACCCCGGTGCAAACGCCTAACGGTTTCCACGTGATCAAGCTGGACGACACCCGCGCGGCAAAACTGCCGACCCTGGACGAAGTCAAGCCGCAAATCGCTGAAGCGCTGCAGCAAAAGAAACTGCAAGCGTATCAGGAAGAAATGATCAAAAAAGCGAAAGTTCAATAAGAACTGACCTGCCCGGCGCCCTTTTCGGCGCCGGTCGTGTATTCTGCGCCTGAATGCGCACTGCCTGGCAGTCGCGATCTTTTGTATATCTATAGGAATGAACATGATTTTGAAGCCAGCCCGCCTGATCTTAGCCTTGGTCGCCGTAGTCGCCATCCCTGCGTTCGCGCAAAACGTGGCCACCGTCAATGGCAAGGCCATCCCATCGTCGCGCGTCGACCAGGTCGTCAAGCAAGTCGTCGCCCAGGGCAAGCAAGCTGATTCGCCACAACTGCGCGAAGCCATCAAGAAAGACCTGATCGGCCGCGAAGTGCTGATCCAGGAAGCCGACAAGCAAGGCTACGGCACGCGTCCGGAAGTCAAGTCGCAGATCGACAATGCCCGTCAAAGCATCATCATCAATGCCTTGCTGGCCGACTACGTCAAAAAAAACCCTGTCAAGGATGCTGAAATCAAGGCCGAGTACGACAAGTTCAAGGCGCAAGCCGGCGACAAGGAATACCATGCCCGCCACATCCTGGTCGCCACCGAAGCGGAAGCGAAAGACATCATCGCCAAGCTGAAAGGCGGCGCCAAGTTCGAAGAACTGGCGAAAGTATCGAAAGACGGTTCCGCTGCCAACGGCGGCGACCTGGACTGGGCTAGCCCTGCTTCGTACGTAAAACCATTCTCCGACGCCATGGTCGCCCTGAAACCAGGCCAGATCACGCAAACGCCAGTGCAATCGCAATTCGGCTACCACGTCATCAAGCTGGAAGAAACCCGTCCGACGAAACTGCCGGCACTGGAAGAAGTCAAGGGCCAGGTAGCCGAGTCGCTGCAGCAGAAGAAACTCGCCGCCTACCGCGACGAACTCATGAAGAAGGCAAAAATCCAGTAATATCGGATGAAGATGAAAAGGCGCTCCACGGGGCGCCTTTTTTACGTCTGAACCTTAACGGGATGCGATGGACCAATCGATGGACTTTTATGCTGAACTGAAGGCAGCGCTGCAAGCGGCTGCCGAACCGGGCCGTGCAGAGCCCATGCAAGCCTACATGCGCGGCCAGTTCGTGTTCCTGGGCGTCGGTGCGCCGCAGCGGCGGCTGGCCGCCAAGGGCTTGCTGGCGGGCTTGAAGGGGGTTGGCGCCGTTGCATTGCTGGAACATGCGCAGCAGCTGTGGCAGGCACCGCAGCGCGAGTACCAGCACGTGGCGCTGGACATGCTGGCCTTGCACCGGCGCCAGTTGGACGCGGCACACATTCCCGCCCTGCTGGCGCTGGCGCGCCCGCGCGCCGGGTGGGGCCGCGGCGCCGGCCTGGCGGGCCTCGTCGGCGCCGTGCTGCAGGCGGCACTGCGGCGCGGCGGCGATGGCCATGCGCACATGGACGGGGCCTTGCGGCACGAGGATTTCTGGCTGCGCCGCATCGCCGTGCTGCACCAGCTGGGCTGGCGCGGCGACACGGATGCCGCCTGGCTGTTCGACGCGGCGCTGGCGCTGGCCCATGAAGACGAGTTTTTCATCCGCAAGGCCATCGGCTGGGCCCTGCGCGACCATGCGCGCCACGCTCCCGAGGCGGTGGCGGCGTTTGCCGACATGCACCGCCAGCGGCTTTCTCCCCTCACCCGCCGCGAGGCGCTGAAGCACCAGCCGCGCTGAACGCCGAGCCGTCCAGCAGGCGCAGCGCGGCATCGATGCGCGGCGCCGCATCCCAGCCGGGCACGGGCGCCAGCAAGCCCAGCGCCATCTGCCGCAGCGGCTCGGCGATCACCATGGCCAGCAGCAAGCCGGCCACTTCCGCCGCATTGCCGGGCGACACGTGGCCGCGCGCGGCCTGGCGCTCCAGCCAGCCGGCCAGCAGGGCCGTGCCCCGCTCGATGCCGTTGCGCTGATAGACAGCAAGCAAATCCGCGCGGGCGGGAAAGTCCGTGCACAGCAGGCGGAACAGGCCCACGGCGTCCGCCGTCAGCACGCGCGCCGCCATCGCCTGCAAGATTTCCTTCAACAAGGGCAGCACCTCGCCCGGCGCGGCCGCATCGTGCGCCATGGCCGGCAGGAATGCGTCCGTCCAGCCGCGCACCACCAGCGCCACCAATTCTTCGCGGTTGGCGGCGAATTGATACAGCGATTTCTTCGCCATGCCCGCATGGCGCGCCACCGCTTCCATGGTCGTGGCCGCATAACCTTCATGCAGCAGCAGCCAGGTGGCCGCCTGCACGGCCGCTTCGCGCGCCTCTTCGGGGGGCCGGGCCGGGCGGCCCCGCGCCCGCAACGTTGTCTGTTCCGCTTCCTGCATGCCCCCTCCGGCCTTGATCGATGGGCAATTCTACACTGAAAAATATTTAAGAAACGTGCTACGTTTCCTTAATATATAATTGTTCCACCCAAACAAAGGAGAACGACATGGCTGACACGACCCCGCACGACCCTCCGTGGCGCATTGCCCGCACGGGCGACTTGCTCGACCCGTTTCCGCTGCACCTGGAAACGGGCATCACGCGCCTGCCCGACGGCTGCCTGCTGGTGGCGGCGCGCACGGAACTGCACGGCTGCAGCGGCCGCATGCTGGACTGGTGGTTCACGTTTTTCGAAACGACGCAGCACATCAAATGGTGGCATCCGCACGACCACGTGGCGCATCATGGCTGGGACAGCCGCTGGCAGAAGGGAGAGAATTACTACGGCGCCTCGATCGAGGCGGTGGAATCGCTGGGCGACATTCCACCCGTGAAAGCCAAGCTGAAGTTCCATGATCCGAGCGAGGTGTTTGATGCGGCGCAACTGCGCCAAGCGCAGGACAGCGGCGCCCTGTCGGCCGCCATTTGCGCGCGCATCGGCTTTGGCGAGCACGTGGCGCTCGACGCGCAAGGCGATCCGCTCGATGGCGAAATGCTGCACCTGGCGCGCGACACGCCCGCGGGCTGCGTGCTGCGCAGCCGTTTCTTGCTGGGCCGCAACAGCGTCGATCCCGTGCGCGAGGTGCCCGACGTGCTGGGCCTGAACTTGCTGCGCCATTGCTACAGCGAATTTACCTACTTGTCGCGCTTCCTGCCATCGCTGTACTACGGCGAAGGCGCGAATGGCGACAAGGCCCCGCTGCCCTGGTAGGCGCTGCTTCGCCCGCGCCGCGCCTACAGCCGCTTGTGCATGCGCGCCAGCGGCAGCTGGATGTCCTCAGGCAAGTCCAGGTGAAACTCTTGCGTGACGGCAAAGCCGCTGGCCAGGTACAGGGGCACGCCGGGCAAGGTGGCGGCCAGTTCCAGGGCGCTGAAACCGGCCGCTTGCGCCTGGCGCTCGCAATGGCGCATCAGCATGCTGCCCAGGCCCTGGCGCGCGGCGGCCGGCTCGACAAAGAAGGCGCGGATGCGGCCCGCCTGGGTGGCGGGATCGAGCAGCGGGTCCGGGCCGCTCTTGGCGCGGTCGGCGCCGTACAGGGTGGCGCGCCGGCTCCAGCCGCCACAGGCCAGCATGGCGCCGTCGCGCTCGATGACAAAATACGTCCGGTCTGCCACCAGCTGCGTATCGACGCCGAACACGTGGCGCGTGACGGACTCGGCCTGTTCCTGCGTATAAAACCCCGCGCTCAGTTCCACGCCGGAACGGGCGATCAAGGCATTCATGGCAGCAACATCGTCCGGCAGCGCCACGCGCAGCGCCGTCAGCGCGCCAAAGCTGAACCAGGCCCGCGCAATGCGCCCCTGCGCCACCGCATACGTCGCCACCAGTTCCTGCGCCGACGCGCCATCGTCCGTCTCGCCATGGACGATTTCATGGTCGATCACCAACTGGCCGCAGGCGATGCGGTTGAGCAACTGCGCGCGTGGCCGGCTGGCGGCGAAACGGGCCGTGAAACGGGGACCGATCTGTGCGCTGCCCGTGGCCAGCAAGGTGTCCGGATGCTGGAATTGCTGCGCGTCATCCGCGTAAATGGCCAGCAAGGCGGGCACATCGTGGGCGTTATAGGCGTCGAGCTGGGCCTGGACGATGGCCGTGGGCGTGGCGTGAAAAAGGTCGGTCATGGCGCGGCTCCGTGGAAGATGGTGGATTTTACAATGTTTTCTTTCCCTTTAACCATGCGCTTCTGTGCGTGGGGGAACGGAAGCACGGCCGCACAAGCGCCAGACTGGTCTTTTACAGCGATGAGGCCCACCCATGCCCCGACAACGAGTTTCCGCCGCGCCCCTGGCCGGCCACGTCAGCGTGCGCGGCGCGCGCGAACACAACCTCAGGAACGTGGACGTGGATATCCCGCGCGACATGCTGGTGGTTTTTACGGGCGTGTCCGGCTCGGGCAAATCCTCGCTGGCCTTCGGCACCCTGTATGCGGAAGCGCAGCGGCGCTACCTGGAATCCGTCTCGCCCTATGCGCGCCGCCTGTTCCACCAGATGGCCGTGCCCGAGGTGGGCAGCATCGACGGCTTGCCGCCCGCCGTCGCCTTGCGGCAGCAGCGCGGCGCGGCCACCACGCGCTCGTCGGTGGGCAGCGTCACCACCGTCTCGAACCTGCTGCGCATGCTGTATTCGCGCGCGGGCGACTATCCTGCGGGCCAGGCGCTGCTGTACGCGGAATCGTTCTCGCCCAACACGGCCGAGGGCGCCTGCCCCGATTGCCATGGCCTGGGCCGCGTGTATGCCGTGACGGAACGCTCGATGGTGCCCGACGACAGCTTGACGATCCGCGAGCGGGCCATCGCCGCCTGGCCGACGGCCTGGCATGGGCAGAACTTGCGCGACATCCTCACCACCCTGGGCCATGACGTCGACACGCCGTGGCGCGACCTGCCGCAGTCCCTGCGCGACTGGATCCTGTTTACCGACGAACAGCCGGTGGTGCCCGTGTATGCGGGCCTGACGCCGAAGCAAACCCGCGCCGCGCTGAAAGCCAAGCTGCCGCCCAGCTACATGGGCACGTTCACGGGAGCGCGCAAATACGTGCTGCAAACCTTCGCCAACAGCCCCAGCGCGCAAATGAAAAAGCGCGTGGCGCGCTACATGCTGGGCGCGGATTGCCCCCTGTGCCACGGCAAGCGGCTGCGGCAGAAATCGCTGTCGGTGCGCTTTGCGGGCCGCGACATCGCGGACATGTCGCACCTGAGTCTGGCAGCGCTGGCGGACCTGATGGCGCCCTACGCGGGGGGCAAGGCCAAGTTGCGCGACAGCAAGCAGCACCCGGAAAAAGCCATCGTCGCGCAGCGCATCGCGCACGACCTGGC
>CAUSDR010000043.1:0-21447 GCA_963530105.1 uncultured Janthinobacterium sp.
TGCGCCACATCGGCCTGCAGCTGCGGCAGAACCGCCGTCCGCTGGCCGAGACGAGGCAGGAGATCGCGGACCACGTGCTGCCCGTGTTTCATGGCGCCGCTTGATCTGGGGCAGGCGTTCTGTACTTCCGGACTATCTGAAAAGGCTGGGGCAAACGCTATAATGGCCGCATGAACAGTCCCACTTCCCCTACCATGCGGCGCTTCATGCATAGCCACAGCGACGTTTGCATCGTCGGCAACGGCGCCATCGCGAAAACCACGGCGCTGGCGTTTGCCCAGGCAGGACAAAGCGTCACGCTGCTCTGCCCGGCCAGCCCGCCCGCATCCACGTCCGCTTCGGCCGTCAAGCCGGTCGAGCCAAGCTGGGATGTGCGCGTGTATGCGCTCAATCACACGGCGCACCAGCTGCTGTCGTCGCTGAAGGTGTGGGGCGCCCTCGATGCCGAGCGCGTGGCGCCCGTCGACGCCATGCTGGTCAATGGCGACGGCGCGCAGGCGGGCGGACTCGGTTTCGATGCCTATGGCGCCCACGTGGGCACGTTGGCGTGGATCGTCGAAGACCGCAACCTGGGCCAGGCGCTGGACGCCGCCCTGAAATTCGCGCAGAACGTCAACGTGGTGCAGGGCCGCGCCAGCCGCCTGGAATGGACGAATGAGGCGGCCATCGTGCACCTCGATGGCGGCGATACCATCACTTGCGCCCTGGTCGTGGGCGCGGACGGCGCCCAGTCGTGGGTGCGGGGCCAGTGCGACATCGGCCTCGATTACCGCCCGTATGGCCAGCGCGGCGTGGTCAGCAACTTCGCCTGCGAAAAACCGCACCATGGCGCGGCGCACCAGTGGTTCACGGGCAGCGAAGGCATCGTCGCGCTGCTGCCGCTGCCCGGCGAGCGCGTCTCGCTGGTCTGGTCGGCGCCCGATGCGCTGGCCGATACCCTGATGAGCGAACCGGCCGAGGCCCTGGCCACGCGCCTGGCCGCCTACTGTCACGACAAGCTGGGCAAGCTCACGCCTTTGCAGCCGGAACTGGTACGCGCATTCCCGCTGACCCTGATGCGTCCGCACGCCATGGTGGCGCCGCGCGTGGCGCTGGTGGGCGACGCCGCGCACGTCGTGCATCCGATGGCCGGCCATGGCATGAACCTGGGCTTTGCCGACGTGGCGCAGCTGGTCAAGACCATCAATGAACGCGAAGCGCACCGCGGCATCGGCGACGAGCGCGTGCTGGCCCGCTATGCGCGCGCGCGCAAGGAAGACGTGCTGCTGATGCAGCTGGCGACGGACGGTCTGGCGCGATTATTCGGCGCCGATCTCGAGCCGCTGCGCGTGGTTCGCAATTTGGGATTAAACTTGCTGGATAAATTGCCGGCCCTGAAGCGGAAAATGATCTCGCACGCGCTGGGGCACCAGTGAAAATCAGGCTATCTTAAGATATCGCCGGATAATGGCAGTAGTGAAAATTCAAGGTCGCCGCAGCACGTCTGCGGCGATCGTTTTGTTAAAGAGGTAACGGCGCCGGGCCTCCTGCCAGTTACGCCGGGCGTTACAAGTGGAGAAGTGATAGTGATAAAAATGAGCAGAATCGCATTGGTACTGGCCTCGGGCCTGATGATGTCGTGCGCCGGCGCGGAAACGCCGACGGAAGCGGGCATCAAGAAGCTGATCGAACCGCGCCTGGGCGAAGGCGCCAAGGTCGATTCGGTCAAGGAAACCCCGTATGGCGGCCTGTATGAAGTGCGCACGGGTGGCGACATCCTGTACACGGACAAAAATGCGCAATATCTGTTCGTTGGCCACGTCTTCGACGCCAAGACCTCGCAAGACCTGACCAAGGAAAGACTGGACGAAGTCAATCGCATCAAGTTCTCGGACCTGCCGCTCGGTTCGGCCCTGAAAACCGTCAAGGGTAACGGCAAGCGCGTGATCGCCGTGTTCGAAGATCCCAACTGCGGCTATTGCAAGCGTTTCCGCCAGAACGCCCTGAAGGAAATCGACAACGTCACCGTCTACACCTTCATGTATAACATCCTGTCGCCCGATTCGATCGCCAAGTCGCGCAATATCTGGTGCGCGCCAGACCGCAACAAGGCCTGGGATGACTGGATGCTGAACGGTAAAGTGCCAGCCGCGGTCGCCGCCAATTGCGCCAACCCGCATGAAAAAATCCTCGCGCTGGGCCAGCAGTTGCGCGTTTCGGGCACGCCTGCCATCTTCTTTGCCGACGGCAGCCGCATTCCGGGCGCCATCGATACCAAGACGCTGGAACAGAAACTCTCCACCATCAAGTAATCCGGGCAGTCGCCAGGAAGGCTGGACGGCGCGCCCTCGCAAGGCGCGCTTTTTTTTGCATTGTTTTTCGCCGTCGTATCATCCAGTGTGGTTCGTAAAATCAATAACAATCCAAAAAGGGGAAGCAGCAGATGATTACCTTGAATATCAACGGACGCGACACGCAAGTCGACGCCGATCCTTCCACGCCCATCCTGTGGGCGCTGCGCGATAACCTGAACATGACGGGAACCAAATTCGGCTGCGGCATGGCCTTGTGCGGCGCCTGCACGGTGCACCTCGACGGCCAGCCGATCCGCTCGTGCATCACGCCGATTTCTTCCGTCGGCGCGCAAAAGATCACCACCATCGAAGCGATGGAAGCGGACCAGGTGGGCAAGGCGGTGCAGGCGGCCTGGGTACGCCACGACGTGCCGCAATGCGGCTACTGTCAAAGCGGCCAGGTGATGAGCGCCACGGCGCTGCTGCGCACCAACAAGTCGCCCAGCGATGCCGATATCGATGGCGCCATGAGCGGCAATATCTGCCGCTGCGGCACCTATCAACGGATCCGCGCGGCCATCAAGGACGCGGCCAAGACCCTGGCCTGAGGAGAGCGATATGCGTATCGAATGGTTGAACCAGGAAGCATTGCAGCACGGCGGGGTGACCCTGGGCGCGGCGCTGGCGTCGGCGCCGGCGGACGTTGCCGATGGCGTCTCGCGGCGCGCCTTCATGAAGGCGGGCGCGGTGGCCGGCGGCGGCCTGATGCTGGGCTTTTTCCTGCCAGGCGCAGGCAAGCTGGCGCAGGCGGCCGATGCCGCTCCCGCCAAGCCCGTGTATGCGCCGAACGCCTTTTTGCACATCGCCCCCGATAACACGGTGACGGTGCAGGTAAACCGGCTGGAGTTTGGCCAGGGCGTGCAAACGAGCCTGCCCATGCTGATCGCCGAGGAGCTCGACGCCGACTGGAGCCAGGTGCATGGCGCCCTGGCGCCCGCCGGCGAGCAGTACAAGGATGCCGCCTACGGCATGCAGATGACGGGCGGCTCGGGCAGCATCGCCCATTCGTTCACGCAGTACCGCGAAATCGGCGCCAAGGCGCGCGCCATGCTGGTGGCCGCCGCCGCCGCGCAATGGAAAGTCAGCCCCGACCAGGTGCGCGCCGCCAAGGGCGTGCTGTATGGCCCCGGCGGGCAAAAGGCGACGTATGGCGAGTTCGCCGACGCTGCCATGCGCCAGAGCGTCCCTGCCACCGTCAAGCTGAAGGACCCGCGCGACTTTGCCATCATCGGCAAACCCGTGAAGCGCCTGGACGCCGCCGCCAAGTCCAGCGGCAGGCAGCAGTTCGGCATCGACTTCAAGCCGCCCGGCGCGAAAGTGGCCGTGGTGGCGCGGCCCCCCGTCTTTGGCGGCAAGGTGGCGAAATTCGATGCCAGCAAGGCCAAGGCCATCGCCGGCGTGCTCGACGTGCTGGAAGTGAAGACCGACCGTGGCGGCAGCGGCGTGGCCGTCATCGCCACGGGCTACTGGCCGGCGAAGCAGGGGCGCGACGCGCTGGTGATCGAGTGGGATACCAGTGCCGTGGAAAAGGTCAGCAGCGACAAGCAGCTGGCAGCCTTCAAGGCGCTGGCGAAGACGCCGGGCACGGTGGCGCGCGCATTCGACGTCTCCGCGCTGGCCAAGGCGCCGAAGAAAATCGACGCCGTCTATGAATTCCCCTACCTGGCGCACGCGCCGATGGAGCCGCTCAACTGCGTCATCGACCTGCAGGCCGACAAATGCACGATGTGGGTGGGTTCGCAATTCCAGACGGGCGACCAGGCGGCCATCGCCGCCACGTCCGGCCTGAAACCCGAGCAGGTGACCCTGCACACGATGATGGCCGGCGGCGGCTTTGGCCGGCGCGCCGTGCCCTCGTCCGACTATGTCGTCGAAGCCGTCAACGTCGCCAAGGCGTACCGGGCGGCCGGCAAGGGCGGGCCATTGAAACTGATGTGGAGCCGCGAGGATGACATCAAGGGCGGCTATTACCGGCCGTCGCATGTGCACCGCGCGCAGCTGGGCCTGGACGCCAAGGGCAAAATCCTCGCCTGGGACCACATGATCGTGGGCCAGTCCATCATGGCCGGCACGCCGTTCGAAGCCTTCATGGTGAAAAATGGCGTCGATGGCACCATGGTCGAAGGCATGGGCGAACCGTACACCCTGCCGATGAAGCTGTCCGTGCATACGGCCAAGGCGAACGTGCCCGTGCTGTGGTGGCGCTCCGTCGGCTCGACGCACACGGCCTTTGTCATGGAAACCCTGATCGACGAGGCGGCGCACGTGGCGAAGATGGACCCGGTCGCCTACCGCAAGCAGCTGATCGACGCCAGGCACACGCGCCACATCGCCGCGCTGGACCTGGCCGTGGCCAAGTCCGGCTATGGCAGGAAGAAGCTGCCGAAGGGGCAAGCCTGGGGCGTGGCCATGCACGAGTCGTTCAATTCCGTGGTCGCCTACGTGGTGACGGCGTCGGTGGTGGAAGGCGCGCCCAAGCTGCACCAGGTGTGGGCGGGCGTGCATTGCAACCTGGCCGTCAATCCGCTGACGATCGAGGCGCAAGTGCAGGGCGCCGCGCTGATGGCGCTGGGCATGACCATTCCCGGCGCCGCCATCACGCTCAAGGATGGCGTGGTGGAGCAGCAGAACTTCGGCGACTACCCCGTGCCGCGCATGCCCGACATGCCGGTGATCGAGGTGCACCTGGTGCCGTCGGGCGATGCGCCGACGGGCATGGGCGAACCGGGCGTGCCGCCGCTGGCGCCCGCATTCGCCAACGCGCTGTTCGCCCTGACGGGCAAGCGCCTGCGCAAGCTGCCGTTCGATCTGGCGGCCGCATGACGGCTGTGGTTTCTTGAGCACGGTCGGCATCTTGCTGGCGGCCGGAAGGGGACGCAGGTTCGACCCTTCCGGCGTGCAGAACAAACTGTTGCAGCCACTGGCCGACGGCCCGCACGCGGGCTTGCCGGTGGTGGTGGCCGCCGCGACGAACATGCTGGCCGCCTTGCCGCGCGTGCTGGCCGTGGTGCGCGCCGACGACACGCAGGTGGCGCGCGCGCTCGGTGCGCTGGGCTGCGAAGTGCGCGTCTGCCACGATGCCGATACGGGCATGGCCGCCTCGCTGACCTGCGCCATCGGCCATGTGCGCGGCGCGCCGGGCTGGCTGATCGCGCTGGGCGACATGCCTTGGATAGAACCGGCTACAATCGCCGCCTTGTCGCACGCCATTGCCGATGGCGCGCGCATCGCGGTGCCCGTCTGTCAGGGCCGGCGCGGCAACCCTGTCGCGTTCAGCGCCGTCCACTTGCCGCTGTTGCTGGCGCTGGATGGCGACCAGGGCGCGCGCAGCATCGTGCAAAGCCATGCGGTGCAGGAGGTGGCCGTCGATGATGGCGGCATCCTGCGCGACATCGATACGCCGGACGATTTGTAAGGCGGGGCAGTGGCGCTCCCGGGAAGACATGCCAGACACGAGGAAAACATGAAGAAAGCACCGATCAAGAAAACCATCGCCAAGGCGCCCGCCGCCGGCATCATCTACAGCATCGCCGCCGCCGACTTGGCGGGCCACATGTTCAAGGTCAGCCTGACCGTCAAGGCGCCGGCCGCCATCGGCCAGGTATTCGCCTTGCCGGCCTGGATCCCGGGCAGCTACATGATCCGCGAATTCTCGCGCAACATCGTCAGCATCCGCGCCGAATCCGAAGGCAAGGCCGTGGCCTTGACCAAGCTGGACAAGCACTCGTGGCAGGCCGCCCCGTGCAAGGGCGCCCTGACGGTCGAATATGAGGTGTATGCCTGGGACTTGTCCGTGCGCGCCGCCCACCTGGACCAGAACCACGGCTTCTTCAACGGCACCAGCGTGTTCCTGCGCGTGCTGGGCCAGGAGTCCGATGCGCATGAAGTGCACATCGTGCAGCCGAAGGATGCGGCCTGCAAGAGCTGGCGCGTGGCCACCACCCTGCCGGAACTGAAAGCGAAGCGCTACGGCTTCGGCAGCTACCAGGCGTCCAACTACGATGAGCTGATCGACCACCCGGTGGAGATGGGCGACTTCGCGCTGGCCACCTTCAAGGCGCACGGCGTGCCGCACGATATCGTCGTCACGGGCAAGGTGCCGAACCTGGACCTGGAACGCCTGTGCCGCGACCTGAAAGCCATCTGCGAAACGCAGATCGCCTTCCTCGAGCCAAAGACCAAAAAAGCGCCGATGGACCGCTATGTGTTCATGACCATGGCCGTCGGCGACGGTTACGGCGGCCTGGAACACCGCGCCTCGACGGCATTGATCTGCGCCCGCGCCGACTTGCCGACGACGGCATCGACCAGCACGGACATCGGCGACGGCTACCTGAAATTCCTCGGCCTGTGCAGCCACGAGTACTTCCATACCTGGAACGTCAAGCGCATCAAGCCGGCCGCTTTCGCGCCCTACAACCTGCAGGCGGAAAGCTATTCGCCGCTGTTGTGGCTATTCGAGGGTTTCACCAGCTACTACGACGACTTGATGCTGGTGCGCGCGGGCCTGATCGACGAGGAAGCCTACTTCAAGCTGCTGGGCAAGACCGTCAACAGCGTCTTGCGCGGCAGCGGCCGCAGCAAGCAGAGCGTGGCCGATTCCAGCTTCGACGCCTGGGGCAAGTACTACCGCCAGGATGAAAACGCGCCGAACGCCATCGTCAGCTACTACACCAAGGGTTCGCTGATCGCGCTGGCCTTCGACCTGACCCTGCGCAGCAAGACGCATGGCGAAAAATCGCTGGACGACGTGATGCAGACCTTGTGGCAGCGCTTTGGCCGCGATTTCTACAAGGGCAAGGGAGAAGGCAAAGGTCGCGGCGTGACGCCGGCCGAAGTCGAAGCCCTGTTCGACGAAATTGCCGGCAGCCGCATGAAGCCCTTCTTCGAGCGCTACATCCGCGGCACGGATGACGTGCCGCTGGCGCGCCTGCTGGCGCCGTTCGGCGTGAAATACAGCGATGTGCGCAAGGCGCAAAAACCTAGCCTGGACGTCAACCTGGGCCGCGACGGCAACGATGCCAAGCTGGCGCAGGTGCACCAGGGCGGCGCCGCCCACCTGGCCGGTCTGTCGGCGGGCGACGTGCTGGTGGCCGTCGACGGCTTGCGCGTGTCGGGCACCAACCTGGACACCTTGCTGGGCCGTTACGCGGTCGGCGCTACGGTGGCGATCCACGCCTTCCGCCGCGACGAGCTGATGACGTTCAGCGCCGCATTGCAGGGCGACCGCGTGCCCGGCGTCAGCCTGACCATCCTGCCGGCGCCCAGGAAAGCGACGGGACCGAAGCGTCCTAGCGCCGCGTAAGACACGCGGTTGTTAACCCGGCCGGCAGGCGGCTTGTGTGATGCACAAGATTTTCCCTGCCGGCGGTTGCCAGGCTGTTTTTCACGGTACAATTTCTCGCACGAACTTTTGTGCCTGTCGGCATGTGCAGCGCGATGTGCCCGCTCACCGTACCGTGTCCCTCGTGAAACTTGATCCCAATACTATTATCCTGATGTCAACCTTGATGGCGGTTGCCATGTGCGTGGTGCTGTTCGCCGCGCAGCGCAGCTTTCCAGCGACGGTGCAGGGGTTGCGCGAATGGGTGATCGGCATGCTGGGACTGGTGGTCTCCAGCATCCTGTTCGGCTTGCGTGGCATGGTCCCGCCCGGCATCCTGTTACCTGTGGCCAATTCCGTCTTCCTGTGCGGCGCCGGTATGTTGCTGATTGGCACGCAGCGCTTTTATGGCGTGCGGCCCAGCTGGCGCCTGTTTCACCTGGTCTGGCTGCTCGGTTTGCTGGTCATGCTGTGCTGGCTGTATCTGTGGCCCGACTTCGCCATGCGCGTGGCGATGTTTTCCTTCCTGATGCTGGTGTTGAACGCCACGCAATTCCTGGTGATCGCGCGGCATGGCGAGCGGCAGGTGGCGACCTTGTTTTTCGGCATGCTGACGCTGGTGCAATCGCTGTCGGTATTGCACCGCGGCGTATCGGCCTTGCAGGACGGCGGCGCCGGCAACGATATCCTGCACGGCGGTCCGTATCACAGCCTGTATCTGGCCGTCACGGCATTCATGACTTTGCTGCTGCCCGTCGGCTTCATGACCGTGGCCACGCGGCGCCTGCAGACTTTGCTTGAACAGCGCTCCAACCGCGATCCGCTGACGGCCGTGCTGAACCGGCGCGGCTTCGCCGAATGGCATGCCAGGGAACGGGCGCGCCAGCCTTTGGCTTTGTTGAGCATCGACCTGGATTTTTTCAAGTCCATCAATGACCGGCACGGCCACGCCATGGGCGACCGCGTGCTGGTCGATGTGGCCGGCGTGATCAAGGGCGCCTTGCGCGACAGTGATGCGGTGGCGCGTTTCGGCGGCGAGGAATTTGTGGTGCTGTTACCCGACGCGCCGCAGGCGCGCGCCGAACTGGTGGCGCAGCGCATCCAGGAGGTCTTGCGCCAGCCCCGCCCGGATGCGGGATTGCCAGCGTACACGCTGAGCATCGGCGTCGCCTGCCAGGCGTCGCCCGACGAAACGCTCGACAGCCTGCTGTTGCGTTCGGACAAGGCCCTGTACCGCGCCAAGCAGCTGGGACGCGACCGCATCGAGGTGGCGCACTTGGAACTTGCCCAGTTGAAACAACTACATCATATTTTGCCCTGACTGAACTAAATTTTCCATAACTGAACTAAAATTGCTTCATTGCTTTTTTAGGCTTCACTCGACTGTGGAAACCCTCGATCCCCGCACCATCATGTTGATGACAACCCTGATGTGCGGGGCCATGAGCATCGTCATGTTTTCCGTGTACCGCAGTTTCCGCCGCGAAGTGCATGGCCTGGGACATTGGGCGGCCGGCTTGCTGCTGCTGGTGTGCGCGTCCTTCCTGTTTGGCATGCGCGGCAGCTGGCCCGACGCGGTTGCGCTGCTGGGGGCGAATGTGGCCCTGATGCTGGGCATCGGCCTGTCGATGCTGGGCACGGAAAAATTCTACGAGCAGGCGCCCAGCCTGCGCTTCTATGCGCTGGCCTGCATTGTTGGCACGTTGGGCATCGCCTGGTGGCTGCTGGCGACGCCCGATTTTTCGCGCCGGGTGACGGTCTTTTCCCTCGTGGTGTTCTGTTTCTATGCGCGCCAGGCGCAGCTGGTGCTGCGCCACGGCGAACGCCACTTTTCAACGCTCTTCTTTGGCAGCCTGATGCTGCTGCAGGCCGTGGTGGTGCTGGTGCGCGGCGCGTCAGCCCTGCTGCATGGCGGCGCCAGCGTGGATCTGACGGTCACGGGCACCCTGGCCAGCATCTACCTGGCGGCGGCGAACTTCATGGCGCTGCTGCTGACGGTGGGCTTCATGACGGTGGCGACGCGGCGCCTGCAGACGATACTCGAACGCCGCTCGACGCATGATCCCTTGACGCAGGTGCTGAACCGGCGCGGTTTTGGCGATGTGTATGCGCGCGAAAAAGCCAATCTGCCGCGCCACCGCCAGCCCTTGACCTTGCTCAGCATCGACCTTGATTTCTTCAAGTCGATCAATGACCGCTACGGCCATGCGACGGGCGACAAGGTGCTGGCGCACGTGGCCACCATCATCGGCGGCGCGCTGCGCGAGTCCGATTGCCTGGCGCGTTTTGGCGGGGAGGAATTTGTCGTGCTGCTGCCCGACATGGCGCCGCACAGCGCGCTGGGCGTGGCCGAGCGCATCCGCGCCCTGCTGCGCGAACCGAATGCCTATGGATTGCCGCCCTGTACCGTGAGTATCGGCGTGGCGTGCCAGGCGTCGATGCAGGAAGAGCTGGACCAGCTGCTGTCGCGCGCCGATGCCGCGCTGTACCAGGCCAAGGAAAATGGCCGCGACCGCATCGAAGTCGATACGGGACTCATTACTGTGGTCCGGACAGTGTCCGTAGCTGGAATCGATATTGATCGTTGAATAAAAAAGTCTCGGAAAAATCGAGGGTCTTGTCGCGGCTGCGCATCAATTGCGCCGCCGGCGGGAAGGCGTCGGGCACGCGCCGCACGGCAGCGAGCGCCGCGTTCGATGCATCGCTGTCGCGCGAGCGGTGCACGCGCACGCTTTTCAGGGCGCCATCGCGTCCGACGCTCAGGTCGAGCACGACGATGGCCGGCAGCATGGGCGGCAGGCGCCCGCTGAAGGTGTGCTCGCTGTTGGCATCCATGATCTGCTGCGCCACCCGCAGTTTGTAGGCATCGATGGTGGCTGCGGGGGCGATGGCCTTGGGCGCCAGCGGCGTGGCAGGGACGCCGGCCGGTGTCCGCACGCGCGGTTCCGGCGCTTTCTGGCATGCCGCCAGCAGCGTGGCGACGGCAAGGACGGTCAGTAGCTGTCTCATGACCGTCAGACTACCACTTCTTAGCTGAACAGGCGTTGCAGCTCCGCGCCGGGGTCGGGCGCGCGCATGAACGCTTCGCCCACGAGGAAACTGTGCACGCTTGCCTCGCGCATGCGCTGCACGTCGGCCGTGCTGTGGATGCCCGATTCCGTGATGATCAAGCGGTCTTGCGGGATGCGCGGCAGCAGGCCGAGGGTTGTGTCCAGCGAGGTTTCAAAGGTGCGCAGATTGCGGTTGTTGATGCCGATCAAAGCACTCTTCAGTTTCAAGGCCGCCGTCAGTTCGTCGCCGTCGTGGCTTTCGATCAGCACGCCCATGCCCAGTTCGTGGGCGCATGCTTCCATCTCCGCCATCAGGCCATGGTCGAGCGCCGCGACGATCAGGAGGATGCAGTCGGCGCCCATGGCCCGCGCTTCATAGATCTGGTACATGTCGACCATGAAGTCCTTGCGCAGCACGGGAATGGCGCAGGCGGCGCGCGCCTGCTGCAGGTATGCCACGGAGCCCTGGAAGAACTGTTCATCCGTCAGCACGGACAGGCAGGCCGCGCCATGTTCGGCATAGCTGGCGGCGATGTCGGCAGGGCGGAAATCGGCGCGGATCACGCCTTTCGACGGCGAGGCCTTTTTGACCTCGGCGATGATGCCGGGCTTGCCGGCGGCGATGTGCTGGCGCAGGCTCGCTTCGAAGCCGCGCAGATCGGCGCGCAGGGCGCTGTCGCTTTCCACGTCGCCGCGCAGGCTGGCCAGGCTGCGGTGGGCTTTCGCCTTCGCCACTTCATCGGCTTTCACGGCCAGGATTTTATCGAGTATGTCGGACATGATGGTCGCTATTCTATCAAGGGGGGCGGGGAGATTACGCTTGCGCCGGGGTGCCCAGCTGCTGCGTGACCTGCACGAATTGTTCGAGTTTCGCCAGCGCCGCGCCCGAACTGACGGCGCTGCGCGCGCGCGCCAGGCCATCCTCGATCGAGCTGGCCACGCCGGCCGCATACAGCGCCGTGCCCGCGTTCAGGGCGACGATGTCGCTGGCCGCGCCGGGCTCGCCGCGCAGCGCTTCCATCATCTTCGCTTTCGATTCCACGGCGTCGGCCACCTTCAGGTTGCGGCTGGCGATCATCTGCAAGCCAAAGTCTTCCGGGTGGATTTCGTATTCGCGGATTTCGCCGTTGACCAGTTCACCGACCATGGTGGCGGCGCCCAGCGACACTTCATCCATGTTGTCGCGGCCATACACGACGATGGCATGCTGCGCGCCCAGGCGCTGCAGCACGCGCACCTGGATGCCGACCAGGTCGGCGTGGAACACGCCCATCAAAATGTTCGGCGCGCCGGCGGGATTGGTCAGCGGCCCCAGGATATTGAAAATCGTGCGCACGCCCAGTTCGCGGCGCACGGGCGCCGCATGCTTCATGGCCGCGTGATGGTTGGGCGCATACATGAAGCCGATGCCCGTCTGCGCGATCGACTGGGCGATCTGCTCGGGCTGCAGGTTGATGTTGACGCCCAGCGAGTCCAGCACGTCGGCGCTGCCGGACGAGGACGACACGCTGCGCCCGCCATGCTTGGCCACGCGCGCACCGGCGGCGGCGGCCACGAACATCGAGGCGGTGGAAATATTGAAGGTGTGCGCGCCGTCGCCTCCCGTACCGACGATGTCGAGCAGGTTGGTGGTGTCGGCCATGGGCACCTTGGTGGAAAACTCGCGCATCACTTGCGCGGCGGCGGCGATTTCACCGATGGTTTCCTTTTTCACGCGCAAGCCCATGGTCAGGGCGGCGATCATGGTGGGCGACATGTCGCCGGACATGATCTGGCGGAACAGGTACAGCATTTCGTCGTGAAAGATTTCGCGGTGTTCGATACAGCGCAGCAGGGCTTCTTGTGGGGTGATCGGCATGATGCTTCCTTCTTCAATGATGGCGCAGGAGGACACTGATGGCACGCCGTGGCGTGCGCGGGAAATCAGCGCTCGAGAAAATTCTTCAGCAGGGCGTGGCCGTGCTCCGAGAGGATCGATTCGGGGTGGAACTGCACGCCCTCGATATCGTATTCCCGGTGGCGCACGCCCATGATTTCGCCGTCGTCCGTCCACGCCGTCACTTCCAGGCAGGAAGGCAGCGAGGCGCGTTCGATCGCCAAAGAGTGGTAGCGGATCACTGTGAAGGGGCTGGGGAGGTCCTTGAAGACGCCCACGCCCGTATGCGCGATGAGGGAAGTCTTGCCATGCATGACTTGCTTGGCGCGGATTACCTTGCCGCCGAACGCTTCGCCGATGGCCTGGTGGCCCAGGCACACGCCGAGTATCGGCTTCTTGCCGGCGAAGTGCTTCAACACCGCCACCGAGATGCCCGCCTGCGCGGGCGCTTTCGGGCCGGGCGAGATGCAGATGCGGTCCGGGTTCAGCGCCTCGATCTGTTCGATCGTGATTTCATCATTGCGGTAGACGCGCACGTCTTCGCCCAACTCGCCGAAATACTGCACGATGTTGTAGGTGAAGGAGTCATAGTTATCGATCATCAGCAGCATCTTAAAACTCCCCATCCAGGCCATCTTGCACTTGTTCGGCGGCGCGCAGTACGGCGCGCGCCTTGTTTTCGGTTTCCTGCCATTCCATTTCGGGGACCGAGTCGGCGACGATGCCGGCCGCGGCCTGCACGTACAGCATGCCGTCCTTGATCACGCCCGTGCGGATGGCGATCGCCACGTCCATTTCACCGCCAAACGACAGGTAGCCGCAGGCGCCGCCGTAGATGCCGCGCTTGGTGATTTCCAGTTCGTCGATCACTTCCATGGCGCGCACTTTCGGCGCGCCCGTCAGGGTGCCGGCGGGGAAGGTGGCGCGCAGCACGTCCAGGTTCGACAAGCCGTCCTTCAGCTTGCCTTCCACGTTCGAGACGATGTGCTGCACGTGCGAGTATTTTTCGATGACCATGCGGTCGGTGACGTGCACGCTGCCCGTCTCGGCGATGCGGCCGATGTCGTTGCGCGCCAGGTCGATCAGCATCACGTGCTCGGCGATTTCTTTCGGGTCGGCCAGCAGTTCGGCCGACAGTTCGGCGTCGCGCTCCGGCGTGGCGCCGCGCGGGCGGGTGCCGGCGATGGGGCGCAAGGTCACTTTCTTGCCGCCGTCCGCCAGGCTTTCATTGCGCACGAGGATCTCGGGCGAGGCGCCGATGATCTGCATGTCACCGAAATTATAGAAGTACATGTACGGCGACGGATTGAGCGAACGCAAGGCGCGGTACAGGGTCAGCGGCGAATCGACATACGGCTTGCGGATGCGCTGGCCGATCTGCACCTGCATCAAGTCGCCGGCCATCACGTATTCGTGGGCCTTGGCGACAGCCTTCAGGTAGTCTTCCTTGGAAAAATCGCGGATGGTTTCCGTGCGCACGGAGGCGCTGGTAACGGGCGCATCGACGCCGCGGCGCAGCATCATGCGCAAGTCCTTCAGGCGCTGGCGCGCCTTGGAAAACGACTCGGGCTGCGTGGTGTCGGCATACACGATCAGGTACAGCTTGCCGGACAGGTTGTCGATGACGGCCAGTTCCTCCGTCACCATCAGCTGGATGTCGGGCAGGTTGAGGTCATCCTTCGGCGCGCCGCCGGCCAGTTTTTTCTCGATGTGGCGCACCGTGTCGTAGCCGAAGTAGCCGGCCAGGCCGCCGCAGAAGCGCGGCATGCCGGGGCGCAGCGCCACCTTGAAGCGCGACTGGTACTGTTCGATGAAGTCGAGCGGATTGCCTTCGTGCTCCTCGATCACTGCGCCGTTCTTGACGATCTCGGTACGGTTGCCATGGCTGCGCAGCACGGTGGTGGCGGGCAGGCCGATGAAGGAGTAGCGGCCGAAACGCTCGCCGCCGACGACGGATTCGAGCAAAAAGGTGTTCTTGCCGCCTTGCTGCGTCTGCGCCAGTTTCAGGTACAGGGTGAGCGGGGTTTCCAGGTCGGCGAAGGCTTCCGCGATCAGGGGAATGCGGTTGTAGCCTTGCTGGGCCAGCGATTTGAATTCGAGTTCGGTCATGTTTCTCTCCATGCCGTCAGGGTATGCGTGTGCGCGGTGCACAAACCCTGCGGTGGGTTATCAAAAAACCTGCAAGTGCACGCACAACAAGCGCGCGCAGCCGGCAGCAATCTTACACGGCTCGGCCCTTAGGCCTGCCAGGATTGCCAGCGTCGCCAAAGCCAGGCCTCAATCGAGCCGGTTTGGGTGACATTGTGTTTTTTGATGAGAAACGTGTTCACGATGTGGTGTGGGTCAGTATGCTGGTCTGTTTTGCATGCTAATAAAATGCGCCGCTTCGAGCAGCGTATTTACTATACCATCGGAATCGGTGTCGTGTATAGAGTGTCCGTGGTTGTAGCCATACGGTACCGTCAACACGGGGCAACCCGCAGCCCGTGCCGCTTGCGCGTCGTTCGAGGAGTCGCCGATGGCCACCACCCTGGCCGGTGCCAGGTCGAAGTCCGCGCACACTTGCAGCAGCGGCAACGGGTCCGGTTTTTTCTTCGGCAGCGAATCGCCGCCGTAGACGATCTCGAAATAGCCGTCGAGTTTTTTCTGCTTCAGCAGGGGCAGGGCGAAGGCGATCGGCTTGTTGGTGACGCAAGCCAGGCGCAAACCGGCCGCCTGCATCGCCGCCAGTCCCGCTGCCACGTCCGGGTACAGGGTGCTGAACTGGCCATTGATGGCCAGGTAGTGGCGCTGGTAGGCATCCATCGCCTGCTCGAAGCGCTGTTCCACGCCGGCGGCGTCGAAGTCGAGCGCCAGCACCGTGCGGATCAGGTTTTCCGAGCCCTTGCCCACCATCAGCTTGATGGCTTCGGCGCTGATGGGCGCGAGGCCCAGTTCGGCGCGCATGCCGTTGATGGCGACATGGAAATCGGGCACGGTGTCGAGCATCGTGCCATCGAGGTCGATGATGGCGGCGCGCACGCCGGCCAGTACGTGGTCTTTCACCGTGCCCGCCTGCATCAGGCGCCCGCTACTTTGGCCAGTTCGGCGCGCATGGCGTCGATGACGGCCTTGTAGTCAGGCTTGCCGAAGATGGCCGAGCCGGCGACAAAGGTGTCGGCGCCGGCGGCGGCGGCGGCGGCGATATTGTCGATCTTGATGCCGCCGTCGACTTCCAGCATGATGTCACGGCCAGATTCATCGATCATGCGGCGCGCTTCGGCGATTTTCTTCAGCGCTTGCGGGATGAAGGACTGGCCGCCGAAGCCCGGATTGACGGACATGATCAGGATGATGTCGATCTTGTCCATCACGTGTTCCAGGTAGTGCAGCGGCGTGCCCGGGTTGAAAACCAGGCCCGATTTGCAGCCATTGTCGCGGATCAGCTGCAGCGAACGGTCGACGTGATCCGACGCTTCCGGGTGGAAGGTGATGATGTTCGCGCCAGCCTTGGCGAAATCCGGGATAATGCGATCGACAGGCTTGACCATCAGATGCACGTCGATGGGTACTTGCACATGCGGGCGAATCGCTTCGCACACCAGCGGGCCGATGGTCAGGTTCGGCACATAGTGATTGTCCATCACGTCGAAGTGGATAATGTCGGCGCCGGCGGTAACGACGTTGCGCACTTCCTCGCCCAGGCGGGCAAAGTCGGCGGACAGGATGCTGGGAGCGATACGGAATGTTGTCATGGTGAAGTAGCCAAAGGATAGAAAATGCGAAGATGCGCTATTTTACGCTTGACGCCGCTACCATGCCTTATTGAAGCACGGTAAAACACAGAATACACGGCGCGCCGTGGCCAATGCGGCACAGGCGACGCAATATACGACTGGCAATGTCTGAATAGGAATGACGATGGCGACTTATGAATTTACGGTAACGGTCAAGACGCAATACCTGCCCGAGCAATCGGCACCGGACCAGGGACGGCACGTGTTCAGCTACACGATCCGTGTCGTCAACACGGGCACCGTGGGCGCGCAGCTGATTTCGCGCCACTGGGTCATCACGGACGCGAACAACAAGGTGGAAGAAGTGCGCGGCCTGGGTGCCGTCGGCCACCAGCCGCTGCTGCAGCCGGGCGAGCAATTCGAATACACGAGCGGCACCATGCTGGGCACGCCGCAAGGCTCGATGCGCGGCGAATACTTCTGCGTGGCCGAGGATGGCCACCAGTTCGAAGCGCCGATTCCCGAATTCGTGCTGTCGGTGCCGCGCACCCTGCATTAAACAGGGGGGGCTCGGGCCCCTTATTTCAGTTTTTCGGTGGCGTCCTGCTCTTCACTGAGCTGTTTGCGTGCTGGCGGCGCGGGTTTCTTGCCCGAATACATGGTCCACCAGACTATAAATGCCAGCAGGAAAAACGCCACCAGCGCCTCTATCATCAAGATCCACATACGCACCCCTATGTTATTTACCCGCAGCTTATTATTGAACCGCCCTTTGTTGACACGCGGTAGTCTACTCGTTTCCATCGGCGGCGTCGCGCTGGCGCTGTCGGCCTGTACCACGCCGCCGGCCGAGCCCGTCGCCGTGTCCGGCAAGGCGCCCGCCATCGCGCCGACCGTCGTCAAGCCGGTGCCGGCCAAACCGGCCGATGCCAAGGACGCCACGGATACTGCCGCGCCCACCTTCGTGCCCGCCAAATTCGCCGCCTTGCCCGGCTGGGCGCGCGACGACATGCGCGCCGCCTGGCCCGCTTTCATGGCTTCGTGCGGCGTGCTGGTCAAGCGCCCCGACTGGAAAGAGTCGTGCACGATCGCGCGCCAGGTGAATGCCGACAGTGACAAGGCCATCCGCCTGTTTTTCGAGACGTTCTTTGTGCCCAATCAAGTCATCACTGCCGATGGCGCCAGCTCGGGCCTGGTGACCGGTTATTATGAACCGTTGCTGCACGGCGCCCGCAAGCGTGGCGGCCCGTACCAGACGCCGCTGTACAAGGTGCCGGACGACCTCGTCTCCGTCGACTTGTCCAGCGTGTATCCGGAACTGAAAAACATGCGCCTGCGGGGCAAACTGGTCGGCAAGAAGGTGGTGCCGTACGCCACGCGCGCCGACATCGAACGCGCCACGGCCGTCACGGGCAAGGAGTTGCTGTGGGTCGACGATGAAGTGGAGGCGTTCTTCCTGCAAGTGCAGGGTAGCGGCCGCGTGCAGCTGACCGATACGCAGGAAACCGTGCGTGTGGCGTATGCGGACCAGAATGGCCATCCGTATAAATCCATCGGCCGCTACCTGGTCGACAAGGGCGAGCTGACCATGAGCCAGGCGTCCGCGCAAGGCATCAAGGCGTGGATCGCCGGCCACCCCACGCGCAAGGATGAGTTGTTCAATGCCAATCCCAGCTATGTATTCTTCAAGGAAGAGCGCTTGCCCGATCCGAAAGTGGGGCCGAAGGGCGCGCTGGGCGTGCCGCTGACGCCGCAACGTTCCGTGGCCATCGATTCGCGTTACGTGCCGCTGGGTGCGCCGTTGTTCCTGGCCACCACGCAAGCCAATAGCGACATCCCCATGCAGCGCCTGGTGATGGCGCAGGATACGGGCGGCGCCATCCGCGGGCCCATCCGTGTCGATTACTTCTTTGGTTTTGGTGCGGAAGCGGCGGAGAACGCGGGCCGCATGAAGCAGAGCGGCGCCGTGTGGGTGTTGCTGCCGAAGCAGGCGCCGGCGCGCTAGGGAATCCTGGCGCCGCCGCAGGGAGGGTGGATTAGCGCAGCACCATCACGGGCAAGTGCGTATGCGCCAGCACTTTTTGCGTTTCGCTGCCGACGAACAGCTTGTTAAAGCCCTTGCGGCCATGCGAGGCCATCAGGATGATGTCGCATTGATAGGTTTGCGCCGCATTGACGATCTCTTCGTGCGGGCTGGGCGAGACGGCGACCACGCCTTCGAACGGCACGCCGGCGGCGCGCGCCGCTGCGCCGATCTTGTCGATGGCGCGCTGCGACGCTTCCTGCATCTGCTGTTCATACAGTCCGGCGTCGAGCACGATGCCGCCGTCGGCCATCGGCGAAAACGGGAACGGTTGCACCACGCTGATGGCGACCAGCTTGGCCTTGTTCAATTGGGCAAAGGCGAGGGCCGTCTCGGCGGCTTTGTCGGACAACGGCGAGCCGTCGGTGGGAAATAAGATGGTGTTAAACATGGCGTGCTCCTCAAGTGATGTCATACAGCTTATGGATTTACGTCAATTAATTCCTTGATGTAAATCAAACCGATCAGGCTTTGCCTTGAATAGTGTCGCCAAGGCAATCTTTTAGCAGTGTATGCCCGTTCATGGCTTCAGGTGCGCACGCTACGCAAGGGCGTGCCCCACACCATGGCGATGGTGTGCAGAATGCTGCCGGCCGCGATGCAAGCTAGGCCGTTGCGTACGCCAAAGTGTTCCGCCACCCAGCCGGCCGCCAGCGCGCCCAGCGGCGCCGTGGCCACCGTCAGGAAACGCATGGTCGACGTCATGCGCCCCAGCATGGCGTCGGGCGTGACCTTCTGGCGCAAGCCCAGGTAGGGTATAAAGAACAGCATCACGCCGCAATCAAAAAAGAACATCAGCACGGCATACGCCACGGCCGTGGCAACGGCGCTGCCGAACAGGGCGGCGGGGATGGTCGGCGTCAGGGCAAAACATAGGGACGTGGAAGCCAGGCCGATGAGGATGGTGCGGCCGCTGCCGTAGCGCCGGGTCAGCGGCTTGACGATGAAGGCGCTGAGCAAGACGCCCGCGCCGCCCAGCATCTGCGTCATGCCCAGCACGCCCGGGCTCATGCCCAGGTCGTGCGTGGCGAACAGCACCGCCAGCGCCATGCTGGCGTAAAACAAAAAGTGCCAGATGCCGGCGCCCCAGGCCAGCGCGCGCAGCAGCGGTTCGCGCCAGACGAACAGCAAGCCATCGGCGATGTCGCGCAGGGCGTGCTTGTCGGATGGCGCGGGCCGCGGGTCGCGCACGCTCATGGCGCGCAGGTTGAACACGGAAACCAGGTAACCGCAGGCCGTGCACAGGATGGCGACGGGTGCCGATAACAGTTGCACCAGCACGCCGGCCAGGCCGGGGCCGATCAGGCGCGAAGCCGATTCGGTGGCGGCAAATTTCGACTGCGCATCGATCAAGCCGTCGCGGCCCACGAGGAAGGTCAGAAAGACTTGCTCGGCGCCGCCGCCCACGACGAAGCCCGTGCCAATAATGAATCCCACTATATATAACCATGGCATCGACAGCGCGCCGCACCAGTAAGCCACGGCCACGCTGGCCAGGGCCAGGCCGGACATGCTTTCGCTGAACAGCATGATCGGATGTTTGCTGCGCCGGTCCAGCAACACGCCGACGGGCAAGCCGAACAGCGCAAATGGCAGCGCCTGCAAGGCGACAAGCAAGCCCATTTGTTCTGGCGTCGCGTGCAGCAAGAGCACGGCGCACAGGGGCAGGGCCAGCGAGGTGATCTGGGCGCCGAAGCAATTGAGGCCATTGCTGAACCACAGGCGGCGGAAATTCACGCTGGCGGCGCTGCCGTCACCGCGCAGGCGGCGAGCCAGGGAGAGGAAATAAGAAGAGGAAATTTGTTGCTCGATTAGAAAAGGATCAGGCTCAGAATAATAACAGCGCGCCTGCCGCGCCGCTGCCGTTAGCCGCTACAATCGTCGCTACCGTGTTCATCCAGAGGAGACTATATGCAATACGAAGATTTGATCATCGATATCCAGGACAAAGTGGCGCTCATCCGCCTGAACCGCCCGAAGGCGCTCAACGCCTTGAACGACAACATGATGAATGAACTGGGCGATGCGCTGCTCAAGTTCGACGCCGACGAGAATATCGGCTGCATCGTGCTCACGGGCAGCGAAAAAGCGTTTGCGGCCGGCGCCGACATCGCCGCCATGGCTGACTATACCTATCCCGATACTTTTACCCAGGGCTACATCAGCCGTAACTGGGAGCATATCTTGCGCGTGCGCAAACCTGTGGTGGGTGCGGTGGCCGGCTATGCACTGGGCGGCGGCTGCGAGCTGGCCATGATGTGCGATTTCCTGATCGCCGCCGACAGCGCCAAATTTGGCCAGCCGGAAATCAAGGTGGGCGTCACGCCGGGCGCGGGCGGCACGCAGCGCTTGCCGCGCGCCATCGGCAAGGCCAAGGCCATGGACTTGCTGCTGACGGCACGCATCATCGATGCGGCCGAGGCGGAGCGCATCGGCCTGGTATCGCGCGTGGTCCCTGCGGATAAATTGCTGGAAGAAACCCTGGCTGCCGCCAAGACCATCGCCGCCATGCCAACCTCGGTGGCCATGATGATCAAGGATTGCGTCAACCGCGCCTTTGAAACCACCCTGACCGATGGCGTCGCCTACGAACGCCGTTTGTTCCAGGCCGCCTTCGGCACGCCTGCGCAAAAAGAAGGCATGCACGCTTTCCTGGAAAAGCGCTTGCCAAACTTCGACGGTCTTTGATATGATTCGCCTCCCCGATGAGACGCACTGGTTTGCGGCACAAAAGGGACGGCCTTCCGGGGCTGGGTAGTAAAAAAGAAGGTTGACGAAATGCTGAAAACGCTTCATACTCTTCCTTCTTCGCAGCTGACAAACACAACGCTTTGTCGATAGCGCGAAAGCAGTACCGAATACAGTTCTTTAACAATTAACAGTCGATAAGTGTGGACATTTGATGCAAGTGCAGCGTCGATCTTCGGATTGGCGTCATACTTAAAATATCAAATGTTCACAAGAAATAATGAAATAGGATACTTCTTCGGAAGTAGCCTGTCAGTTTTTTGAGTGAGCGACCCGTCAGCAATGACGGTGCCGGTAAAACGGCAAAGTAACAGAGAT
>CAUSDR010000044.1:0-21204 GCA_963530105.1 uncultured Janthinobacterium sp.
TCTGTTCCCTGGCGGTTTTCATAACCTGGCCACGGAAATGCTGCCCCTGTCCGTGCAGGCGGCCATGGCCGCCATCGACAAGTATTGCCCGGATGCCCGCAACCTGCTGATCGTGCCGGAATTGCACAACACCACGCCGCAGTACCTGCAGAATGTGGCGCGCCTGATGCAGATTTTCCGCCAGACGGGGCTGCACGTGCGCTTCGGCTCGTGGTCGCCCGAGATTACCCAGCCGACACCGCTGGCTTTGCCGGATGGCAACATGCTCGTCATCGAGCCGCTCGTGCGCCTGAACAATGGCCGCCGCCTGGGCTTGAAGGATTTCGATCCGTGCACGATCCTGCTGAATAACGACTTGTCGGACGGCATACCCGACATCCTGCAAAACATCCACGAGCAAAGCCTGCTGCCGCCCTTGCACGCGGGCTGGGCCTTGCGCCGCAAGAGCAACCACTACACGGCCTACGATGAAGTGGTGAAAAAGTTCGGCAAGATGATCGATGTCGACCCGTGGATGCTCAACCCCTTCCACGCCAAGTGCAGCGACGTCAACTTCCAGGAAGGCGAGGGCGAAGATGCCCTGGCCGCCAGCGTCGACGTGCTGCTGGCCAAGATCCGCAAGAAATACAAGGAATACGGCATCAAGGAAAAGCCCTTCGTCATCGTCAAGCCCGATGCGGGCACGTATGGCACGGGCATCATGACGGTGCGCGACGCCAGCGAAGTGCGCGATTTGTCGCGCAAGCAGCGCGACAAGATGTCCATCGTCAAGGATGGCAAGGTCGTCACGGACGTGATCATCCAGGAAGGCGTGCCCACCTTTGAAAGCATCAAGGATGCCGTCGCCGAGCCCGTCGTCTACATGATCGACCGCTACGTGGTGGGCGGCTTTTACCGCGTGCACGCGGAGCGTGGCGTGGACCAGAACCTGAACGCCCCCGGCTCGCAGTACGTGCCGCTGGCATTTGCCCAGCAGCATGCCGTGCCGGACTTGAAGGCCAAGCCGGGCACGGCCGCGCCGAACCGCTTCTATGTGTACGGCGTGGTGGCGCGCCTGGCCTTGCTGGCAGCATCGCTGGAAATGGAACGCACGGACCCGAATCCCGAGGTGTATTGAGGCATCCGCGAGGCGTGCCGGGCGGGGTGGAAACCTCGCCTGGCGATCTCGGCTAGAATCAGGCATTACCCAGGCACCCCGATTGGACCGACTCATGAAAATTGCATTCCTCGCCGACCCGCTGGCAGGCTTCAAGACTTACAAAGATTCCACCTTCGCCATGATGCGCGAGGCGGCCAAACGCGGCCACGCCGTCTACGCCTTCGAGCAGAAGGACATGGCGCTGGAAGAGGGCATCGTCACGGCGCTGGTCAAGCACATCGAGCTGACGGGTGACGAGCACGACTGGTACAAGGTCGTTTCCACCGAAGAAGTGCGCCTGTCGACGCTGGATGCCATCATCGAGCGCAAGGACCCGCCGTTCGACATGGAATACGTGTACGGCACGTACCTGCTGGAACTGGCGCAAAAGCAGGGCGCCTGCGTCTTCAACAAGCCGTCCGCCATCCGCGACAACAATGAAAAGCTGGCCATCGCGCAGTTTTCCGAATTCACTTCGCCGACCCTGGTGACGTCGAACGAAGCGCGCCTGCGCGCCTTCCACGCCAAGCACCAGGACGTCATCTTCAAGCCGCTCGACGGCATGGGCGGCACGGGCATCTTCCGCGTCAAGGCCGACGGCCTGAACCTGGGCGCCATCATCGAGACCCTGACGGAGAACGGCGCGCAGACCATCATGGCGCAGCGTTTCATCGCCGACATCGTCAAGGGCGACAAGCGCATCCTCGTCATCGGCGGCAAGCCGGTGCCATTTTCGCTGGCGCGCATCCCGCAAGCGGGCGAAGTGCGCGGCAACCTGGCCGCCGGCGGCACGGGCGTGGCGCAGCCGCTGACGGCGCGCGACCTGGAAATCGCTGAAAAGCTAGGTCCGATCCTGGCCGCGCGCGGCCTGATGCTGGTAGGATTGGACGTGATCGGCGATTATCTGACGGAAGTCAACGTCACCAGCCCGACCTGCTTCCAGGAAATCATGCAGCAGACCGGTTTTGATGTGGCCGCCATGTTTATCGATGCGGTCGAACAAGGCGTTGCGCAAACGCAGCAACGTTAACAAGGCGAAATGACTATGGTAGGGATTTTGCTCATGACACACGCACCGCTGGGACAGGCTTTCATCGCCGCTTGCGCGCATGTGTTTCGCGGGCCAACGGAACGTTTTGAAGCCATCGACGTCGTCGCCGACCAGGATCTGGCCGAAGTGCAAAAGCTGGCATCGGAAGCCATCTGCCGCCTCGACGATGGTTCCGGCGTGCTGGTCATTACGGATGTGAAGGGCGGCACGCCGTCGAACTGCTGCAACAAGCTGGCCGATGCGGGCAGGGTGGAAGTCATCGCCGGCATCAGCCTGCCGATGCTGCTGCGCGCCATCACCTACCGCCGCGACTCGCTCGACGTGGTAGTGGAGATGGCGCTGGCCGGCGCGCAAAGCGGCGCCGTGCGCGTGGATAACCGCATCCGCGTGGGAGAGTAGGATAGAGCAAGGCCGCCGCCCTGGAGGCGGCGGGTGTTATAGGCCAAGATTGTCATCAGCGCAGTGCATTCAGGGATAAAGACTATATAAAAATGATTCAAAAAGAACTCGAAATCATCAACAAGCTGGGACTGCACGCACGCGCTTCCGCCAAATTTACCCAGCTGGCCGCCAAGTTCAAGAGCGACGTCTGGCTGACCCGCAACGCGCGCCGCATCAATGCCAAGTCCATCATGGGCGTCATGATGCTGGCCGCCGGCAAGGGCGCGAAAGTCACCCTGGAAGCAGACGGCGATGATGAGCAGGCATGTGTCGATGCGCTCACCGCCCTGATTAATGACAGGTTTGGCGAAGGCGAGTAATGCCCGCCGAACGCAGCCGCAGCCGCATTCCGACAGGTCAACCCATGGCATCCTTCACGCTCCACGGCATCCCGGTTTCCCGCGGCATCGCCATTGGCCGCGCGCATCTGCTGGCGCCGGCCGCCCTTGACGTCAAACATTACCTGGTCGTCCAGGAACAGATCGAAGCGGAAGTCCAGCGCCTGCAAAGCGCCATCGCCACCGTCCACAAGGAATTGCAAACGCTGTGGAACGACTTGCCCAAGGATGCGCCCACGGAGCTGGGCGCCTTCATCGACGTGCACGCGCTGATCCTGTCCGACCCGATGATTTCCGAAGCGCCGCTCGACATCATCCGCAAGCGCCATTACAACGCCGAATGGGCGCTGCTGACGCAAATCGATGAATTGTCTGCGCAGTTCGATGAAATCGAAGACCCGTATTTGCGCGAGCGCAAGGCGGACATCCAGCAAGTGGCCGAACGCGTGCTGAAAGTCTTGCTGGGCACCGAGCAGCTGCTGCCCAAGGCGGCCGCCGAAGATGAATTGATGGCGCAGATGATCGTCGTCGCGCACGACATCTCGCCGGCCGACATGCTGCAGTTCCGCGACCGCTCCTTCATCGGCTTCATCACCGACGTGGGCGGGCAGAACTCGCACACGGCCATCGTCGCGCGCAGCCTGGATATCCCCGCCGCCGTCGGCATGTCGCAGGCATCGATGCTGATCGACCAGGATGACTGGCTGATCATCGATGGCGACGCCGGCGTGGTCATCGCCAACCCCAGCACCCTGGTGCTGGAACAGTACCGCGAGCGCCAGACGGCCATGCAGCGCGCGCGCAAAAAGCTGGGCAAGCTGAAAAAGACGCCGGCCGTCACCAAGTGCGGCACGCCCATCACCCTGCTGGCGAATATCGAACTGCCCGAGGATTGCCCGTTTGCCCTGGAATCGGGCGCCAGCGGCGTGGGCCTGTTCCGCTCCGAATTCCTGTTCATGGGCCGCGCCCACAAGATTCCCACCGAGGACGAGCAGTTCGAAGCCTACCGCAACACGGTGCAATCGATGAAGGGACGCGTGGTGACGATCCGCACCTTGGACATCGGCGCCGACAAGCCGCTCGACCAGGCCGACCATACGGCATTGAATCCCGCCCTGGGCTTGCGCGCCATCCGCTATTGCCTGGCCGAGCCACAATTGTTCCTGACGCAGCTGCGGGCCATCCTGCGCGCTTCCGCCTTTGGCAAGGTGCGCATCCTGATTCCCATGCTGGCGCACGCGTTCGAGATCGACCAGTCGCTGGCCATGATCGCGCAAGCGAAGGCCAGCCTGCGCGAAGAGGGCGTCAAGTTCGACGACGAGGTCGAAGTGGGCGCCATGATCGAGATTCCCGCCGCCGCGCTGGCGCTGCCCATGTTCGTCAAGCGCATGGATTTCCTATCCATCGGCACGAATGACCTGATCCAGTACACCCTGGCCATCGACCGCGTCGACTACGAAGTGGCGCATTTGTACAATCCGCTGCATCCGGCCGTGCTGCAATTGATCTCCATGACGATCGCCGCCGGCCACAAGGCGGGCATCGACGTGGCCGTCTGCGGCGAGATGGCGGGCGACGTGAAGCTCACGCGCTTGCTGCTGGGCATGGGATTGCGCGAGTTTTCCATGCATCCGGCGCAACTGTTGGCGGTCAAGCAAGAGATCCTCAATAGCGACCTGGGGCTGATCGCACCACAAATGCGCAAAATTATGCGCTCGATGGAGCCAAATGTGATCGCGGAAGCCGTACAACAGTTGCAGCTCATGTAAACTGTCGTTTTATCAGCATCAGGACACTTCGCGCGCGGCAAGAGGTGTCCTGGTGCTAAAGTTGCAGCACCTATCATCGCGGTGCTGCATCGACCATGGCCCGTGGGGCCGCCCCCCTTTTATAAACCGACACACATGTCATCCATTGGAATTGTTTCTCCGCAAACCATGTATTTTGCGGAACCCCTGCAGCTGCAAAGCGGCGCCTCGCTGCAGGACTATATGTTGATGTATGAAACCTACGGCACGCTGAACGCCGACAAATCGAACGCGGTGCTGGTCTGCCACGCCCTGAACGCCTCGCACCACGTAGCCGGCGTCTATGCGGACGAGCCGAAAAGCACGGGCTGGTGGGACAATATGGTCGGTCCCGGCAAGCCGCTCGACACCAACAAATTCTTCGTCATCGGCGTCAACAACCTGGGCTCCTGCTTCGGTTCGACGGGGCCGATGCACACCAATCCCGCCACCGGCAAGCCGTATGGCGCCAGCTTCCCCGTCGTCACGGTGGAAGACTGGGTCAGCGCGCAGGCGCGCCTGGCCAATGAGCTGGGCATCGCCCAGTTCGCCGCCGTGATGGGCGGCTCGCTGGGCGGCATGCAGGCGCTGGCCTGGAGCATCATGTTCCCCGAGCGCTTGCGCCACTGCGTGGTGATCGCCTCGACGGCCAAGCTGTCGGCGCAGAACATCGCTTTCAACGACGTGGCGCGCCAGGCCATCCTGTCGGACCCCGACTACTGCGGCGGCGACTTTTATGCCCACGGCGTGGTGCCGAAGAACGGCTTGCGCGTGGCGCGCATGGTGGGTCACATCACGTATCTGTCGAATGACGACATGGCCGAGAAATTCGGCCGCAAGCTGCGCGACGCGGCGCAGACGGGCGACTACAAATTCGGCTTCGGCATCGACTTCGAGATCGAATCGTATTTGCGCTACCAGGGCGACAAATTCTCCGAATATTTCGACGCCAATACGTATCTCCTGATTACCAAGGCGCTCGATTACTTCGACCCGGCGCGCGCGCATGGCGGCGACCTGGCCAAGGCCTTGTCCGGCACGAAGGCCAAGTTTTTCCTCGCCTCGTTTTCCACCGACTGGCGCTTTTCGCCCGAGCGCAGCCGCGAAATCGTCGAAGCGCTGGTGTGCAACCGCCGCCAGGTCACGTACGCCGAGATTGACGCGCCGCACGGCCACGACGCTTTTTTGCTGGAAGATCCGCGCTACATGAACATGGTGCGCGCCTACTACGGCCAGGTATGGAATGACATCGCCGCGGGCGCGCCCGCCGCGGTACAGCACACGGCAGCCCGCCAGGGCGCAAAGGAGATCGCATGACGTTTGACGAATTGAGCGCGCTGCGCCCCGACCTGGCCTTCATCGCCCACTGGGTGCCGGGCAATGCGCATGTACTGGACGTGGGCTGCGGCGATGGCGTGATGCTGGAGTACCTGCAGAGCGACAAGGAGTGCAGCGGCTACGGTATCGAGATCGCCGACGACAAGGTGCTGGCCAGCACCCAGCGCGGCGTCAACGTGATCCAGCAGGACATGGAAAAGGGCCTGGCGATCTTTGGCGACAACAGCTTCGATACCGTGCTGTGCCTGTCGTCGCTGCAGATGATGAAGCAGGTCGAGCCGCTGTTGCGCGATATCGTGCGCGTGGGCGCCGAAGCCATCGTCTCGTTCCCCAACTTCGCCTACTGGCCGCACCGCGTGGCGCTGCTCAAAGGGCGCATGCCCGTGTCGAAATCGCTGCCCTACCAGTGGTACGACACGCCCAACGTGCGCTGCGCCACCATCAACGACTTCCGCGAACTGGCCGAGGAATGCGGCCTGGAAGTGATCGAATGCGTGGCCCTGGCCGAAGGCAAGATGGTTTCCGTGCTGCCCAACCTGCGCGGCGACCTGGCCGTCTTCCGCCTGCGTAAAAAAGCGGTGCATTGATGACCAGCAGTCCGGCGCCAGGCTGGCGTTCCTATGCCAATGGCCGCATGCTGGCCGTGCTGGTGCTGGGCTTCAGTTCCGGCCTGCCCCTGTTCATCCTGCTCTACCTGCTGCAGGCATGGCTGGCCAAGTCGGGCCTGAACGTCAAGGCGCTGGGGCTGTTCGCCCTGGTGCAGTTCCCGTACATCTGGAAATTCCTGTGGGCGCCGCTGATGGACCGCTACAGCATCCTGGGGCTGGGGCGCAGGCGCGGCTGGATGGCGCTCACGCAGGTAGCGCTGTTCTTTGCCATCGGCGCCATGGGCATGCTGGACCCGCTCACGCAGATCGGCCTGATCGCGGCGGCCGCCGGCGGGGTGGCCTTTCTGTCCGCCAGCCAGGACATCGTCATCGACGCCTACCGGCGTGAAATCCTCAGCGACAACGAACAGGGACTGGGCGCCGCCGTCATCGTCAACGCCTATAAAGTGGCGGGCATGGTGCCGGGCGCGCTGTCGCTGATCCTGGCCGACCGCATGCCGTGGCAGCCCGTGTTCTGGATCACGGCCGCCTTCATGCTGCCCGGTTTTGTCTGCACCCTGCTGGTGAAGGAGCCGAGCGTGTATGGTTCGCCGCCGAAGACCATGCGCGAAGCCATCATTTTGCCATTCCAGGAGTTCATTGCGCGCGATGGTTGGCGTAACGCAATGTGGATACTCGCCTTCGTATTACTCTACAAAATAGGTGACAGCATGGCGACGGCGCTGGCGACGAAGTTCTATCTCGACCTGGGATTTTCCATGACGCAGATCGGCCTGGCCGCCAACACCACGGGATTCTGGGCCAGCCTGGCCGGCGGCGTGGTGGGCGGCGTGTGGATGCTCAAGCTGGGCATCAACCGGGGCCTGTGGGTCTTCGGCGCGCTGCAGGCCATCGCCATTCTCGGCTTTGCCTGGCTGGCGCAAGTGGGGCCGAATACCGTGCTGCTCAGCGCCGTGATCGGCTTCGAAGCCTTCGCCAGCCTGGGCCTGGGCGCGGCCGCCTTTGTCGCGTTCCTGTCGCGCAGCACGGACCCGCGCTACACGGCCACGCAATATGCCCTGTTTTCCAGCCTGAGCGCCGTGCCGCGCACCCTGATCAACGCGTCGGTGGGCTTCCTCGTCGCGGAACTGGGCTGGTTCTCCTTTTTCATCGTTTGCTTCTTCCTGGCCTTCCCGGCCATGCTGATGCTGCCTAAAATCGCTCCATGGAGGTCTGCCAATGGCACCAATATCCCTTAAACATTACGCCGTGCTGGCCAGCCTGTGCGCGGCCACCGCGCTGGCGCCGCTGTCCGCCGCTGCCCAGCAGGCGACAGTCCAGGATGGCATCAAGGTGCGTCCGCTGTCGACCTCGCGCATCTTTGCCGGCGGCGTCGATTTCAATGAACAATCGAAGCAGCAATACACGCAGCTGGTCAACGAGGCGAAGGAAAAAAATGCGCTGGTGCCCGACAGCGACCCGCAGGTGAAGCGCCTGCGCGCCATCGCCCAGCGCATCATCCCGTTCGCCACGCGCTGGAACGAGGCGGCCGCCAGCTGGAACTGGCAAATCAACCTGCTCAATTCCGACCAGGTCAACGCCTTTTGCATGCCGGGCGGGCAGATCGCTTTCTACAGCGGCATTATCACCAAGCTGAACCTGACGGACGATGAAGTGGCCGTCGTCATGGGCCATGAAATCTCGCACGCGCTGCGCGAACACTCGCAGGCGCAGGCCGGCAAGGGCAACCTGGCGGCCGTCGGCTCGAAGCTGGTGGGCGCCGGCCTGTCGGCCTGGCTCGGCGTCGACCCGAACATCACCAGCACCGCCACCAACATGGCGGCGCAGGGCGTGATGCTGAAGTTCTCGCGCGACGACGAGCGCGAAGCGGACCTGATCGGCATGGACCTGGCCGCGCGCGCCGGCTTCGACCCGCGCGCCGGCGTGGTGCTGTGGCAGAAGATGGCGGCCGTCAGCAAGGGCGCGCCGCCGGAATTCCTCTCGACGCACCCGTCGGGCAAAGACCGCATCTCGCAGATGAACAGCCACATGGCGCAAGTGCTGCCGCTGTACGCGCGCAGCAAGGGCGTCAGCGTGGACGCCTTGCCGCCCTACCGCAGCAACGCCATCGCGGCGCGCTAGGATGTCCAGGCGTCACGCGGCAGCGCCATTGCCCATGCGCGATGGCGTGGCGCCCAGCTATTTGTGGCTGCCGGAAGGGCAGTGGCCCGGCATGCTAGCCTTCCTCGTCGAGCGCTATCCGCAGATCAGCGCCGCGCAATGGCAGGACCGCATGGCGCGCGGCGAAGTGGTCGATGGCGACGGCGCCGTGCTGGGGCCGGACAGCGCCTACCGGCGCGGCATGCGCATTTTTTACTACCGCGAGCTGGAGCGCGAGACGCCGATTCCGTTCCAGGAAGCCATCCTGTTCCAGGACGAGCACCTGCTGGTGGTCGACAAGCCGCATTTCTTGCCCATGACGCCGGGCGGGCGCTTCGTGCAGGAGACCCTGCTGACGCGCCTGAAGAAAAAATTCGACAGCAGCGAACTGACGCCCATCCACCGCCTCGACCGCGAGACGGCCGGCGTGGTGATTTTTTCGCGCCAGGTGGCCAGCCGTGGCGCCTACCAGTCGTTGTTCCAGCGCCGCGAAGTGCGCAAGACCTATGAGGCGCTGGCGCCAGCACTGGCGGAGCGCGATTTCCCGTTCACCTACCGCAGCCGCATGGTCGAGGGCGAGCAGTTTTTTCTCATGCGCGAGGAGGAAGGCGAGCCGAATTCGGAAACCGTCATCGACGTGATCGCGCGGCGCGGCGGGCTGAATCTGTACCGCCTGCACCCGCACACGGGCCGCAAGCATCAATTGCGCGTGCACCTGGCCGCGCTGGGCATCCCCATCGTCAACGATGCGTTTTATCCCGTGGCGCTGCCGTGCAAGGAAGACGACATGTCGCAGCCCTTGCAGCTGCTGGCGCGCGCCATCGATTTCACCGACCCCTTGAGCGGCGAGGCGCGGCATTTTGAAAGCCGGCGCGTGCTGGCGTAAGCCGTCACCCCAATGGGCGTGTCAACCAGGTTGTCGGCAGATCAGGCGTAGGCCGGCTTGGCGCAGCGCAAGCCGACACCACCGCCGACGTGTCAAAAATCAGCCCTTGAGCGTGTAATCGATGATCAAGGGCGCGTGGTCGGAAAAGCGCTCGTCCTTGTAGACGCTGACCGTATGCGCCTGGGCCGCGATGCCGGGCGTGGCGACGTGGTAGTCGATGCGCCAGCCCACGTTCTTCGCGTAGGCTTGTCCGCGGTTGCTCCACCAGGTGTACTGGTCTTCGCGCTTGTCCAGGCCGCGGTGCACGTCGACGAAGCCCACTTCATCGAAGACGCGCGTCAGCCATGCGCGTTCCTCGGGCAGGAAACCGGAATTCTTCTTGTTGCCCTTCCAGTTCTTCAGGTCGATTTCGTGGTGGGCGATATTCCAGTCGCCGCAGATGACCACTTCGCGGCCCATCGCCTTCAATTCCAGCAGGTGCGGCAGGAACAGTTCCATGAAGCGGAACTTGGCTTCCTGGCGTTCCGGGCCGGACGAGCCGGACGGGCAGTACACGGAAATGACGGACAGATTGCCAAAATCACAGCGCACGTAGCGGCCTTCGGCGTCGAATTCCGGGCTGCCGAAGCCGATGTGCACGGCGTCCGGCTCGACCTTGCTGTACACGCCCGTGCCCGAATACCCCTTTTTCTCGGCGTAGTGGAAATGGCCATGGTAGCCGTGTGGATTGAGGAATTCCGGCGTCATGTCGGGCAGTTGCGCCTTCAATTCCTGCACGCAGATGAAATCGGCCGTTTGCGTGCCCATCCAGTTGAAAAAGCCTTTTTTGGCGGCGGAACGGATGCCGTTCAGGTTGGCGGAGATAATTTTTGGCATAGAGTGAGAGTGAAAAGGGCGCTGGACGGGGCCGGCGGGCGCGGCATGGCGATTGTCTCGCCGGTGCGCGCGGATTAAAATACAGGCACTTTTAAAAAATGAGGCTAATGTGAATAATTTACGCCAGCAGTTTATCGCGTTTTCAGTATCCAAGGGAGTCTTGCGGTTCGGCGAGTTCACCACCAAGGCCGGGCGCCAGTCGCCGTACTTCTTCAATGCGGGCCTGTTCCATGACGGCGCCACTCTGGCCGAGCTGGCGCAGTTTTACGCGCAGACCCTGCTCGACTCCGGCGTGGAGTTCGACATGCTGTTCGGCCCCGCCTACAAGGGCATCACCCTGGCGTCGGCCACCGCCGTGGCGCTGGCCGGCAAGGGCCGCAACACCTCGTTCGCCTTCAACCGCAAGGAAGCCAAGGACCACGGCGAAGGCGGCACCATCGTCGGCGCCAAGCTGCATGGCAAGGTTGTCATCATTGACGATGTGATCTCGGCCGGCACGTCGGTGCGCGAATCGGTGGACATGATCCGCGCCGCCGGCGCCGAACCATGCGCCGTGCTGATCGCCCTGGACCGCATGGAGCGCTCCGGCCCGGACGGCCAGCTGTCGCCCAGTTCGGCGGTGCAGGAAGTGTCGAAACAGTATGGCATCCCCGTCATCTCGATCGGCAACCTGGACGACCTGTTCGGCTACCTGAATGGCGCCGGCGCCGATCCGGAACTGCTGCAGCATAAGGAAGCCGTTTCCGCCTACCGCGCGCGCTACGGCATCTAAGGGACGGCGGCGCTTGAACGTCCTCTTCGTTTGCAGCCGCAACCAGTGGCGCAGCCCCACGGCGGAGCGGGTATGGCGCCGCCATCCCGCCCTGTCCGTGCGTTCGGGCGGCACCAGCCCGAACGCGCGCCATCCCGTCAATGCGAATGACCTGGCGTGGTGCGCGGTGATTTTCGTCATGGAAGAGAAGCACAAGTCGCGCCTGCGCGCGCAGTTTGGCCGCCTGCTCGAACACAAGACCATCCACGTGCTCGACATCCCCGACGAATATCAATTCATGCAGCCGGAGCTGGTCGAACAGCTCGAACTGTCGGTCGCGTCCATTCTCGGCCTCGATTGACCCAGCGCACCTGCGCATAGCGTCGCAGGATTTCGCGCAGCAATGCCCTGGCCACGCCGCGATGGCGAAAGGGCGGTTTCACGAACAGCATGTTCAGCGTGGCCTCGCTGCCGCAGGGGCTGAAATCGAGCATGGCCACCTGCTGCCCGTCGATGCAGGCTGACAGCGCATGCTCGCCCCACGGCACCACGGCTATCATCCCAGCCATGGTTTCAGCGCCGAATGCAGGCCCAGGGCGAACAGCCCGACAAAAAAGCAGCGCTTGAATACCTGCTGCGAGATGCGCCCGCGCAGCCATTGGCCGGCCTGCATGCCGGCCAGCGCCGGCAGCAGCGCATACGCGGATGTCCACGCCGCACCGAGGCTGAAGTCGCCGTGCAGCGCCAGGCTGGCCGCCAGCGCCACCGTCGAGACGGTAAACGCCAGGCCCAGCGCCTGTATCAGCGCGTCGCGCGCCAATCCCAGCCCCTGCAGATATGGCACGGCGGGAATCACGAACACGCCCGTGGCGGCCGTCACACAGCCCGTTGCGGCGCCCACCACGGGGCCCAGCCACGCTTCGTGGCGGGCGGGCACGCGCAGCTGCAGCGAAAACAGGCCGGCCAGCGCGTACAGCATCAGCGCCACGCCCAGCGCGACGACGGCCCAGGCGCCGCTATCCTTCGGCAGCAGGGCGCCGCCCGCCAGGGTGCCGGCCATGACGGCGGCCAGCATGGGCCACAGGCGCCGCAGCAGGGCGCGCAGGCCGGGGCCGGCCGCCAGCTGCCACAGATTGGTCACCATCGATGGCACGATCAGCAGCGCCGCTGCCTGCACGGGCGCCATGACGAGGCTGAGCGTGCCCATGGCCACGGTCGGCAGCCCCAATCCCACTACGCCCTTGACGAAGCCAGCGACGATGAAGCTGGCGCCGACGGCCAGCAAAAATGCGATATCCATGTTTTTATTGCAGAATGAATGTGCGTGGATTTTGCGCGCCGCACGCACTTTCGCCAAGGTGGATTTTCCAGCGTCAGCCTCTGTCAAAACCGAAGGCTGGTAAGATGGCGTGAAGGAGGGCGCCATGCGCTTTGATCTGGTCGACTTGCAGCTGTTCGTGAATGTGGTGGAGGCGGGCAGCCTGACGGCGGGCGCCGCGCGCAGCCATCTGGCGCTGGCGTCTAGCAGCGCGCGCGTGCGCGGCATGGAAGACATGCTGGGCATGCCGCTGCTGCTGCGTGGCCGGCGCGGCGTGGAGCCGACGCCGGTGGGGCAGACGCTGCTGCATCACGCGCGCCTCGTTTTAATGCAAATGGAGAAAATGCGTGGCGAGCTCGGTGAATTTGCGCGCGGCCTCAAAGGGCAGCTGCGGCTGCTGTGCAATACGGCGGCGCTCAGCGAATTCCTGCCCGAGGCGCTGGGCGCTTTTCTTGACCGCCATCCGAACCTGACCATCGACCTGGAAGAGCGTCTCAGTTACGATATCGTCAAGGCCGTGGCGGAAGGGCTGGCCGACATGGGCATCGTTTCCGATTCGGTGGACATGCGCGGCTTGCAGACGTTTTTGTTCCGTCCCGACCGGCTGGTCGTGATCGCGGCGGCGGACGGCGTGCACCACCGCGCCCTGGGCCAGGATGGCGTTGTCGATTTTGCCAGCGTGCTCGATCACGATTTCATCGGCCTGGCCGACGACAGCGCGATGCAGCAGTACCTGGGCATGCATGCGGCGCGCCTGGGCCGGCCCTTGAAAGTGCGCGTGCGCCTGCGCAGCTTCGACGCCGTCTGCCGCATGGTGGCCAGCGGCGTGGGCGTCAGCGTGGTGCCGCTGGCGGCGGCAAGCCGCTGCCAGCAGACCATGGCGCTGCGCTGCATGGAATTATCCGATCCCTGGTCGGTACGCAATCTCACCATCTGCGTGCGCCAGTTCAGTGAATTACCCCTGTATGCGCGCCAGTTGATCGATCATCTGAAGGCGTGACAGGGCATGACAGGAGCAGCGATGCGTTTTTCAGAAGACAAGATGGCCAGCCTGCGGTGCAGCGACGGCGTCGAACGGCCCATCCACATCTGGCAGCCGGCCGTGCCGCCGCGCGCCGTGATTCTCGCCATCCACGGCGGCATGGCGCATGCGGGAGACTACGTCACGCCCGCCCTGTACTTCCGCCAGCATGGCATCGCCACCGTCAGCTTCGACATGGTGGGCCACGATGGCAAGCGCAAGGTCGACATCCCTTCCTTCGACGCCTTCCTCGACGACGAAGAGCTGTTCCTGGCCTGGGTCAAGGCGGCGTATCCTGGCGTGCCGATTTTCGTCATGGGCCACTCCATGGGAGGACTGATCGCCACGCACCTGGGGCTGCACCGCTTTGCGGACGAGCCGGCCATCAAGGGCTTTGTCATCTCCTCGCCGTACTACGTGAATGCGATTCCCGTGCCCAAGCTGATGCAGATGCTGTCGGGCTGGCTGGCCAGGCGTTTCCCCACGATGAAAGTCCCGCTGGGGAATCTGACCATGCTGCTGACGCATGACCAGACCATCACGGCGCGCCACTTCCAGGACGAGCGCGACGGCATCCGCGCCAGCGCAGCCTCGGTGCGTTTTGCCCATGCCCTGATGTCGGCGCAAAAGGCACTGGCGGGCGGCTTGTCGGCCTGGCGCTTCCCCCTGTTCGCCGTGGTGGCGGGCGACGACAAGCTGGCCAACAGCCGGGCCACGGAAAGCATGCTGCGCAGCGTGCCCGAAGGCTTGCTGGAGTACCATTTTTATCCGGCCAACTACCACGAGAATTTCAATGAAGTGAACCGCGACGCCATCTTTGCCGCCATCCTGGCCTGGATGGAAAAAGTGCTGGCGCCCGTGGCGGCGGCTTGAGGCGCCAGGTATCGCTATAATCGGCTGGACTGATTTTTCGCCGGCGCCTGCCGGCCCGGATCCCGCGGCACAGGGACATACTGAAGGAACGAACGATGCGCTTGCTGATTGCCCTGATATTCCCATGGCTGACCTTTTTCACGATCGGCCGTCCGATTGCCGGCATCATTTGCCTGATCCTGCAAATCACCCTGATCGGCTGGCTGCCGGCCACGATCTGGGCCGTGTATGCGCTGAGCCAGTTCAAGACGGACCAGAAGATCGCCGACGCCATGCGCCGGCGTTGATGATTTCCTAAGTCCTGCCTAAGCTGCGCTTCCTATCTTGATTCAACCAACGCGAGGAGAGTGAGATGGCAACAAACAGACGCGGTACCTTGAGCCTGACGGCCGCCATGCTGGCCGCCGGGCTGTTGCTGGGGAGTGCGGCGCAGGCACAGAATGAGAGTGCGCTGCCGGCCGTGCAGAAGAGTGGCGCGGTGGAATACCTGAGCGGCGGCATCGGCCTCGATGAATCGACGGCCATCAAGAGCGCCAGCCGGCATTGGCCGTTGAGCCTGGTGTTTTCCGTGCAGGCGGCGGGCAAGGCGGAATTTGCCTCCGACGTGAAGCTGGAAATCCGCGACGCGAAAGGCGCCGTGGCGCTGGAAACGACGGCCAGCGGGCCGTTCCTGCTGGCGAAGCTGCCGCCGGGCGCCTACAGCCTGCGCGCCACCTTGGCCGGCAAGACGCTGGAGCGCAAGGTGCAAATCAAGGCCGGCAGTTCGGCGCGCGTGGAGCTGGTCTGGCCGGCGGGGACGAATCAGGGCCAGCCCTGATGCCTGGCGACGGCAAGGCGCCCGAACGGGGCGTGCCGGCGCGCGGTTTGTCTGCGCATATCCTGCCCACGTCGGCGACGATGATCGGCGTGTGCATGACGGTGCTGTCGATCGGCCACCTGGCGCCGCGCGGCGACGTGCGGGTGGTGATCGACAAGCTGCTGGCCGCCGACGCCGTCGTGTTTCTCGTCAGCGCCGTGCTGTCTTTCTTGTCGCTGCGCCCCGGCCAGTCGCGCTTGCGCTACGAATGGTGGGGCGAGCTGGTGTTCATCAGCGGCCTGGCCATGCTGGCGCTGGGTGCCGTGGTGCTGGCCTTCGTCATCAACTGACATTGATCAGTTGACATCGAATCAGCTGACCGCCAGCACGCGGCCTTCGGCGGCGCTTTGCAGCGCCAGTTCGATCAGGCGTATCGTCGCTGCAGCATCTTCGGCCGCCACCGGCGCTGGCGCGCCGTGGCGGATGGCGTCTGCCATGCCCTGGTAAAAATCCTGGTAGCGGCCCGCTTGCATCGTCAGGTGCTCGAACTGGCCGTCGGGCTGGGCACCCAGGTGCAGCGCGCCGCGCACGGGATCCGCGCCCCAGCCGGGCTGGCCCGGCCTGCCGCCCGCCTTCAAGGCATCTTCCTGCGGGTCGAGGCCGAACTTCACGAAGCTGCCCTTGTCGCCGTGCACGGCGAAGCGCGCCGTCGGCGCCTTCACCAGGCAGCCGGCCTGCAGCACCACGCGCAGCCTGTCGTAGTACAGCACAATGTGCATGTAATCAACGGCTTGCGCGCCATCGCGCTGCAGGACGATGTCGGCGTACAGTTTTTCGGGCATGCCGAACAGCTGCATGGCCTGGTCCAGCATGTGCGGGCCCAGGTCGTACAGCAGGCCTCCGCCGGGTGCGTTCGATTCGCGCCAGCGCTGGCGGATCTCGGGGCGGAAGCGGTCGAAGTGCGATTCGACGCTGGCGATGCGGCCCAGGGTGTCCTGCGCCAGCAGCGTTTTCAGGGTCAGGAAATCGCCATCCCAGCGCCGGTTGTGGTACACGCTGAGCACCAGCTTGCGTTCTTGCGCCAGAGCGATCAGGGATTGCGCCTCGGCGCTGGAAATGGTGAAGGGCTTGTCGACCACCACGTGCTTGCCCGCCTGCAGGGCCGCCAGCGCCAGGCTGTAATGCGCCTCGTTGGGGGCGGCGATGACCACCAGTTCGATGGATGGGTCGGCGAACAGCTGCGCCGGGTCCGCGTACACGGTCGCCTGCGGCCAATCCTTGTGCACGAGTTCAGGCTTGCTGGAGGCGACGGCGGCCAGTTCCAGGGCATCGATGGCGGAGAGGACGGGAGCGTGGAAGGTGGAGCCGGCGAAGCCGTAGCCGACGAGGCCGGTCTTGATCTTGTTCATGGCGTGTTCACAGAGGCGTGGAAGAATCCATGATCATACCCGCAAGCGGGCGGCGGTACCGTTGCAGCAATGTCGCAACGCCGCCGCCGCTGCTGCTTTAGTTCAGGCTCCAGACGTATTGCACCTTGACGCTGGCGCTGACAGGCTTGCCGCCGGCGAGGGCCGGCTTGAACGTGCACTTGGCGATGCCGCTGCGCGCCGCCTCGTCGAGGGCGGGATGGCCGCTGCTTTTGACCACGCTCGACCCGTGGACCTTGCCGGCGGCATCGACATCGAAGGACATGTTGACCGTGCCCTCTTCCTTCGCCTTCAGCGATGCGGCCGGGTAGACCGGTTTGCCGCAGACGCCAAAGTCGATGACGGGACGGCGCTCCAGCACCGGTGCACTGTCGGCGGCGACGGCCTGGCCGTAGATGCCGAGGCAGGCGCCGGCCAGGGCCAGCAGCGGCACGGCCGCCTTCCAGTTCAGGGTTTGTGGTGCGGGGCGCAGCAATCGTTTGATACGTGACATAAGATCTCCTCCGTTGGCCGCCTGGGCCAGGTGGTGGGTTGAGAACTGGAGACGTTCCAGTTCCGAGAGTGCAAGAGCCAGACGCCGCGGTTCGCCCAGTTGTCTTGCTGCGAAATCATCTGCAATGTGTTCGCGTTCGAGGCGCACGCCGCGTGAAATCCACCAGACGGCCGGGTGGAAGAACAGCAGCGCCTCGATGGCGTTTTGCAGCAGGTTGAGCAGATAATCGTGGCGCCGGATGTGCGCCAGTTCGTGCGCCAGCAGCGCATCGAGCAGCTGCGGCGGCATGCCGGTCAACAGCGCGGCGGGCACCAGCACCATGGGGCGCCAGATGCCGGCCGTGAGCGGGCTGGCGATGCCGTCGAGCACCCGCAGCCGCACGGGCCGTGTCACGCCGGCATCCTGGGCCATGCGTGACAGCCTTGTCTGCAGTTGTCCATGCATGGCGCCGATGTTCCTGGCGCTGCGCTCTATCCACAGCATGCCCAGCGCCATGCGCAGGGCCAGCACGGCGGCGCACAGCGCCCACACGCCGACGATGGCGCGCAGCAGCAAGTCCAGGTCGGGCAGGCTGTCGGGCGCCAGCAGGGCGGTCGGCAGCAAGGCGCTGGAGTACGGGGCGCCCGTGGCATCGCCGCCGGCCAGGCGCAGATACAAGCCCGCCGCCGGCCAGGCCAGGCAGGCCAGCAGGGCGCCGCAGCCGACAGCGTAGCGCGCCTCGGGACGCGCATTGCGCAGGGCGGCCCAGGCCAGCGCCGTGGCGCAGCCGATCTGGATGCCCTGCCACAGGAAGTGCAGCAGGGTCCAGCCCAGGGCAGGCACGAAGCTGCTCATGATTGATCATCCTTGAGCATTTTTTCGATCTCTTCGCGTTCGGCTCGCGACACCCCCGTGCGCAGGGCCGCCAGCACCAGTGCCTTGGCCGAGCCGGCGAAGGCCTTCTGCATCAGTTCCTTGAGCAGATTCGTCTGCAGGCTGTCCTGCGCCTGCGCCGGCGCATACACGTGCGAGCGCTGGCTGGCATCGCGGATCAGCAAACCCTTGCCGTGCATGATCTGCATCAGGCGCAGCACGGTGCCGTAGGTGATGGCCGGCTTGGCCAGCGCCATCGCTTCGTGCACCTGCTTGGCCGTGGCGGCGCCCAGCGGCCACAGGGCCTGCAGCAGATCGAGTTCGGCCGCCGTCGGTTTCGGGATGTCGGGATGCTTCGCCATGCTGTTTTTCCTCTTGCCGGAATTTCAATATGGCTAGATTAATCGTTATAGACAAAAATGTATACTTTAATTTTCAATGGAACATGGGGGCAATCAGGAAGGGAAAAAAAGCCTAGACAAGCTTGTTTATGCACGGCTTGTGCAGGCGAAAAAAAAGACGCCGCAGCGTCTTTTTTTGAGGGGGAAGAACAATTATCCTGCCAGCTTGGCTTTCAGCAGTTCCGTCAGCTGGGCCGGATTGGCCTTGCCCTTGGAGGCTTTCATGGCCTGGCCGATCAGCGCGTTGATGGCCGCTTCCTTGCCGGCGCGGTACTGCTCCACCGACTTGGCGTTCGCCGCCAGCACTTCGTCGACGATGGCCGCCAAGGCGCCCGAGTCCGAGATCTGCTTCAAGCCCTTGGCATCGATGATGGCATCGACCAGATTTTCATCATCTGACTTCGCTTCCCACATGCCGGCGAAGACTTCCTTTGCCGCCTTGTTCGAAATCGTGCCGTCGGCGATGCGCTTGAGCATGGCGGCCAGCTGCGCGGCGGAGACGGGGGCGTCGTCCAGGTCCACGCCTTCGCGGTTCAGGGTCGACGCCACGTCGCCCATCAGCCAGTTGGCGGCGGCCTTGGCGTTTTCCTTGCCGGCCTTGTCCACCACGGCGACGAAATAGGTGGCCATGGCTTTCGACTGCGTCAGCACCAGTGCATCGTATTCCGGCAGCGCATATTCGCTGATGAAGCGCGCGCGCATGGCGGCCGGCAGTTCCGGCATCGAGGCCTTGACCGTGTTGATCCACTCTTGCGAGATGACCAGCGGCGGCAAGTCCGGGTCCGGGAAGTAGCGGTAATCCTGCGCGTCTTCCTTGCTGCGCATTTCGCGCGTTTCCTTGCGGTCCGGATCGTACAGGCGGGTCGCTTGCACGACCGTGCCGCCGTCTTCGATCAGCTCGATCTGGCGGCGCACTTCGACGTGCACGGCTTCCTCGATGAAGCGGAAGGAGTTCAGGTTCTTGATTTCGCAGCGCGTGCCGAATTCCTTCTGGCCGACGGGGCGCACGGAGACGTTGACGTCGCAGCGGAACGAGCCTTCCTGCATGTTGCCGTCGCACACGCCCAGCCACATGACCAGCGAGTGCAGGGCCTTGGCGTAGGCCACGGCTTCGGCTGCGCTGCGAATTTCCGGCTCAGAGACGATTTCCAGCAGCGGCGTGCCGGCGCGGTTCAAGTCGATGCCGCTCATGCCCGCATAGTCTTCGTGCAGCGACTTGCCGGCGTCTTCTTCCAGGTGGGCGCGCGTCAGGTTGACCGTCTTGGTGACGAATTCGCCATCCTTTTCGTAGCCGAAGGTCAGGGCGCCGCCGATGACGACGGGGTCCTCGAACTGGCTGATCTGGTAGCCCTTGGGCGAATCCGGATAAAAATAGTTCTTGCGCGCGAAGACCGAGTGCGGCGCGACGGTGGCGCCGACGGCCAGGCCGAAGCGGATGGCGCGGTCGACGGCCTGCTTGTTCATCACGGGCAGCACGCCCGGCAGGGCCAGGTCCACGGGGCTGGCTTGCGTGTTGGCTTCGGCGCCGTACTTGATCGGCGAACCGCTGAAAATTTTGGATTCGGTCGTGAGCTGCACGTGGTTCTCAAGACCGATGACGACTTCCCATTGCATAGTGTTCTCGCTTAATTTGGTGGCGCCGCTCGCTGCGGCGCGCTTGTTCTTAGATACCGGCCGGGCTGCGCGTATGCCAGTCCGTCACTTGCTGGAACTGGTGGGCCACGTTCAGCAGCTTGGCTTCGCCAAAGTAATTGCCGATGATTTGCAGGCCGACGGGGCGCTTGCCGTTCTTTTCACCTTCGCCAAAGCCGCACGGGATCGACATGCCGGGCAGGCCGGCCAGGCTGGTCGACAGGGTGTAGATGTCGGCCAGGTAGTTCGCCACCGGGTCGTCCGTCTTGTCGCCCAGGTCCCAGGCCACGGTTGGCGCGACGGGGCCCATGATGACGTCGCAGACGGCGTCCGGGCCATTGAGCACGGCGTCGAAGTCCTGCGCGATCAGGCGGCGGATCTTTTGCGCCTTCAGGTAGTAGGCGTCGTAATAGCCGTGGCACAGCACATAGGTGCCGACCATGATGCGGCGCTGTACTTCGGGGCCGAAGCCTTCGGCGCGCGATTTCTTGTACATGTCCTGCAAATCCTTGTACTCGCTAGCGCGGTGGCCATAGCGCACGCCATCGTAGCGCGACAGGTTCGACGACGCTTCGGCCGGGGCGATCATGTAGTAGGCGGGAATCGACAGGGCGGTATTCGGCAGCGAGATATCGACCAGGGTGGCGCCCAGCTTTTCATATTGCGCCAGCGCGCCGCGCACGGCCGCTTCCACGTCCTTGGCCAGGCCTTCGCCAAAATACTCGCGCGGCACGCCGATGCGCAAGCCCGTCAGCGGCTGGCCCAGTTCGCGCGAAAAATCTTCCGCCACGCCGCCCTGTTCCGGCGACAGGCTGGTCGAGTCGCGTTCGTCGAAGCCAGCCATGGCGCTCAAGAGCAGGGCGCAGTCTTCGGCCGAGCGGGCCATCGGGCCACCCTGGTCCAGTGGCGAGGCAAAGGCGATCATGCCGAAGCGCGAGACGCGGCCATAGGTCGGCTTGATGCCGGTGATGCCGCAAAAAGCGGCAGGCTGGCGGATCGAGCCGCCCGTGTCGGTGCCGGTGGCCGCCGGCGCCAGGC
>CAUSDR010000045.1:0-20951 GCA_963530105.1 uncultured Janthinobacterium sp.
ACGCCTGCCCCGGCCGATGCCGCCGTGGCCGCGCCACCCGCCGCCGTGCCCGTCACGCCGCCCACCACGCCTGCCCCACTGCCTACCAATGCCAAATAGCACGCCTGCCGCCAGCATCACTTCCCTTCCCACGATCAAGCGCCGCCTGATTTCCATGGTATATGAGTCGCTGCTGGCGCTGGCCGTGCTGTTCCTGCCCTTCCTGATTTTCGAACTGGTGGTGCAGGGCGCGCACACGCCGCTGACGGAACACATGCGCCAGTGCCTGGCCTTCCTCGTCATGGGCGCCTATTTCATCCATCAATGGAGCCGCGAAGGGCAGACGCTGGCCATGAAGACGTGGCGCCTGAAAGTGGTGCTGCCGGGCCACGCCCACGTGCCGCTGCGCGTGGCCGCCTTCCGCTACATCCTGGCCTGGATGTGGCTGCTGCCGGCGCTGCTGGTGGCGTATGCCTTCGACTTGCAGCACTGGGCGGCGCTGGGCGCCATCGGCATCGGCATCCTCGCCTGGTCGGCCACGGCCCTGTTCACGGGCAATGGACAGTTCTTGCATGACAAGTTCCTCGGCACGCAGCTCGTGCAATTGCCGGCGCCCGCGAAAAAGTCGAAGAAAGTGGCCGCCTGAGTTTTCCTACGGCTTGACCTGCGTCATTGAAGCCCCACGGGGGCTCTGCGATCATGGCGTGCCATGAATACCAACGCCCCCCTCCCCCATACACGCTTCGCCAACTACCGCGCGGAAGTCTGCAGCGAAGACGAAGTCAAGCAGCTGGTCCACACTTTTTATGCGGCAGCGCGCGACGACGCCATGCTGGGCCCCGTCTTTGCCGCCGAGGTCAAGGATTGGGATGCCCACCTGGCCACCCTGGTCGATTTCTGGTCAGGCTTGCTGCGCGGCACCATGCGCTACCACGGCAAGCCGCTGGCGCAGCACGCGCAGATGGAGCACCTGACGCCGTGCATGTTCCGCCGCTGGCTGACCCTGTTCTTCGCCACCACGGAAAGCATGGGCAATGCGGCCCTGCAAGAGAAGGCCGACACCATCGCCTTGAATATTGCCGAAAGGCTATGGAAAAGCTTTGCGGAAAGCCACGCGAGCAAATGCAGCCCGCAGCAAACAGCCAGCCATCCTCACGACGCCTGAGAAAAGCGTAGCGAGCGGAAGCTAGTTGTGGCCAAGAAGCGCAACGGTACTGTAGCCGAGCCAGTGAGCACCGCAGGCCGCAGGAGCGACGCGCAGCAGGTTTGCCCAGGCGTTCCTAGAAGCGTTCGTAACCCTGCAGATAGCGCCATTGTCCCACGGGCATGGCGCCCATCGAAATGCGGCCGATGCGCAAGCGCTTCATCGCCACCACGTCCAGGCCCACCATCTTGCACATGTGGGCGATCTGGCCCGGCTGCACGTTTTTCAGGGCAAAGCGCAAGCGCGTTTCATTTTGCCAGCTGACCTTGATCGGCGGCAAAGGCTTGCCATTGAACGGCAAGCCGTGATTGAGCAGCGCCAGGCCGTTTTCCATGATGTCGCCCGACACTTCGACGATGAATTCCTGCTCCACCGTCTTGGCTTCGTCGACCAGCTTGCGGGCCACGCGGAAATCCTGCGTGAATACCAGCAGGCCGGACGCCATGGTTTCCAGCGGATTGGTGATGGTCAGGCCGATCAGGTGGCGCTTGAGGAAGCGCGTGACGGAACTGGGCGCCACGTTTTCCGGCGTGAAAATTTCTTCGGGACGCAAACAGCTCAGGGCCGGCTTGCCTTCCGCGCCCACGCCGCCATTGATGCCGGCCGGCTTGTGCAGCAGAATCGTCACGGGCGGCATTTCGTCCAGCGTGGCGTTCGGCAGCAGCACCACTTCCTGGTTGTCCGCCACGCGCGCGCCCGCCTCCTCCACCAGCACGCCATCGACCGTTACCCAGCCGCCCTCGATATACAGTTCGGCCTCGCGGCGCGAGCAGGGCACGTCTTCAGACAGGCGTTTGGCCAGGCGGACGGTGGGCATTTCAATAGGTGTGGTCATGGGCAGGCGCAAAAAGCAAGAGGAGGAGAAAGCCGGTATTGTAACCGACCCGCTGCTCCCCTCTTGTTGCCGTTGTGGCTGATTGCCTGGTGATTGTCGGATGACGCTGCGCTCATCTGACCTGCGCGGCTGATTGCCCGGTGATCGTCGGATTACGCTGCGCTAATCCGACCTGCGTGGCGCATCAGGCAGGTTGGATTAGCGGGACGCGTAATCCAACAAGCCGTTGCGCAGCGTCAATGAGCGGCTTGCCGCGCGATTCACCAATCAGGCCGTCGCCTTGGCCAGTTCCTCGGCAAAGAAACGGTGGCCCATCTCTTCCAGGCCCAGGGTCTGCAGCACTTCCTGCAGGCGTTCCGTCGGCCGCTGGCGCGGCAGGTTTTTATAGCTGGCGATGATCAGCTCATTCTTCATCGAATGCTCCCAGCCCACCAGTTCCGTCACGCTGACCTGGTAGCCGTGCGCTTCCAGCTGCAGACAGCGCAGCACGTTGGTGATCTGGCTGCCGAACTCGCGCGTGTGCAGCGGGTGGCGCCACAATTCCGTCAGCACGCTCTTGCCCAGGCTCTTGCCCTTGTTCTTCTTCAACACGGATGCGACTTCAGCCTGGCAACATGGCACCAGCACCATGAATTTCGCCTTTTTCTTCAAGGCAAAGTGAATGGCGTCATCCGTCGCCGTATTGCACGCGTGCAAGGCCGTGACGATGTCGATCTGCTTGGGCAGCAAGTTCGACTCCGTCGATTCGGCCACGGACAGCGGCAGGAACGACATGCCGGGGAAATTGAATTTCTTCGCCAGCTCCTGCGAGCGCTGCACCAGCTCTTCGCGCGTCTCGATGCCGTAGATGTGCGAACCGTCGCTGCCATTCTTGAAGAACAGGTCGTACAGGATGAAACCCAGGTAGGACTTGCCGGCGCCGTGATCCACCAGGGAGACGCCGGGGTGATCGAGCTGCACTTCGCGCAGCAGCGGCTCGATGAATTGCGTCAGGTGATATACCTGTTTCAACTTGCGGCGGCTGTCCTGGTTCATCTTGCCGTCGCGCGTCAGGATGTGCAATTCCTGCAGCAAGGCGACCGACTGGCCATCCTTGATCTCGGGCATGTTGCTGGCGGCCGTGATGACGTCTTTCGGCGCAGCGGCTGCGGTGGCGGCGGGTGCCGCGCCCTTAGCGCGCTTCATCGATCCACGCCATCTGTATCGCTTCGAGCACCTTTTCGCCGCCGCGCGTGTGGTCATCGTCGAAGCCGTCCAGTTCCACCACCCAGTTATGCAGGTCGGTGAAACGCACGGTCAGCGGGTCGATGTCCGGATGCGCGTCGTACAGCGCTTCGGCGATCGCGTGAATATCGGACCATTTCATGTTAGTGGCTGCCTTCGCTGACCTGGTTGATCGTGTATTTCGGGATTTCGACGACGAGGTCGGCTTCAGCCACGATGGACTGGCACGACAGGCGCGACACGGCTTCCAGGCCCCAGGCCTTGTCCAGCATGTCTTCTTCCAGTTCCGTCGCTTCGTTCAGCGATTCGATGCCTTCGCGCACCAGCACGTGGCAGGTGGTGCAGGCGCACGATTTTTCGCAGGCGTGCTCGATGTCGATGTCGTTTTCCAGCAGGATGTCGCAGATGGACTTGCCGGCAGGAGCTTCGATGACGGCGCCGTCCGGGCAAAGCTTGGCGTGCGGCAGAATGACGATTTGTGGCATATTACCTCTACAATTTCAATGATTTGGGGCGCTGCCGCAGCAATGGCACACGGCGCGCATGTCAACACTATTACAACACCTGACAAAACCGTAGCGAGCGGCAGTGATTTGTGGCCGAGAAGCGCAACCGTACTCTAGTACGGTGAGCATCGCCGGCCGCAAAGCGCGACGCGCAGTAGGTTTGGTCAGGTGTCCTCACACGACCTGGTCCAGGGACTTGCCGGTGAGAGCCGTGCGCACGCTGCGGTCCATGCGGCGCGAGGCGAAATCCTCGGTGCCGTCGGCCAGCGCCTCGATCGCCAGCTTCAAGGCCTGGTGGTCGATGGCGCCGCTTTGCGATTGCGCAATAGCGTCACGCACTTTCTGCATCAAGCCGTCGACCGCCACGCGCTCGTCTGCGTCCAGCAAGGCGCCGTCTTCATCCAGCGCCGACTGCGTGGCCAGCAGGATGCGTTCCGCTTCCACCTGCTCTTCGCGCAGCGCGCGCGCCACCATGTCGACGTCGGCCGAGGTGTAGGAATCCTGCAGCATGCGGGCGATGTCGTCGTCCGCCAGACCGTAGGCCGGCTTGACGCTGATCGACGCTTCCACGCCCGAGCGCAGTTCGCGCGCCGACACCGACAGCAAGCCGTCCGCATCGACCTGATACGTGATGCGGATGCGCGCGGCGCCCGCCACCATCGGCGGAATGCCGCGCAGCTCGAAGCGCGCCAGCGAGCGGCAGTCGCTCACCAGTTCGCGCTCGCCCTGCAGCACGTGCACGGCCAGCGCCGTCTGACCATCCTTGAAGGTCGTGAATTCCTGCGCGCGCGCGCAGGGAATGGTCGAATTGCGCGGGATGATCTTTTCCACCAGGCCGCCCATGGTTTCGATGCCCAGCGACAGCGGGATCACGTCCAGCAGCAGCCAGTCGTCGCCGGCGGCGCGGTTGCCGGCCAGCAAATTGGCCTGGATGGCCGCGCCCAGCGCCACCACTTTGTCCGGGTCGATATTCGCGTGCGGCGTCGTGTGGAAGAATTCGCTGACTGCGCGCTGCACGTGCGGCATGCGCGTGGCGCCGCCCACCATCACCACGCCGTCGACGTCGTCCGCATCCACGTTCGCGTCGCGCAGGGCTTTCTTGATGGCGTTCATGGTCTTGGCGACCAGGTGCGCTGTCATCTTGACGAATTCCTCGGCCGTGATGCGCAGGTGGATTTCCTCGCCCGAATTGAGCTTGGCGTCGATCGTCGTTTCCGGCTTGGTCGACAGCAGTTCCTTGATTTCGCGCGCCTTCACCAGCAGGATGGCCGTGTCTTCGTCGGACAGCGGCGCCAGCTTGGCCTGCTCGCTGATCCAGCAGAACAGGCGGCGGTCGAAATCGTCGCCGCCCAGGGCCGAGTCGCCGCCCGTGGACAGCACTTCGAAGACGCCCTTGCTCAGTTTCAGGATCGAGATGTCGAAAGTGCCGCCGCCGAGGTCGTACACGGCGTACACGCCTTCCGAGGCGTTATCGAGGCCGTAGGCGATGGCGGCGGCCGTCGGCTCGCTCAACAGGCGCAGCACGTTGATGCCGGCCAATTGGGCCGCATCTTTCGTCGCCTGGCGCTGGGCATCGTCGAAATACGCTGGTACAGTAATCACGGCGCCCACCAGGTCGTCGCCCAGCGAATCTTCCGCGCGCTGGCGCAGGGTGGCGAGGATTTGCGCCGACACTTCGACGGGGCTTTTCACGCCGGCCACGGTTTTCAGCTGCACCATGCCAGGCGTATCCTGGAAGTCGTAGGGCAGGTTTTCCGCGTAGGCGATATCGGCCAGGCCGCGGCCCATAAAGCGCTTGACGGAAACGATGGTGTTTTTCGGGTCGGTGGTCTGTGCCGCCAGGGCCTTGTAGCCGATGTTGGCGTGGCCGTTCGGCAGGTAGCGCACGACGGACGGCAGCAGGGAATGCCCTTCCTCGTCGTTGAGCACCTCGGGAATGCTGTTGCGGACGGTCGCGACCAGGGAATTGGTGGTGCCAAGATCGATGCCGACGGCCAGGCGGTGCTGGTGCGGCGCGGTCGACATGCCTGGTTCGGAAATTTGCAGAAGTGCCATTGTATTCGTGCCTCGATTAATTTATTGCGTGATGCAGCTGATGCCTGATGCGCATTATAAGACGCGCGCGTATCACATGCTCGCCACCGCCCCGAGTGCCAGAGTGAAGCGTAGCGAGCGGCAGTGATTTGTGGCCGAAAAGCGCAACCGTACTCTGGCACGGTGCGCATCGCCGGCCGCAAAGCGCGACGCTCAGCAGCTTCTGTCCGGCCCTCTCAGGCTTCGATGGCCTCGTAGGCAAACCGGACTTCCTCGCCGAATTTGTCGAGGAACATCAGGGCGCGCACGCTTTGCGCGGCATTCACATAGTCGGCGGCGTCGAGCTGGGCGCCCACCTGGGCCAGCAAGGCCTTGCGTTCGGCGCGCAGCTGGCGGTCCAGCGCATCGAGCGCGTCGGCGTCCTTGCCGGCGCGGGCGTCGCCCAGTTCCTCGCGCCACTCCATCTGCTGCATCAAAAAGCTGACCGGCATGGCCGTGTTCGACTCCGTCTGCAAGTCGACGCCATTGAGTTCGCACAGGTATTGCGCGCGCTTTTGCGGGCTTTTCAGGGTCTGGTAGGCTTCGTTGGCGCGCGTGGCCCACTGCATGGCGACGCGCTTTTCGGCGCTGCTGGCATTGATGAAGCGGTCCGGGTGGACCTTGCCCTGCACGTCGCGGTAGGCCGCGTCGAGCGCGCTCATGTCGAGCGCGAACTGTGGCGGCAACTGGAATAATTCGAAGTGGTTTTGCATAATTGTCGGTGGTCGCTGTACCTCAATCGATGGGTACAGCGCACCGACCGGGGTGATACTTGCGTCTTAGATGCGGAAACTTTCGCCGCAGCCGCAGGCGTCTTTTTCGTTCGGATTGTGGAACTTGAAGCCTTCGTTCAAGCCTTCGCGCGCGAAATCGAGTTCCGTGCCATCGATGTAGGGCAAGCTTTTCGGGTCGACGAAGACCTTCACGCCATGCGATTCGAAGACGCTGTCCTCGGCCGCCACTTCATCGACATATTCGAGCTTGTAGGCCAGGCCCGAGCAGCCCGTGGTGCGCACGCCAAAGCGCAAGCCCATGCCCTTGCCGCGCCGTTCGATATAACGGTTGATGTGCTTTGCCGCTTTTTCGGTCAGTGTGATCATGTATTTCTCCGTAACTGCCCCGGCCTTGCGGCCGGGGCGGGCTAGCAACGTTTAAGCTGCCGCTGGGTGACGGGTCTGGTAATCCAGCACTGCCGCCTTGATGGCGTCTTCCGCCAGGATGGAGCAGTGGATTTTCACTGGCGGCAGGGCCAGTTCTTCGGCGATCTGCGTGTTCTTGATGGCCAGCGCCTGGTCCAGGGTTTTACCTTTCACCCATTCGGTCACCAGCGAGCTCGAGGCAATCGCCGAACCGCAGCCGTAGGTCTTGAATTTCGCATCTTCGATCAGGCCATCGGCGCCGACCTTGATCTGCAGTTTCATCACGTCGCCGCAGGCAGGCGCGCCGACCATGCCGGTGCCGATGGTTTCATCACCCTTGTCGAAAGCGCCCACGTTGCGCGGGTTTTCGTAGTGATCGAGTACTTTGTCCGAGTAAGCCATTTTGATGCTCCTTTAATATTCTTGCCGGCCCTGTCCAACAGGGCCAGGGTGTTGGTTAGTGGGCAGCCCATTGGATGGAATTGATATCAATGCAATCTTTAAACATGTCCCACAGCGGCGACAGGTCGCGCAGCTTGTGTACTTTCGATTTCAGCAGGTTGACGGCAAAGTCGATGTCTTCCTCGGTCGAGAAGCGGCCGATGGTGAAGCGGATCGAGCTGTGCGCCAATTCGTCGCTGCGGCCCAGGGCGCGCAGCACGTACGATGGTTCCAGGCTGGCCGAGGTGCAGGCCGAACCGGACGACACGGCGATATCCTTGATCGCCATGATCAGCGACTCGCCTTCGACGTAGTTGAAGCTGACATTCAGGTTGTGCGGCACGCGGTGGTCCATGTCGCCGTTGATGTAGACTTCTTCGATCTCCTGCAAGCCCTTGGCCAGGCGGTCGCGCAAGGCCTTGATGCGGCCGATTTCGCTGTCCATTTCTTCCTTGGCGATGCGGAACGCTTCGCCCATGCCGACGATCTGGTGCGTTGGCAGGGTGCCCGAGCGCAGGCCGCGCTCATGGCCGCCACCGTGCATTTGCGCTTCCAGGCGCACGCGCGGCTTGCGGCAGACGTACAGGGCGCCCACGCCCTTCGGGCCGTAGGTTTTATGCGCCGTGAAGGTCATCAGGTCGACCTTGGTTTTTTGCAGGTCGATGACGACCTTGCCCGTCGCTTGCGCGGCGTCGCAATGGAAGATGATGCCTTTCGAGCGGCAGAACACGCCGATCTCGTCGATCGGCTGGATCACGCCGATTTCGTTGTTCACCAGCATCACCGACACGAGGATGGTATCCGGGCGCACGGCCGCGGCCAGCTGCTCGACGGTGATCAAGCCATTGTCCTGCGGTTCCAGGTACGTCGCTTCAAAGCCGATGCGTTCCAGTTCGCGCACCGTGTCGAGCACCGATTTGTGCTCGGTCTTGACGGTGATGATGTGCTTGCCCTTGGTCTTGTAGAACTGCGCCGCGCCCTTGATGGCCAGGTTGTTGCTTTCCGTCGCGCCGGAGGTCCAGATGATTTCGCGCGGATCCGCGTTCACCAGGGCCGCCACGTGGCCGCGTGCCTCTTCCACGGCTTTTTCCGCCGTCCAGCCGTACATGTGGCTGCGCGATGCCGGATTGCCGAACTGCTCGCGCAGGTAGGGAATCATCTTGTCGGCGACGCGTGGATCGATCGGCGTGGTGGCCGAGTAATCCATGTAGATCGGGAAATGCGGTGCGGTTTCAAAGTGCACTTGGCCTACGTTTTTTTCTGGGGCGTTCATCAATAACTCCAATGCAATCAGCAACTTAGTATTTTTTAATTATCAACCGAGGGCGGCATGGTTACGGTGCATCACCATCACGCTTTGCTCGGCATTCTTTTGTCTCTGCTGGTCGACCAGGTCCTGCAAGGACACAGAATCCAGATAATCGACCATTTTTTCGTTGAGTGTGGACCACAATTCATGCGTCATGCAGCGCGCACCCGTGGCCGCGTCGGCGCCGTGGCAATGTTCCTTGCCGCCGCACTGCGTGGCGTCGAGCGGTTCGTCGACGGCGATGATGATGTCGGCCACCGTCACCTTGTCGGCGCGGCGCGCCAGGCTGTAGCCGCCGCCGGGGCCGCGGATCGATTCGACGATCTCATGCCGGCGCAGCTTGCCGAACAGCTGTTCCAGGTAGGACAGGGAAATCGACTGGCGCTGGCTGATGCCGGACAGCGTGACCGGTCCCTTGCCCTGGCGCAGGGCAAGATCGATCATCGCTGTGACGGCAAAACGGCCTTTTGTAGTCAGACGCATACATCCTCGGTCAACTGTTCAATAACTGGTTTAAAATATTGCGGTTTTTCAACTCCTCAAACCCTGAGTAGTTGAATGATTTAGTCAAGTATAACAAATTCGGCGGGGTTTGTCAGAGCGCCCCTCGATGACCACAGGGCTGGCAGGGGCTTGACGGGCCACCTGCGAGATGGCAGCCTCAGGAAAACAACAATCGGAAAATCGCCGGCTTCACGGCGCCTGAGAAAACCGTCGCGCGCCGGCCGGGAAGCGCCACCGTACTTTGCACGGGGGCGCCGAGCCGGGGGGCGCCGAGCTACGGGGGCGCCGAGCCCGTGAGCATCGCGGGCCACCCATGCCGACGCGCAGCTGGGTTAGCCAGGCGCTGTCATCCGCGCAGGGCGGTGCGTACCTTCATCAATTCAAAGCCCAGCAGGTTCAAACCGTCCCAGCGCGAAGGGTCGGCGATGCGCGGATTGTCCGACGCCAGGCCCACGCCCCAGATGCGGTCGACGGGACTGGCTTCGACGATGATGCGCTCGCCCGTGCCCAGCAAGAACTTGCGCAGCGCCGCCTTTTGCGAAAACTTGGCGAAGTTGCCATCGAAGACGATGCCGGCGCGCGCCGCTTCCCACGCCCTCGCGTCGAAATTGGCCACTTCGCGCCCCAGCTTCTTCACTTCCGATGGCCGCTCGGCCGCCACGATGCGCGCCTGCACTGCCGTATCGCCGAACAGGGCCGCCTTTTGCGCCATCATGTAGTGCTCGGCCGTGGCGTACGTCACGCCAGCCAGGCTGAACGGCGACGGAAACCACTGGCTGAAACAGCTTTTGTCGGCCACCTGCGGCTGCGCCGGCGTGTGGCCCCAGAAATACAGATAGTCGGGCACGCCGCCCGCCGCGATCCATTGCTTCAATTCTTCCACGTTACTGATTTGCATATTCCCCGCACTTCCGCCAGACCGGCGTCAATTCAATCTCAGGCACGCAATAGTTGCATCGGCCCGAACAAGGCCTGCATGTCACGATTGCCAATAAAGGACAGATTATACGGATGTTCGGCCGTTATCTGCGGCAAGGATGCGGCCACCGGCAGGCGCTTGATCAGCTCGGCAATCTTGCCCCACAGCACCAGTTGCGGCTGCACCGCCGCGCCCGGCTGTGCCAGCGCTTCCAGCACCACTTGCAGGAAGGGCAGCCAGCCGCGCGCATCCTGCACGGGCGGCACGTGGGCGCGGAAGACGAGCGCCGCGTTGAGCAGCAAGAAACCCTGCTGCGTCATCTTGCGCTGCAGCTCGGGCAGGGTCTGGATGACGCCGCTGCCTGCCTGCTGCGCGGCAGCCGCCACGGGCGCCATGGCCGCGCCGGAGGTGTCGCCGCCCTGCAACTGGCCGTCGGCCACCAGCAACATCTTCATGAAGTTGCGCAGCGAAGTGGCGCGGTTGACGGGTTTCGACAGGCCCGTGGCCGACCATAAACTGCCGACGGCGCCGTCCATGAAGCATACGCCCGTGGCGCTCTCGGCGCGCGGATACGGCCCCTCGCCCACCAGCACGTGGCGCACCTGCGCCAGCGGCAGGGCAAAGGCGGCAAACAGGCGGCCCTGCGTGGGCAGGTAATCGTCGATGGCCAGGGCCGGCAGGTAGGCGGGATCGGCCGCCATCACGGCGTGCAAGCCGCGCAGCAAAATGGGGCGCCAGGAAGCATGCGCCAGGGACAGGGCATCGTTGATGCTGGCAGGAACGGTTGTTGCGGTCATGGCGCGTAAAGTATTTGGGCAAACGCAAATTGTAGCGCAACGGCAAGCTGGCATAGACTGCGCAAAATCAAGCACGCATAAAAAAACCCGCCTGTTGCCAGACGGGTTTCCCGCACCGCGCCGCCCGGCGCCTATTCGGCGTCAGGCTGCTGCGATGGATGGGCTGCAATAAAAGCTGGCAAGCCGGCGCAATGCGCATGGATGCGCGCCACGCGCGGATACGGCGCCAGGTCGATGGCAAAGCGCTGCGCATTGAATACCTGCGGCACCAGGCAGCAGTCGGCCATGGTCGGGCTGTCGCCATGGCAGAACAGGCCCGTGCCGGCAGGATCGCCCTGCGCCAGCAGCGCTTCCACGGCCGCCAGCCCCTCGGCCATCCAGTGGCGGTGCCATTCCTGCTTGACCTCTTCCGGCAGCCCGAGGGTGGTCTTCAGGTACTTCAGGACGCGCAGATTCGTCAGCGGATGGGCGTCGCAGGCGATCGCCAGCGCCAGCGCGCGCACCTTGGCGCGTCCCAGGGCATCGGCCGGCAGCAGCGGCACGGCTGGCCGCGTTTCTTCCAGATATTCAAGCATGGCCAGCGACTGCGTCAGCACGGCGCCATCGTCGTCGAGCGCCGGCACCAGCGCCGACGGGTTGACGGCGCGATAGGCGGGCAGCAGCTGCTGGCCGCCGTCCCGCAGCAGGTGCACGGGGATGCTGTCGTAATCGATGCCCTTCACATGGAGGGCAATGCGCACGCGATAGGCGGCCGAACTGCGAAAGTAGGTGTACAGCTTCATGGGGCGGCGTCCTTTCAGGCGCGCGTGGCGCCGGCGTACGGGGCCACCGTCTGCTCGATGCTGCCAAAGATGCTGGCACCGGCCGCGTCGCGCATCTCGATGCGCACCGTGTCGCCGAACTTCAGGTACGCCGTCTTTGGCGCGCCGTGCTCGATGGTCTCATACATGCGCACCTCGGCCAGGCAGCAGTAACCGACGCCGCCGTTCTCGATGCTGGAGCCAAACAGGTTGCCCTGCTTGTTCGACACGGTGCCGGAACCGACGATGCTGCCGGCGCCCAGTTCGCGCGTCTTCGCCGCGTGGGCGACCAGCTGGGCAAAATTGAAGGTCATGTCCTCGCCCGCATTCGGCTTGCCGAATGGCTTGTCGTTCAAGTCCACCAGCAGCGGCAGGTGCAGCTTGCTGTCCGCCCAGTCGGCGCCCAGTTCATCGGGCGTGACGGCGACAGGCGAAAATGCGCTGGCCGCCTTGGACTGGAAGAAGCCGAAGCCTTTCGCCAGCTCGCCCGGGATCAGGTTGCGCAAGGAGACGTCGTTGACCAGCATCACCAGGCGGATGGCGTTCGCCGCATCGTCCACGCCGGCGCCCATGGCGACGTCGCCCGTGATCACCGCCACTTCCGCTTCCAGGTCGATGCCCCACTCTTCCGACAGGGCAAAAATGGGGTCGCGCGGACCGATGAAGCTGTCCGAGCCGCCCTGGTACATCAGCGGGTCCGTGTAGAACGAGGCCGGCACTTCCGCATTGCGTGCCTTGCGCACCAGTTCCACATGGTTGATGTAGGCGGAACCGTCGGCCCACTGGTAGGCGCGCGGCAGCGGCGAGTGGCACAGGCTGGCGGCAAACGGCTGGGCGCCAGCCGCCGTGCCCGCGTTCAGGGCGGCGTAGGCCGTTTCGAGTTTCGGCGCGATGGCATCCCAGCCGTCGAGCGCCGCCTGCAGGGTCGGGGCGATGTCCGCGACCGGCAGGCACTGGCGCAGGTCGCGGCTGACGAGGATCAGGGCGCCGTCACGGCTGCCGTTTTTCAGGGTTGCGAGTTTCATGGTATTCCTTGTGTGGCGTAATTGTCAGGTGGCTTCGGTTTGCGGCGCTCAGGCTTCGGCGGGCGCATGCATCCAGGCGGCGTGCTTGGGCGCGCGGCGCGTCTGCGACCATTCTTCCAGCATTTCCCATTTGACGGCGTCCAGTTTGGCCATCATCTCCGGCGTGCCCACATTGGCCGCCAGCTCCAGACGGTGGCCGTTGGGGTCGAAGAAATAGATCGACTGGAAGATGGCGTGGTTGACGGGACCGAGCACCTCGACGCCGCCCGCCACCAGGCGCTCCTTGGCCGCCAGCAGTTCGTCCATGCTGGCCACTTCCAGCGCCAGGTGCTGCACCCAGGCCGGGGTATTGCGGTCGCGGTCCATCGGCGGCTGCGTCGGCAGCTCGAAGAAGGCCAGCACATTGCCCTGGCCCGCGTCGAGGAAGACGTGCATGTACGGATCCGGCGCCTTGGTCGACGGCACCAGGTCTTCGGCGATGGCGAGGACGAAATTCATGTTCAAATGCTTGACGTACCACTCGACGGTTTTCTTGGCGTCGATGCAACGGTAGGCGACATGGTGGATTTGCTTGATCTTCATGGTGTTTGTCTCCGATGGATGCGCTCGTGGCGCGATGGCTGGCGTGTTGTTCAGCTTTTCACCATTAGAATCGAGTTGCAGCTATCATACAAACAATTTTTATCCATTGATTTATCGGATTATCTTATGAGTCCCAGCTTGCGACAAATGCGCGCCTTCGTGGCGCTGGCCAAGACCGGCAGCTTTACCCTGGCCGCCGAATACCTGCACGTGACGCAGTCCGCCTTGAGCGGCTTGATCAAGGAACTGGAAAGCGTGCTGGGCGTGCGCGTGGTCGAACGCAGCACGCGCAAGACGCAGCTGTCGGAAATCGGCCGCGAACTGTATCCGCTGTTTGAAAAGATGATCGAGGACCTCGATGGCGCCATGGCCGGCATCGCCCAGCGCAAGGCGCTGAAAACGGGCATGGTGCGCATCGCCGCGCCGCAGATGATGGCCTGCACCCTGCTGCCGGAAGTGATCGCCGCCTATCGCCAGGCGCATCCGGAAGTGCAGCTGCGCCTGGTGGACTGCCCCGTGGAAAACGTGTCGGCGCGCGTGTTCAGCGGCGAAGTCGATTTCGGCATCGGCCCCGAGCGCGACCCGACGGCGGAAATCGCCGCGCAAGTGCTGTTCGAGATGCCCTTCGTGCTGGTCTTCCCCGAGCAGCACCCGCTGCAGCAGCAGGAGCGCGTCACCTGGGCCGACGTGGCCAACTATCCGTTCATCTCGTTGCAGGGCCAGTTCACTGAACGCCTGCTGCGCGACATGCACGGCAGCTTCCGCGACCTGTCGCTCAACCCCTACAATGAAGTGACGTTCATGACCACGGCGCTGGCCATGGTCAGCGCCAACCTGGGCATCACGGCCTGCCTGCCGTATGCGGAACCGATGGTCAAGCTATATAAACTGCAGATGCGCACCCTGCACGAGCCGGAGCTGACGCGGCGCTTTTTCGTCTACACCAAGACGGGACGCTCGCTGTCGCCGGCCGCCGAAAGCTTCATGGCCTTCCTGTTCCAGTTCGTCGAAACGCACGAGTGGAACGTGGGCGCACACGGCGCGGGCGCACGCGAGGCCGCGCCCGCCGGCGCCACGACTGGCAGCGTCTTATAATGGCCCATTGCCCATCACCCGTACAGCCATGACCCAGCCTGCCCAGCCCGGCCTGTCGCCCATCGACGCCGCCACCCTCGCCATCAACCAGCGCATGAACAAATTCGACGGCCACGAGCAGGTCTGGCTGTTCGGCTACGGCTCGCTGATCTACAAGGCGGACTTTCCCTACCTTGAGCGACGTCCCGCCCGCATCGAAGGCTGGACGCGGCGCTTCTGGCAAGGCTCGCACGACCACCGCGGCACGCCCATGGCGCCGGGCCGGGTCGCCACCCTGGTGCCGCAGGCGGGCGCCGTGTGCGACGGCATGGCTTACCTGATCACGCCCGAAGTCTTCGCCCACCTGGACCACCGCGAAAAGAACGGCTATTTGCGCCTGGCCACGGAAATCACCTTCGACGATGGCAGCAAGACCGAAGGCCTGGTATACATCGCCAACGAGGAAAACGCGGCCTTCCTGGGCGCCGCTTCCGAACTCGATATCGCGCGCCAGATCGCCCGCGCTGCCGGCCCCAGCGGGCCGAACAGCGAATACCTGCTGCACCTGGCCAGCGCCCTGCGCGAACTGGGCAAAAGCGACCCGCATGTCTTCGCCATCGAGCAGCATCTGGCGCAGCTCAAGGAAGCGCCAACAGCAGACCCGGCGGGCTGAGCCTTCCACGCCTGAGCTTTACGCGTCTGAGCTTTCCGCGTCTTAGTTTTCCGCGTCCGAGCGTTCCGCGTCTGAGCGCCAAAACGCCAAAACGCCAGTGCGCCTGAGCGACAGTGCGCTTGTGCGACAGCTACCGCCCCCGTACATGCAGTTTGCCGCCTTGCCCCGCGCGGCGGCGCGGCCCGCGTGGTGTGCAGGGGCCGCAGCGCCGTTTGCGCTAAAACAGCTCCAGCTGCCCCGCGTTACGCCCTTTTGCCTTGCTTCCCAGCGGCGGCACCACCAGCGGGCGGCGGAACTGCGTGCAGTCGAACATATCTGCCCTGCCCCCACAGGCATCGGGCCGCGCTCCCGCCGCACGCCGTGGCAATCCGCCTTGTGCGCAAGGCCCTGCAGCGCCGCTTGCGCTAGAACAAGTCCAGCTGCCCCGCGTTAGTCCCTTTTGCCTTGTTTCCCAGTGACGGCACTACCAGCGGGCGGCGGAGCTGCGTGCAGTGGAGCATACCTGCCCCAATACAGGCATCCAGCCGCGCTCCCGCCGCACGCCGTGGCAAGCCACCTTGTGCGCAAGGCACTGCAGCGCCGTTTGCGCTAAAACAGGTCCAGCTGCCCCGCGTTAGTCCCTTTTGCCTTGTTTCCCAGCGGTGGCACCACCAGTGGGCGGCGGAACTGCGTGCAGTCGAGCTGCTTGAAGCGGCCGCCTTTGCCGTGCAAGCCCAGCCGATGCACGGCCTTTTCAAAGCGCTGGCGGATGAGGTCGGCCCACACGCCTTCGCCCTGCATGCGCGTACCGAACGCGCTGTCGTAATCCTTGCCGCCGCGCATTTCGCGCACCCGGTTCATCACGCGCTGGGCACGCTCGGGGAAATGCGCTTCCAGCCACTGCTGGAACAGCGGACTCACTTCCCACGGCAGGCGCAGCACCACGTAGTGGGCATGGATGGCGCCCGCGTCGCGCACGGCTTCGAGCAGCTGCTCGATTTCCGGCTCCGTGACGAAGGGGATGATGGGCGCGATGCTCACGCCCACGGGGATGCCCGCCTCCGTCAGGGTGCGGATGGTGCGCAGGCGCCGCGCCGGTGCCGCCGCGCGTGGTTCCAGGGTACGCGCGATGGCCGGATCGAGCGTCGTGACGGTGACAGCCACGGCGGCCAGACGCCTGGCTGCCATGGGCGCGAGTATGTCGATATCGCGTTCGATCAGCGATGATTTGGTAATCAGGGCAACAGGATGGTCGCACTCCTGCAGCACTTCCAGCACGCGCCGCGTCAGCTGCCGCTCGCGCTCGCACGGCTGATAGGCATCCGTGTTGACGCCCAGCGCGATCGGTTCCGGCACATAGGACGGCTTGGCCAGCTCGCGCCGCAGCAGTTCGGGGGCATTCACCTTGGCGTAGATGCGGCTTTCAAAGTCGAGGCCGGGCGACAGGCCCAAATAGCTGTGCGTGGGACGCGCAAAGCAATAGATGCAGCCGTGTTCGCAGCCACGGTAGGGATTCAGGGACACATTGAACGGCAAGTCGGGCGAGGCATTGCGCGTGAGGATGGTGCGCGCCTGTTCGTCGCTCACCTGCGTCTTCCACGTTGGCGCGCCCTCCTCCCCGGCCGCTTCATCCAGGCCGCCCACGCTCCAGCCGTCATCGAAACCGGCGCGCGCATGCACCTCGTGGCGCCCTTGCAGGTTCGACACCGCGCCACGGCCTTTGCGGGCTTGCAGCGATTGCGGCGGCAGCATGGCTTGCCCGGCAAAGCTGTCATCGTGCTCTGGAATGATTGCTTTCATGAACGGCCCCATCAACTGTATATACGTACAGTATACTATGCCGCTCCGGAGGCAAGATCAAGGGTTCCCGTGTGGTCTATTCAAGCTTTTTCACCGTGCGGCATGACATAACTCAACTGCTGCGCGACAAAACCGTCAAAGGCCGTGATCAGGGGAACGAAGCGGGGCACATCCTGCTCCAACTCCATCAGGGCGTAGCAAGTCGCCTCCAGGGTCGATAACTGGTCTGGCGCATGCGCCTTGCGGATCAGGTAATGGGAAGCGGGCGTATCGCGCAGGGGAAGGCGCGGCAGCTGTTGTAAAGAGGGATTCAGATACAGCATCTTGCGGCTCTTGCGCCAGGTGGCATCGAGCACCACCAGCCGCAACCGGGACGAAAATTGGGCCGAATCGAGCAAGATGGCGGGGTCGAGCGCTGGCGGCGGCGCAATGCCCAGCGAACGGTCACCGGGCGTATCCGGGTACAGCAGCACGTTATGCTTGTCGGCCAGCAGGTCGGCCAGGGTATCCGGGGCAAACTGCTCGCCCGTCAGCATGCGGCTGTTGGGCAGGCTCAGGTGCAGCAGGCGGGCACTGCCCTTGGCATTGTGGACTTCCAGCGGATGCTGCAGGATCAGCACTTCCACCGCGTGGGAAACGGGAGCGATCCAGCGGCAGATGCAGCTGGATGCGGCGCGCAGGCAGGCTGGGCAGCGCGCGCGCTTGACGGGTTCAGCCAGGGAGGACGAGGCAGCGGCAGGGCTGGCGATAACGCTGGAAATCGGGCTGGAGGTACGGCGGGTGGTCATGGCGGTGCGCGTTCGCGGCTGTCTTCAAGCCGCGATTGTAGCGTCCGCGCCATGCCAAGGGAACTCTGCGCTTAAAACTCTTCCCATTCGTCGGCACCGGATGCCACCGGCGTCTTCGGCTTGCGTGCGCGCACCGCTTCCGCTTGCGCCGCCTTGCCCGGCGCGGGCGCGGCTACCGTTTCCGCCGGCGCGCGGTGCTTGGCAGGCTGGATGGCGGGCCGCATGGCAGATCGCGTGTCAGCCGGCATGGCAGCCTTGATTGGCGCAGACGCCGTCGCAGATGGGCCAGCACTGGCGGCAACATAATGCTGCGCAGCATCCAGCTTGAACAGGCCCACGACGTCGGCCAGCTTGGCCGCCTGTTCCTGCATCGATTCGGCCGCCGCGGCCGCTTCTTCCACCAGCGCCGCGTTTTGCTGCGTCACCTGGTCCATCTGGCCGATGGCCTGGTTGACTTGCTCGATGCCGGCGCGCTGCTCGTCGCTGGCGTCCGTGATCTGGTTCATGATCTGCGTCACATGGCTGATGCTTTGCACGATTTCATCCATGGTGCGGCCCGCCTTGTCCACCAGCTGTGAGCCGGCCTCGACCTTTTGCACGGAATCGTCGATCAAGCCCTTGATCTCCTTGGCCGCCTGGCTGGAACGCTGCGCCAGGTTGCGCACCTCGGAAGCCACCACGGCGAAGCCCCTGCCCTGCTCGCCGGCCCTGGCCGCTTCGACAGCCGCGTTCAAGGCCAGGATATTCGTCTGGAAGGCGATGGCGTCGATGACGCTGATGATGTCGACGATCTTGCGCGAGGAATCGTTGATCGATCCCATGGTGCTGACCACTTCCGACACCACCGCGCCGCCCTTGCTGGCGATTTGCGAAGCGTCGATGGCCAGCTGGTTGGCGCTGCGCGCATTGTCGGCGTTGAGTTTTACGGTGGAGGTCAGCTCTTCCATGGAAGAGGCCGTCTCTTCCAGGGAACTGGCCTGCTGTTCGGTGCGCGACGACAGGTCCAGGTTGCCGGCGGCAATTTCGCTCGACGCCGTGCTGATGGAATCGGTGCCGGCGCGCACCTGGCCGACGATGCTCACCAGCTTGTCGTTCATGTTCTTCAGCGCATGCATCAACTGCCCGGTCTCGTCGCGGCTTTCCACCACGATATGGCTGGTCAGGTCGCCTGCGGAGACGGCTTCCGCCACCTCGACGGCGCGCGTGATGGGCCGCGTGATCGAGCGCGTGATCCAGTAGGCACAAGCTATGCCCAGCAGGATGGCGGCCGCGCCCAGCGAGATCAGCAGCATGCGGCCATTCTCGTAGCGCGAGCGGATTTGCGCCGCCGTATCATTGAGCAATTGCGCTTCCAGCACTTCCAGCTTTTTCAGCGACGCCAGGTAAATGTCGCGCTTGACGGCCATGTCGCCTTCGTACAGGCGCTTGCCCAGCTCCAGGTCGCCCGCGTTCTTGGCCTTGAACACATTCTTGCGCACTTCGGTGTAGGCTTTGCGCGTGCTCAGCACTTCCTGGTACAGCGCCTGCTCTTCCGCATTCAGCTGGCTCTTGCCGATATCGTTCTGGATTTCCGTGGCGCGCGCGGACGAGGCCGCCATTTCCGTCTCGAATTGCTTTTGATGCGCGGGGTCGCTGACTTTCCAGGCGGCCGCCGTGCGCGCCGCGTTCACCTCGATGACCTTGGTCCACTCGCCGATCAGGCGCTCATTGCGCACCTTGACGTTGACGAGGGCATCCGTTTCCTTGCTGGCGCTTTGCATCTGCACGATGCCCACCACGGTGAGGGAAGTCAGCAGGAACAATACCGCGGCGAAACCACCACCGAGACGCACGCCTATCTTGAGGTTTTTCATTGCGATATTCCTATCTGAAAAAGCTATGCACGCTTGCCGCCGAGCAGATGCCGCTACCATTCACTATAGCAAGCATTTGTCATCAGACAATCGCGAAAGTGGGACGACACAATGCAGCCATGCCCGGCCGCGAGCGCGCCGCACATGCACTACTTTGGTGATGATTGTGAGTGAATCAGGAGGGTATTGCAAGAAATAACATGCAGAAAAGCAACAACCAGAAGACAAGGTGCCGCCATGCATGGGCGGCACGGGGGGAAACTCAGTTTTGTTTCACATAGATCAATTTTGACGTATCAAAGCCCAGGCCCCGCGCCTTCTCGATCAAGCGCTGCTGTAACGCCGGGTCCATCGTGGGCGTGCGCGACAGCAGCCACAGGTAGGATTTGTCGGGACCGCTGATCAGGGAATAACTGTAGTCCTGCTGATCCAGGTCGAAAACGATGTAGGAACCATAGAAGGGACCGAAAAACGACACCTTCAGATAGCCTACGTCTTTCTTGTCAACAAAATATGCCTTGCCCTCGGCGTCCTTCCATGTCGCGTCGGCATCCTTGTAGCCGCGGTTGAGCACCTTCAGGCCGCCATCCTGGCGCAGGCTGTAGTCGGCCGTCACATGGCTCATGCCACGTTCGAATGAATGGTCGAGACGCGCGATCTCGTACCACTTGCCCAGGTATCTGGTGGTATCAAAATTCGTCACGGGCACGATATTGTCGGGGCGGCCCACGCAGCCCGCCAGCAATACCATGCATAGCAAGAACAGTTTCTTCATTATTTTCTCCACAGTGAATCGATCATGGTAGCAGTGCGCGGTCGACGATGCGGCGAATCGTGCCATCGGCCTGCATGCGCGCGATGACGGCATTGAACTGGGCAATGAAATCGTCGCGGTAGGGATACTGCGCTGGCTGGCGCAAGGTAAAGCCCAGGTATCCCTGCTGCGTGGCCAGCTGCGCCGTTTCGCGGACAGCCTGCATCGGCGTGCCGGCCTGGACATCGCGGCGGATGCGCTGCAATTCCCACTGCGCCGACAGGCGGTCGCTGACATAGCAATCGATACGCCCGCGCATCAGCTTGAGCAGGTTCGTGCGCGTTCCCTTGGCAGGATCGAGCACGACTGTTCCGGATCGCAGGGCTTGCGTCAGTCCGGCATCGCCCAGCAGGAAACCCGCATTCACGCCGATGTGCAAGCCCGCATAGTCGGCCGGGCTGTGCTGCAGCTTGCGCCTGGCCACCACCTCCTGGTTGCACAGCACCACCATCTGCTCCATCAGCAGCGGCACGGAATAGCGCACGTACGGCCGCTCGTCGCGCCACAAATACGGCGGATACAGCGCGAAAGCCTCGCCCGTCTGCAACATCAGCACGCCCCGCTTCCAGGGCACGGGGCGCAGCTGCACCTGATAGCGCGGCATGGCTTGCGCTGCCTCGCGCACGATCTGCG
>CAUSDR010000046.1:0-20659 GCA_963530105.1 uncultured Janthinobacterium sp.
GCGCCGGATGCCGCCGCCAGCGGCGCGCATGTGGAGCAGCTGTGGTGGCAAGCCTTCGGCGATCCGGTCTTGAGCGACCTGGTGGGCGAGGCGCTGGCGCGCAACGGCGACTTGCGCGTGGCGCGCGCCCGCGTGCAGGAATACCGCGCGCGCCTGGCGCAGGCTGACGCCAACCGCGCGCCGAACCTGGCCTTCGATGGCTCGCCCACGCGCACCCGTACGCTTGCTTCCAACGGCGCGCCCTACGTGACGAATGTCTTCCAGGCCGAGCTGCAGGCCAGTTATGAAATCGACGTGTGGGGCCGGCTGGCCAAGCTCAGTGACGCGGCCGGCGAAAGCTACCGCGCGGAGCAGGCCAGCCTTGACGCGGCGGCCCTGTCGATCGCCGCCAGCGTGGCCACGGCCTACCTGAATTTGCGCGGGCTGGATGCGCAGCTGGCGCTGACGCAATCGACCCTGCAGCTGCGCGAGCAATCGCGCGAGCTGGCCCGCAAGCAGTTCGAGGTGGGCTACAGCTCGCGCCTGGAATGGCTCCAGGCGCAGTCGGAATACCATGCGGCGGCCGAGCAGGTGCCGCAGCTGCAGCGGCAGATCTTCGAGCAGGAAAACGCGCTGGCCGTGCTGGTCGGCGGCAATCCCGGTCCCATCGCGCGCGGCATGCCGCTGGCGCAATTGAGCGCGCCAACCGTGCCGGCGGGATTGCCGTCGGAATTGCTGCGCCGCCGCCCCGACATCGCGCGCGCGGAACACAACCTGGCGGCGGCCAACGCCAGCCTGGCCGCCACGCGCGACCAGCTGCTGCCTTCGTTCAAGCTGACGGCGGCGGGCGGCGGGCAGGCCACGACCCTCACCGATTTCCTGCATGCGCCCACGGCGCTGTGGCGCCTGACGGCCTTGGCGGCCGGACCATTATTCGATGGCGGCCGCGTGCAGGCGCAGACGGATGCGGCCGGCGCGCAGCGCGACCAGCTTGTGTACGCGTATGAAAACGTGGTGAGGAACGCGTTTGCCGAAACGGAGAACAGCCTTGGCGCCATCCACCGCCTGCAGCAGCAGGCCGTGGAAAATGACGCGCGCCGCGCCACGGCGTTTGAGACGCTGCGCATCGCGCACAACCGCTACCGCAACGGCTACGCCTCTTATCTGGAAGAACTCGACGCACAGCGCACCCTGTACAGCGCCGACGTGGGCCAGCTGCAGCTCAAAACGCGCATCCTCGTGTCTTCCGTCGGCCTGTACCGTGCCATGGGCGGCGGCTGGCAAGCCAGCGCGCCTTAGGGCCCGCGTATCCGGCGCGGCGGCGGGCGGCGGCCAGTGTAATATTCTCACCAGGGAAAGCGGCGGCATGGTGCCAGCCGCTCCCATCACGAACGAGGTTGCGGCATGACGATTTTTGGCGTAGGCATCCACATTCTGATCGCAGTATTCTTTGCGGTCCATGTGGTGCGCAACGGGCAGCAGCTGTACTGGCTGCTGATTTTATTCATGTTCCCGCTGCTGGGCAGCGTGGTGTATTTCTTCGCCATCTATTTGCCCAATTCGCGTTTGCCGCAAGGCGCGCGCAAGGTGGCGTCGGTGGCCGTCCAGGTGCTTGACCCGAACCGCGAACTGCGCGAGGCAAAAGCCGCCTTCGAGTACACGCCGACGGCGCAGAACCAGATGCGCCTGGCCAGCGCGCTGCTTGAGGCGGGCAATCCGCAGGAAGCGGCGGCGACGTACGAAGCGTGTCTGCAGGGAGCGTTTTCATCGGACCTGGAAATCCGCCTGGGCGCGGCGCGCGCCTACCTGGAGTGCGAGCGGGGCGCCGAGGCGCTGACGCACCTGGCATTCATCCGCCGCAGCGATATCCATTTTCGCCCCGAGATGGTGTCCCTGCTGACGGCACGCGCGCTGGCGCAAAGCGGGCGCCAGGCGGAGGCGAAGGCGGAATTCGATGACGCGCTGACGCGCCATGGCAGTTTCGAGTGCCGCGCCGAATACGCGATCTGGGCGCTGCAGCAGGGCGACACGGTGCTGGCCGAGCGCCTGTGCGCGGACATCGACAGCGCCATGGCCCGCTGGAGCAGCCATACGCGCTCAATGTATGCGCCGCTGCTGGCGCGCCTGGAGGCGGCGCGCCGATAGTTCGCTAGCGTGGGGCCGGACCCGGCGGGTCTGACTCCATTAAACGCCAGGCACCGTGTTCTTGCCTTCTACCAGTTTGTACCCCTTGCCATCGAAGGCATAGCGCGCATGGCCGTTCAGCGGCGTCGCGATGCGCGGCGGGTCCTGGTCCGGCTTGACGGTGACGCCGGGCTTGATTTTCTCGGACGATCCCTTGAAATCGATCAACAGGTCGTCGTAGGCGCCGCCATCGCGCGCGGGCGCGAAGCGCCAGCTGCCGTCGACCAGCCAGCATTCATCCATGTCCGGCGTGCAGGCGCCCATATTGTCCGAGTACAGGTCGATGCCGCCATCGAGCGCCGTGACCTTGCCGTCGCCGATTTCAAACAGCGCCAGTTGCGTGATCGTGTAGCCTTGGCCCGTGTAGCCGTGGCGGATCGCCAGCCCCGGCTTGTTCGCGCCCAGCGCGATCCAGTGGACTTCGCCCAGCTGCCCCGACGAACCGAGGGCGGCGATGTTTTCCAGCCGTTTTTCAATTTTCCACTGGCCGTCGCCCGGCTGGCCCTTGGGCGCCAGGAAAAAGACGTTCAGCAGCCCTGACGAGGCATGCGCCGATTCGGCCGTGCCTTCCGTATTGGCCGTTTCCGCATTCGCCACCAGGATGGCGCGGCCACCGGGCAGCAGCTTGTGGCTGACGGCGCTGACCACATAACTGAGCTTGTCGATATGCTTGTCCGGGTCGGGCAGGTCGGCCAGCGCATCGTCGCTGTCGTCGCGGTAGTCCTTGCCGAAGACGGCGCGCATCATGCCTGCTTCGCGCTCGCGCGCCTGCGGCGTGTCCATCTCTTCTGTCTTGGGCGCGGTGGCGGATGGCGGACGGACGGCGTCGGCGGACGCGCTGTCGTCCGCCGCTGCCGCAGGGGCGCTGGCGGCAACATCGGCGGCCGTGTCGGGCACGCTGGCGCTGGCGGGAGCGGTTTTATCCGAGCAGGCGCCGAGCAGGGTAGTGGCCAGCAGCAGGGCGAGCGGGGTGCGGTAATTCATAGGCAGGCAGAATGCGTTCATTGTGAATGGGCGCAGTATGCCAGATAGATGGAAGCGAGGGAGCGCGGCCTGCCGGCCGATCCTTCGCTTCCTTGCCCGCAAGGGGCGATTTTGCAGTCCGTCGCGGCGCCTATTTTTCCAGTACCACCTTGTCTGCGGCATGCGCGGGCGCCTTGTGGCGGCGCAGTCTTGCCATGCCGCGCTTGAGCAGGTGCTCCAGGTCGTCGATGTAGGTGAACACGGCCGGCACCACCAGCAGGCTTAATAACGTCGAGGTGATCAGGCCGCCGATGACGGTGATGGCCATCGGCGAACGGAAGCTGGGGTCGGCGCCCCAGCCCAGCGCCAGCGGCATCATGCCGGCGCCCATGGCGATGGTCGTCATCAGGATCGGCCGGCTGCGCTTGTGGCAGGCGTCGACCAGCGCGTCGAAGCGGTTCATGCCCGCCTGGCGCGCCAGGATCGCATAGTCGACCAGCAGGATCGAGTTCTTCGTGACGATCCCCATCAGCATGATCAGGCCGATCATCGACGGCATCGACAGCGCGCTGCCCGTGATGAGCAGGGCCACGAAGGCGCCGCCGATCGACAGCGGCAGCGCCGCCAGGATGGTCATCGGCTGCATGAAGTCCTTGAACAGCAGCACCAGCACGCAGTAGATGCACAAGACGCCGATCAGCATGGCCAGGCCGAAGCTGGCGAACAGCGAGGCCATTTCCTGCGCGTCGCCCAGTTCCGCAATCTTCACGGAAGCGGGCAAATTCTTCATCGACGGCAGCGCGCGCGCCTCCTCGTTCAACTCGCCCAGGGTGCGCGAACCGAGTTCCACGTCCAGGGTCACGTTGCGGCTGCGGTTCAGGCGGTCGATCTGCGCCGGGCCGCTTTCCATCGTCACGGTCGCCACGTTCGCCAGGCGCACGGGGCCATTCTTGCCGGGCACGGTCAGGCGCTCGATGGCGGCCAGGTCGGCGCGCACGCTGTCGGGCAGCTTGACGCGGATCGGCACCTGCCGCTCCGGCAGGTTCATCTTCGTCAGGTCCGTGTCGTAGTCGCCAGCCGTTGCCACGCGCACGGTCTCGCCGATGGCAGCCGCCGTCACGCCCAGGTCGGCCGCCCTGGCGAAATCGGGACGCACGATGATTTCCGGGCGCACCAGCGAGGCGCTGGAATTGACGTTGCCGATGCCTTTCAGGCCGCGCAATTCGCGCTCGACCTTTTGCGCCGCTGCCATCAGCGCCACCGGGTCTTCCGAGCGCAGCACCAACTGCATCTTGACGCCCGTGTCGGGCGGACCCACCGTGAAGCGGGCGCCGGGAATGCCATCGAGCTTGTGGCGCAGCTGCGTTTCCAGGCCGGCCATCGATTCCTTGCGCTCCGTGCGGTGCACGGTGGTCAGGGTCAGCACGGCGCGGCGCGCTTCGGCCGCCGCACCGGGGGCGAAGGCGTCGCCGCTGGAGCCGCCGCCGACCGAACTGAAGACGCCCTGGATGCCGGGAATCTGCATGGCCGCATTGCGCGCCAGGGCCGCCACCGCCTGCGTTTCCGCCAGGGTGGAACCGGGCGGCAGTTCCAGGTTGATCTGCGTCTGCGCACGGTCGGCGGCAGGCACGAAGCCCGTCGGCAGCAGCGGCACGAGCGCGATGGAGCCGACAAAGAACAGGGCCGAGGCGATGGCCGTGATGCCGCGGTGCCTCAGGCACCAGCGCATGACGCGCAGGTAGCGCGTCATCAGCCAGCCATCCTTCTCTTCCTTGTGCGGCAGCGGTTTCAAGATGTAGGCCGCCATCATTGGCGTGAGCAGCCGCGCCACCACCAGCGAGGCCAGCACAGCCAGCACGGCGGTCCAGCCGAACTGCTTGAAGAACAGGCCGGGAATGCCGCTCATGAAGGCCGTCGGCAGGAACACGGCCACCAGCGCGAAGGTGGTGGCGATCACCGCCATGCCGATTTCGTCGGCCGCTTCCATGGCCGCTTCCATGGGCGACTTGCCCATGCGCAGATGGCGCTCGATGTTTTCGATTTCCACGATGGCGTCGTCGACCAGCACGCCGACCACCAGCGCCAGCGACAGCAGGGTGACGGTGTTGAGCGTGTAGCCGAACCAGTAAATGCCCAGGAAAGCCGGCATCACGGACAGGGGCAGGGCGGCCGCGGCCACCAGGGTGGCGCGCCAGTCGCGCAGGAACCACCACACCACCAGCACGGCCAGCAGCGCGCCTTCGTACAGCAGTTCCATCGAGCCGTCGAAGTTTTCCTCGACGGGGAAGGCATTGTCGATCGACTGCTGCAGCACCACGCTGGGGTTTTCCTTCTGCAGGTCGGCGATGGCGGCACGCGCGCCATTGGCGACGGCCACTTCGCTGGCGCCCTTGGTGCGGAACACTTCGAAGGCGACGACGGTCTTGCCATCCTGCTCGGCCAGCGCGCGCGGTTCGGCGATGGTGTCGCGCACGGTGGCCACCTGCTCCAGGCGCACGTGGCGGCCGTCCGGCAGGGGAATGTCGACCTTCGACAATTCATCGGCCGTCTTGACGGTGGCGATGGTGCGCACCGACTGTTCGGCGCCGCTGACGTCGCCCCGGCCGCCTGGCGCTTCGCGCTGCACCAGGCGCAGCTGGCGCGACACGTCCAGCGCCGATACCTTCAGTGCCGCCATGCGCGCCTCGTCGAGCTCCACCTGGATTTCGCGGTAGACGCCGCCCACGCGGGTGACGGCGCCCACGCCGGGCACCGTCAGCAGGCGCTTGGCCACCGTGTTGTCGACGTACCAGGACAGGTCGGGCGCGTCGAGCGGATTGTCGACGCCGGGTTTCGCCGTGGCGATGAAGGTCAGCACGACCCGCCCTGCCGTGGACGCCTTGGTGACGGTGGGGTCGCGCAGCTCGGCCGGCATGTCCGCCTTGACGCGGGCGACGGCGTCGCGCACGTCGTTGACGGCTTCGGCGATCTGCTTTTCCAGGATGAATTCGACGGTCACGGTGACCACGCCATCGAGCACCTTGGTGTAGATGTTCTTGACGCCTTGCAGGGTGGCGACGGAATCTTCGATCTTGCGCGCCACTTCCGTTTCCAGCTGCGCCGGCGCGGCGCCCGGCAGCACGGCGCTGACGGTGACGATGGGCAGTTCGATGTCGGGGAAATCCTGCACCGGGTTGGCTTTGTAGGCCAGCAGCCCGGCCAGGGTCAGCAGGGCGAACAGCATGATGGCCGGGATCGGGTTCTTGATCGAGAGGGAGGAAAAATTCATGGCCTCTCCTTACTTTTTCGCTGCCTGGGCGACGGCTGGCTTGGCCGGTGCCGCCGCTGGTGCGGCGACATTGCGTACCAGGTCGCCGTCATTGAGGAAACCGGCGCCGCTGACGACGATGGTGGTGTCGGCCGTGATGCCGCCCAGGATTTCGATGCGGTCCGTCAGGCGACGGCCCGGCTGCACCTTGATCTGGCTGACCCGCTGGTCGGGATTGAGGCGGAAGACATAGCTGAAGCCATCGCGTACGGCGATCGCCTGCTGCGGCACGGTCAGCGCGCCCGAGGTGCCCAGTTCAAACTGTCCGCTGGCGTACATGCCGGCCTTGAATGGCGCATTCGCGCCCGTGCTGGCCGGCAGGTCCACGTAGACGAGGGCCGAGCGCGTTTGCGGATCGACGGTGGGAGCGATCATGCGCACCTTGCCCGTCAGGACGCTGCCATTGGCCGCCTTCACCTGCGCCAGGGTGCCCGGTTTCAGGTTCAGCAATTCGGTGGCCGTCACTTCGGCGCGCCATTCGAGGCGGCCCTGGCGGATCATGCGGAACAGTTCCGTGCCGGCGCCCACGACGGAGCCGACGGTGGCCGAACGCGAGGAGATGATGCCGCTGTCGGGCGCCAGCACCTGCGTGTACTTCAGGCGCAGCTGCTGCGACGCCAGCTGCGCCTTGGCCGAGGCGATGCGCGCATTGGCCGTCTGTTCGGCCGTCAGGTACTGGCTGATCTGCTGCGCGCTGATGGCGCCCGTGCTTTGCAGCGAGCGGGCGCGCTGCGCGTTGGCGGCCGCCTCAAGGGCATTCGCTTCCGCTTCCAGCACGGCGGCCCTGGCTTGCGCCACGTCGGCGTTCACCGTGTCGTTCGAAAACACGGCCAGCACCTGGCCTGCGCGCACGACGTCGCCGACATTCACGCGCACCTCGGTGAGGCGCAAGCCGTTCGATTCGCTGCCGATGACGGCTTCCTGCCAGGCGGCCACGTTGCCGTTGGCGCTCAGCTTGATGGGCAGGCTGGCCGTCTGCGGCCTGGCCGTGGTGACGGTGAGCGCGGGTTTTTGCGCCGCGCTCTTGTCCTTGGCGTCGTCGGCGGCCGTGGAAGACGGGGAGTACAGGGTAACGCCGGCGCCCAGCGCCAGGCAGAGGGCGGCCAGGGCGAACGCCATCGGTTTCAAGGTCAGTCTTTTCATGTTGTCGTATCCGTCAGGGGGCATTGTTGGCGATGATGTTGGCGCTGCTGCTGTTCCAGCCGCCGCCGGCGGCGCGGTACAGCGCTACCCAGGCGGCGCTGCGTTCGCGCTCGAGGCTGACCACCGTGTTTTCGGCGGCCAGGCGCGTGCGGCGCGCGTCTTCCAGTTCGATCAGGCTGGCCAGGCCATTCTTGTAGCGGTCTTCCGTGGCGACGAAGGAGACGCGGTAGCCGGCCAAAGCCGTTTGCGCGTGGCCGCTGCGTTCCTCGGTGCTGGCCAGGTTGACCAGTGCCTCTTCCACTTCGCGCACGGCCTGGCGCACGCCGGCGCGGTATTTCAGCACCGCTTCGTCGTAGCGCGCCGTGGCGGCGGCGATCTGCGCGCGGCGGGTGCCGCCGTCGAAGATGGGCAGGCTGACGGCCAGCGGGCCGATGCTCCAGGTGCTGGCCGTGATGCTGCTGCCGCCGGAACGGATATTGCCCTTGCCGATGGAGCCTGCCAGGCTCAAACGCGGATAGCGCTGCGCCTGCGCGCCGCGCACTTCAAAGCTGGCGGCAGCCACTTCGCGCTCGGCGCTGTAGATGTCGGGCCGCTGCGCCAGGGTTTGCGCCGGCAAGTCGGCGATCGCCACGGGCGTGGGCGCAACAAAGGGGCTGGCCGCCAGCTTCTGGCGCAGCGAGTCTTCCGGCATGGCGGACAGGGCCACCAGCGCCTTGATGCTGACGTCGCAGACGGCGCGCTGTTCGATGGCGCGGCTGGCGCCTTCGGCGGCACTGGCGCGGGCCAGGGCCGCGTTGGCGGGCGGCTGGAAGCCGGCGCCGGCGCTCAGCTCCGTCAGGCGCGCGGTATCGCGGCGCGAGACCGCATCCTGCTCGGCCACGCCCTGCAATTGCTGGCAGGTGCGCAAGGCGTAATACTGGTTCGCCACTTCGGCGGCGACCGAGACGCGGGCCTCATGCCAGCCGGCGCGGGCGCTGTCGTAGCGCTCCTGCGCCGCGTCGCGCGTGGCGCGGTTGGCGCCAAAGACGTCGATTTCCCACGACGCCTGCAGGGCCGCCTGCGAGGTGGTGCCGCCGGGCTGGGCCGATTGCTGACTGGTGCGCACCACGCTGCCCGTGGCGTTGAGCGTGGGCGCCAGCGCGGCGCCGCTGGCGACGCGGTCCGCGCGCGCCTGCACGATGCGCGTGCTGGCGGCGGCGATGGTGGGGCTCACTTGCTGCGCGTCGGTGATCAGCTCCACCAGCAGGGTGTCGCCCTGGCGTTGCCACCAGCTGGCCAGGTCCGTCAGGCTGCCATTGTGCGGCAATGGCGCCTGCCACTGGACGGGCGCGCTGGCGGCCACGGCGGCGGGAGGCCCCTGCAGCGCGCAGCCGCCCAGCGCCAGCGCGATGCTGGCGGCCAGGGCGCGTTGAACGGCGTATTGACTGATCGTCAGGCTAATCGTCATGCTGATCCTTGTGCTTGTCGTTGAGCGGTAGTGGTGTCGAGGGGGGCGATGCGAGGCGGCGGCGTTCCACGTCGGCCATGGCCAGCGCATAGTCGGCCATGCGTTCGAGCCAGGTGGCGACGGCGTGCGGCGATTCGAGCAATTGTGGGCGCAGCGTTTGCAGCACTTCGGCGCCGACCATGTGCTGCAGGGCCAGTGAGGCGATGGAAAACGCCAGCCGGTGCATGTCGTCGCTGTCGTCCGGCGCGCCCAGGTGGCGCGCCAGCACGCGCGTGAGCGCCTCGTGCTCGGGGCGGATGTTCTGGTCGATTTCGCGCGCCCACAGGCCCGTCGGTTCGAGCATCTCGCGGCACCACAGGCGCATGCAGTCGCGCGCGATCTCTCCCTGCTGCATGGGCGCGAGCAGTTGCGCATAAAAGCCTTCCAGGCTTTGCCGCAGGGTGAAATGGGGCTGGTCGTACAGGGCGATATTGTCCCGCGGGTCCGCTGACTGCTGGGCGAAGGCGGCGCGGTACAGGCCCGCCTTGTCGCCAAAATAATAGCTGATGGCAGCCGCGTTCGTGCCCGCCGCCTGCGCCAGTTCGCGCGTGGATGTCTTGGCGTAGCCCTGTTCGGCAAACAGGCGGATGGCGCTATGCAGCAGACGCTCGCGCGACTGTTCGCCATCGGAGCGGGGCTTGCGTCCGTCGTCGGCATGGGGTGTGGGAGAAATGTTTTTTTCAATCATGCCGGAGATTTAATCACATATCTCAAACGATTGATATAACTAAATCGATTGATTTAGTTAATGTTCAAATCTGGCCGATGCATTCATCATTTGGTGGTGCTGCATAGCGTAATACTATCGCCGGCCGCCAGGCGCACCGCGCAGCGGGTTGGGTTCGATGGCCACCAGACAAAAAAAAGCCCGCGTACCTTGCGGCGCGGGCTGAATCCAATGTTCGGAGAACGAATTGGAGGAGACAGTTCTACTATAGCGCTAAAAATGGTGCAGTGCAATACAGTAGAACTACCATGTCGATTTGTTCAGGATGGCAAAGTGGCATGTTGCGCTGCACAGTCATTGCGCCTTGCTGCGCAGCGCCAGGGTGAAGGTGCTGCCGGAACCGTAGTCGCTGTTGAAGAACAGGGCGCCGCCGATGGCGTTGGCCAGGTTCTGGCACAGGTACAGGCCCAGTCCGGCGCCTTCCACGTGGCGCGTGGAGGTGGAATCGAGTTGCGAGAAGGCCTGGAACAGCTTGGCCTGGTCTTCTTCCTTGATGCCGGCACCGCTGTCGGCGATGCTCATTTCCGTCACCAGCACGCCGTCTTCCTCGCGCTGGGCCAGGCTGATGCGCACCGTGCCCTGCTCCGTGAACTTGATGGCGTTGTTGAGCAGATTGATGAGGATTTGCGTCAGCGCGCGGCGGTCCGTGTCGATGATGGCGGGCGGCTGGCCCGGCTCGCCCAGTTCGATTTCCAGCGCCAGGCCCTTTTGCTGGGCCAGCGGACGCAGGGTGTCGGCCACGTCGGCCATCAGTTCCTGGCAGTGCACGGGCTCGATCGACAGGGTCAGCTTGCCCGCCTCGATCTTGGCCACGTCGAGGATGTCGTTGATCAGCGACAGCAGGTGGCGCGCGCTGGCGCGGATGGTATTGAGCTGCTTGTCCTGGTCGGCCGTCAGGGGGCCGGGCAGTTTCATCAGCAGCGCGCCCGTAAAGCCGATGATGGCGTTGAGCGGCGTGCGCAACTCATGCGACATGTTGGCGATGAAGGCCGACTTCATGCGGCTCGCCTCGGCCAGTTCCAGGTTTTTCAGGGCGATTTCGCGGTTGATGGTTTCCAGTTCGGCCGCGTGGTGCGCCAGGCGCATGTTCAGCTCGATCACCTGGCGTTCGCGCGCCTGCAGTTCGCCATTGACCTGCACCGCCTGTTCATAGGTGGAGATCAGCAGGTCGAGGATTTGCTGGCGTTCCGCATTGATGAAGTGCTTCTGGTCGCCCAGGTACAGGGCGATGCCGATTTCCACATTCTGGTTCTTGCGCAGCTTCTGGTTCATCAGCATGTGGCTGATGCGGTTGAGCAGATAGTCTTCCGCGTAGGGCTTGCGGATGAAATTGTCGGCGCCGCACTCGATGCCGCGGATGATGTCCTTCGGGTCGTTGAGCGAGGTGACGAGGATGACGGGAATGTCGCGCAGGGTCGGATCGGACTTGATGGCGCGGCACAGGTCGTAGCCATTCATTTCAGGCATGACGATATCGGACAGCACCAGGTGCGGCTTGCGTTCGCGGATGGCCGCCAGAGCCAGCTGGCCGTTGGCCGCCACGCGCGCATTGTAGTGCAGGGACTGGATCAGGCGGCGCAAGCGCTCCGCCTGGGTCGGACTATCCTCGACGATCAGGATCTCGATTTCGTCAGGCTTGATTTGGTTGTTGGAGTCCACAGACCTCTCCTAGATTGCAGGGAATATGATGCTGGGCGCAGTGGGCGCGCAATATCGACATCGTGTGACTATATCGGATTTAGGTCTGTAAAAGTAACTTCCAAGTAACTATTTTGGCCCCAGGGAATGTTGGGGCCGCCAGTCAGTTCTCGCCTTGGAATTGACCAGCCCGGTATGTCAGCACCAGGGTGTCGCGGTGTCCATGCTCGCCGACGGGCTGGATCGGCGTCGATTCGTGGATCACCGCCGCATCGTCGAGCAGCAGCAGCGACCACGGCTCCGTCAGGGTGAAGCGCTTGCCATTCGGCCCTTCGGCCTCGAAGATGCGCGTCTCGCCGCCCTTGATCTGTTCGCGGCCGATCAGCAGCACGGCGACGAAATCGACGCCGTCGCGGTGCGCGCCTTCCGGCGTGGGGCGGCCGATGCCGTCCGTGGTGTCGATGCGGAACTGGTGCGCCTCGATGAACCACGGCTGGCTGCCCTTGACCTGCGAGCAGGCGTCGCCCAGCGCGCGGATCAGCTGCTGCCAGGCCGCCTGCGCCACGACGGCCGGCTCCACCGGTTCGAACAGGCGGTGCATGCCGCCGTGCAGGGCATTGTATTCGACCGGCTGCCAGTGCGGACGGTGCGCCGTCTGCGTCAGGCGCGCGCCATCCTGCACGAAGCACGAGTGGCGCCGGCGGCGATAGCGGCCGCCATCCTTCAGGTAATTGTCCAGCGCCAGGGTGTTCCAGCTGGGTTCGAGCGCGCGCAGCGCCTCGAGCGGGCAGCCGGCCAGCGCCGCCACGTCCTGCGGGCGCAGCACGGCATAGCCGTCGTCGCGCAAGGCGTCCTTGACGTGGGACGGGTCGGTAAAGATCGGTGCGGAAGTGCTCATGGCGGTGCCGGCCGCGGCGCGGCCTGTATCAGTTTATCCAGCCTGGCATTCTACGACTTCGCGGCGCTTCCTGTGCAGTGTCCGATAGGAATTATTCTTGTCTGCGTCAAATCCTTGATTTACCTGACGGGCAGTTCCACATTTTTGCTGTCGAAAATGAGGGTCTGGATCCTGGCGCCGTCCTGCACGTTGAGGGTATTGCGCTGGCTGGGCAGGAAATCGGTCAGCAGCTGGTTGTGGATGCGCGTGCCGGGCGCCAGGCGCGTGCGCTCGATTTCCTGGAAAATCACCACGTTGTCGGCATTGACCTTCATGCCGACCCAGTTGAGGCGCAAACGCTTGCCGCCGGGCGCGAGGATATAGAACTGCTTCTCGACGTAGCGGCGCAGGGCCGCTTCGCTGGCTTCCTGGCCCAGGTCGAACTGGCGCTGGTACAGCTGCGTCAGCAGCGCCTCGACGTCGTGGCCCGTGTAGGTGTGCACCACTTCGGTGCTGCCGCTGGCCGCGTTGTAGCTGACGTCGGCGATGCCCATGTGGTAGTTGTGCGCGCCGGCCGCCATGCTGGCGCAGGCCAGCAGACCCGCCGCGAGCGCGCGCCAGCGCTTCATGCCTCGTCGCCCGTGGCGGCGGCGCCCTTGCCCTTCAGCGGCGTATGGAAATCGCGCATCAGGTTGTCCTTGGGCGACTTTTCGCTCTTGAACAGTTCCAGGCGCGATGGCGTGATCTTGCGCGGCCAGCTATTGTTGCTGGTGTCGATGTCGGCCGTTTCCCAGTACGGGTCCTGCACCAGTCCCACCATCGGTTCATCCGTGATGACGACCTTGGTGATCTTTTTCGGCGAATAGCGCCATACTTCGGCCGGCACGCGCTCGACGTATTTTTTGCCGCTTTTCAGCTCGATCTCGAGGATCAGGGGCATCACCATGCCGCCCACGTTCGACAGGTCGACCAGGTACAGGTGCTTGCCCTGTTTCAGCAAGTCCTTTTCCCACGGCTCCAGGCCGGCCAGCGCTTCGGCGTAGGCATTGCGGTCCTTGTTGGTGACGGTGAAGTCGTCATGCTGGTTATAAAAATCCTTCAGCTCCGGGTGCGCGTCGACCCGGCGCGGCATGCCCTTGTTGGCGCGGCTGGTGACGGATTCCGGCTGCGCATCCTTCTGCGCCTTCTTCCACGCTTTTTCCGTGTCCGGGTTTTTCGAGCTCACGCCATATTCCGTGATGCCGTCGATGCTGATGTCGACCGGGTCGGTGGTATAGAACCAGCCGCGCCAGAACCAGTCCAGGTCCGTGCCGGAAGCGTCTTCCATGGTGCGGAAAAAATCGGCCGGGGTGGGGCGCTTGAACTTCCAGCGCTGCGCGTATTCCTTGAAGGCGTAATCAAACAGTTCGCGCCCGAGGATGGTCTCGCGCAGGATGTTCAGGCCCGCCGCCGGCTTGGCGTAGGCGTTGTTGCCGAATTGCAAGAGCGATTCGGAATTGGTCATGATGGGCACCTGGTCGCGACTGCGCATGTAGTCGACGATCTCGCGCGGCTCGCCCCGCGAGGCAGGGTAGTTTTCTTCCCACGCCTGCTGCGCCAGGTATTGCACGAAGGTGTTCAGGCCCTCGTCCATCCACGTCCACTGGCGCTCGTCCGAGTTGATGATCATCGGGTAGTAGTTGTGGCCCACTTCGTGGATGATGACGCCGATCAAGCCATACTTGGTGCGCTTGGAATAGGTCAGCTCGCCCGTTTTCTTGTCCTTCACGGGGCGCGGGCCATTGAAGGAAATCATCGGATACTCCATGCCGCCCACGGGGCCGTTGACGGAAATGGCCGTCGGATACGGATAGTCGATGCTGTACTTGTTGTACTGCTCGATGGTGTGCACGATGGCTTGCGTGCTGTATTTTTCCCACAGCGGATTGCCTTCCTTCGGGTAGTAGGACATGGCCATCAGCTTGCTGCCGCCCTTGCTGTAGCCCTGCGCATCCCAGATGAACTTGCGGCTCGACGCCCAGGCGAAGTCGCGCACGTTGGCCGCCTTGAAGTGCCACGTCTTTTGCGCGCGGCTCACCGATTTCTCGGCCGCTTCCGCTTCCTTCTGCGTGACGATGATGACGGGCTTGTCGCTCGTGCGGGCCTGCTCCAGGCGCTGGCGCTGGGCGGCGGACAGCACGTCCTGCGGATTTTGCAGCTCGCCCGTGGCGGCGACGACATGGTCGGCGGGGACCGTCAGCTGCACGTCGTAGTCGCCAAATTCCAGCGTGAATTCGCCCGAGCCGAGGAACTGCTTGTGCTGCCAGCCGGCGGCGTCGTAATACGCCGCCATGCGCGGGAACCACTGCGCCACTTCGAACAGAGCATTTTTATCGTCGAAGACTTCATAGCCGGCGCGCCCGCCCAGCACCTTCTGTTCGTTGATGCGGTAATCCCAGTCGATCTGGAGGACGAAGTCCTGGCCCGGTTTCAATGGCTGCGGCAAGTCGATGCGCATCATGGTGCGGTTGATAACGTATTTCAGCGGCTGGCCGTCCGCGCCCTTCAAGGCGCGGATATTGAAGCCGCCCTGGAAGTCGCCGCGCGCCAGCATGCTGCGCATGCCCTCGAATTTCATGGTGTCGTCGCCCGCCGTGCGGGCCCAGGCCTGGCGCGATGGCGCCGTGACCATGCGGCGCGCGTCGGAATCGGGCTTGTAGATATTCTGGTCCAGCTGCACCCACAGGTAGCCCAGGGTGTCGGGCGACTGGTTGTGGTAGGTGATGGTGCCGCTGCCGGTGATTTCGCGTTTGGCTTCGTCCAGGGTGGCGCGGATCGTGTAGTCGGCGCGCTGCTGCCAGTAGGCGTGGCCCGGCGCGCCGGAAGCGGTGCGGTAGGTGTTCGGCGTGGGCAGCACTTCTTCCAGCTGGCGGAACTTGTCGTCGAAGGGTTCGGCGGCGAAGGCCGAGACGCTAAAGCAGAGAGCCAACGAGGCCACGGAACCGAAAGAAATGCGCATACCCACCCTGATATTGTTGTACGGAAATAGTGGCAACTATTCTATACGCAGGGTGCTGTCCGGCTTGTATCGATTTGTAATAAAGAAGGGTGAATTTCGTACTTGCCTGGCGATCTGTTTGAGAAAGCGCAGCCTGACTTTATTTTGATTGGCCAAGCACGGCTTTTACTCACTTTTCATCAGGCTGTCGCGCAACTGGTTCAGTTGTTGTTTCATGTCCACAACTTGCTCCACGCTACACTGGCTGGCCGTCAGGATCGCTTCCGGCAACAGCGCCGCGTCGTGGCGCAACTGGTCGCCCTGTTCCGTGAGGGAAATGATGACTTGCCGCTCGTCGCTGGCGGCGCGCGTGCGCGTGAGCAAGCCCGATTGTTCCATGCGCTTGAGCAGGGGCGTCAGGGTGGCTGAATCGAGGAACAAGCGCTCGCCCACTTCCGACACGGTCAGGCCGTCGCGCTCCCACAGCACCATCATCACCAGGTATTGCGAATACGTCAGGCCCAGCTTGCGCAGCAGCTTGCGGTACAGCTTGTTCATGGCGAGCGAGGTCGAGTACAGCGCAAAGCACAGCTGGCTGTCCAGGCGCGGTACCTGGTGCAGCGGGTTGGGTGGGGTGGTGGTATCCATGGGGACAGTATATATAGCGCGCTACTCAATTGCAACCGAGCGACAAGGGGGCGAAGGCGGGCAAAGGCGGGCCGGCGCGGGCATGCGAACCCGCGCCGGCTTGCCAGGGCCGCTGCCCGATTCCTTGCCCCATACGCTGCCTGGCGTTCAGTCCTGGTAGCGGGCGCGCAGCAGATGGAGCATGGCGACATTCTGTTCCCACGCGTCGCTCACGGGTTGCTGCGTCCAGGGCAGGGTTTGCGTGTAGGGCGCGGGGCCGAATTCCGGCGTGAACGTCATGCGTTCGGCGCCGGCCGCGCGGCGCAGGTCGACGATGGCATCCCACCAGGCCAGGTGGGCGTCGAGCGCCTGTTTCGCTTCCGGCGCGCGGAAATCGGCCACCTGCGGGCCTTGCGCATGGCCCACGCGGGCATGCACGTGGCGCACCAGCGGCAGCACTTGCGCCAGCGTGTGCGGCTGGTCTTCCAGCAGGGATTCGCAGGCGCAGCACCAGTGCGACAGGTCGGCCGTCAGCGGCAGTTGCGGATACTGCGCCAGGTAGGGCAGCAGCAGCATCGGATGGCCGGAAAAGCGGCTGCGGTGGATTTCATGCACGATGGGCACGCCATGTTTTGCCGAGATGGCGGCGGCCAGGTCGATCAGCTGCGCGTTTTGCGCCGGCGTATAAAAATCCTTGCCCGTGTGCGTGTTGACCAGCACGGGACGCGCCAGGCAGGCGTTTTCCAGCAGTTCGGCCAGGGCGGCGCGGTGCTGCGCGAAATCGCTGTGGAAGACGGTTTCCCACTGCGCGGCGATCAGTTCCAGCCCAGCATTCGCGATGCGGTCCGTCCATTCCTCGCGCAGGGCCGCGTCCAGCGGCAGCGACATTTCAATGCCGTCGAAGCCGGCCGCCGCTACCCTGTCGATGAAGACTTCGGGCGCCAGTTCGTTATTGCCCCAGTGGGCGGCGAATACCTGGATGCGCATCAGACGAAGCCCCGCACGGGGAAGGCCGCGTCGCGCTGGATCCAGTTGTGCGCCGCGTAGGCGGTCTGGCCGTCCGTGGCGTGCAGGGTGTAGGCGTGGCGCGAGACGGGCGAGCGGTTCGGCGCGCTGTAGTGGGGCAGCAAGCCGTGGAAGCAGACGAGGGCGCCCGCCTTCACTTCCAGCGGCACGGCCGTGCTGTCGTCGGGCCAGGGCATGGCGTCGAGTTTTTCCACGCGTACCTGGTCGCCGTTGCGGATGAAGCGTTCGCGCAGGGGGCCGCGGTGGCCGCCCGGTTCCGCCCACAGGCAGCCGTTGTCCAGGGTGGCGTCTTCCAGCGCGAACCAGAAGGTGGTCACGCTGATCGGCGTGGTTTCAAAATACGTGGCGTCCTGGTGCCAGCGCACTTCGCCGCCGATGCCGGGCTGTTTAAAAATGTACATCGATTGCCATACCTGCGCCTGCGCCAGGCCCAGGTCGCGCGCCACTTCGGCCAGTTTCGGATCGGCCGAAAAGCTGCGGAAGACGGGGTCCAGGTCATGCATGGCGTGGCCGATCTTGTTGATCGACAGCGACTTGGCCTGCTTCAACTGGCCATCCGGACCGAAGGCTTCTTCCTCGAAGAAGCAGCGGATGGTGTTGTCGGAGGCCAGGAAATAATCGTTGGTGTTCTTTGCCTGGTCGCGCGTGGTGAAGATCGATTGGCTCTGGCTGGGATCGAATTCGTTGACAATCTGCTCGGCGCGCGCGCGCAGGGCGGCGATGTCGTCCGCGCCCTTGAAATCGGGCAGGATGAGGTAGCCGTCGCGTTGATATTGTTCTTGTTGAGAAATTGTCAGCATGGCGGCGGCTCCGTGAGTAGGTAGAAGGCGCCATTGTAGGTTGGACGATGGGCGCAAACAATCGACAGGCGGTTGACAGATTGTCGCCAAAACACAGACAATCTTTGACATGGATCAATTAAAAGCGATGGAAATTTTTGTCGAGGTGGCCCGTTTGCGCAGCTTTACCCTGGCGGGGCAGCGCCTGGGACTGACGCGCGCCATGGTCAGCAAGACCATCATGCAGCTGGAAGAGCGGCTCGACGCGCGCCTGCTGCACCGCTCGACGCGTGAAGTGAGCTTGACGGATGCGGGCCGCGCCTACCTGGCGCCGTGCATGGCCACCGTCAGCCAGGCGCAGGAAGCGGCGCGTATGGTGGCGCACGTGGCGCAGGCGGGCGCGGGACTGGCAGGACCGCTGCGCATCCAGGCGCCGTCCAGTTTTGGCAGCGCCTGGCTGGCCGACGCCGTCGCCCGTTTCAGCCTGCTGCACCCGCAGGTGCAGGCCGAACTGTTTGTCGACGACGCCCTGCTCGACCCGATACGCCACGGCTTTGATTTGACCATCCGCGTGGGCGGCATCCCGGACAGCAGTGCGCTGGCCATGCGGCCGCTGGCGCCATGCCGCGCCGTGCTGTGCGCCAGTCCCGCCTACCTGGCGCAATGGGGCATGCCGCAGACGCCGCAGGAGCTATTGCAGCACCAGTGCCTGCACTTCAGCCACCTGACCGATGGCACGAACTGGCATTTCCAGCGAGGAGAGGGAGAGCGGCGCGAGGAAGTGAGCGTGCGCGTGCAGGCGGGCTTCACGGCGAATAATGGCCTGGTGCTGCAGCAGGCGGCGCAGCGGGGATTGGGCATCGTCTACAGCACCACGTTCCTCGCCTGGCGCAAGCTGCTCGATGGCAGCCTGCTGCCCGTGCTGACGGACTGGCAACTGCCGCTGAATCACTTGAGCGCCCTGTATCCGGCCAGCCGCCAGCCTTCGCCCAAGGTGCGCGCGCTGATCGATTTCCTGGTGGCCGAATACCAGCCCGTGCCGCCGTGGGACCGCGAGCTGGCGGCGGCGGGATTTTTCAATTAAAGATCAGTTGAAGGCGACCGGTTCCACCGTCCACGCGCCATCCGCGTAGACGCGCTCGTCGTCCAGGTAGACGGCTTCGGTGACGGCGAAGATATCCACGTGGTAGCGCGCATCTTTGCGCTTGAACTGCGGCTTCGCATACACGCCGTGCTTGGCGCCCAGCGACAGATGGATGCCGCACATGCGCTCATAGGTGCCGATGTCGTTGACCAGCTGTTCGCGCGAAAAAGCGCGGTTCATGCCGAAGCCCAGCTCGCGCACCCACACTTCGCCTTCGTGCGCGCGGATGATTTCCAGCATGGCGGAAAACTCCGGCGTGGCGTTTTCCGTGCCCGTCACCCTGCCTTTTTCGATGATCAGGGTAATCGGCGTGTCGGGACGGTTGACCATGAAGTGCGTGTCGCCAAAGACGAAAATGCGCACGCGGCCATTCACCGCTTCCAGGTCCTGCGCTTCCGTAAACACTTCGCCCAGCGGGAACTGGCCGCCGATATTGTTCATGCCGCTGTAATCGCCGATATTCAGCTTGGCCGCTTCGAACGGGGACGCAAAGACCAGCTGTTCGCCGCCGCTGTCGACCATGCCGTGGCGGGCGCCGTCGATGCGCGCCTTCAGCGCATGGCCCACGCCGCGGTAATAGGCCGGGTCGTAGGCCAGCGAGGCGATGTAGTGCAAGCCCTGCACGCCGGGCATGCGCGACAGGTGCACGTGCTCGATGACTTTCAAACCCCGCTTGAACAGCTCGATGCGGATGCGGAACGCTTCCAGGCGGAAGCTGGTCGACTGGATCAGCACGACGAGGCTGCCGGCTGGCAGTGCGGCAAAGGCGGCCAGCACGGCCTCGGGCGTGACGTCGTCGAAATCGATGAAGGCGGCGTCGGGCAAGGCTTGCTGATAGGCTTGCGTCAGCACGACATTGAGCCAGCTGCGCTTGTCGCAGACGACCAGCGCCGGTTCGTCCGGGCGGTGGCAAATGGCCATGGCCAGCAGGTCGGCCACGTTTTGCGTGGCCACTTCGGTGGCGGCGGCGCTGATGGCGTCAAGCCGGCTGGTGTCATTTTCGGGAAGCGTCATGGTGCGGGAGGAGTGGGGTAGGGTAAACACGGCATTATAAGGCGATTGCCTGGGGGCCACCATTCCCCATCCGGCGCAGGCCAGCGGCGTCGCTGTTGTTATCTTGTGTAGTGCCACACGGCAATGTATTATTTGATAGATAGCTTAACAGCGAGCCTGGAGGTGGCCAGGTGCTGCGGTACAGTCCGCCAGCGCCATGCCCTGTCCAGTGCGCTAATCAATACAACAGGCCAACAGGCCATGACAAAGAGCGTGATGCGATGAGCATAATTGGACAGGATATTCCCATGGAGCGGCCCGATACGGATGGGCGCGCCGCTGTGTTCGTGCCCGTCACGGGCGTCAAGGAAGATGTCTTGCTGACCATACGCAAGGGTGCGGCCATTGTCGGCTTCGCCAACCATGACCGCACCATCACCGTGTATTTTGAAAGCAACCGTTTCGACGACCCCGTGCTGGCCAAGTGGGAGCACAAGGCGCGCAAGGCGTACGACCGCCTGGTCGACAATGCGCCCACCGTGTCGAAGCTGACCACCAGCCCCACCCATTTCGAGCAGATCGGCTACATCAACGGCAAGGGCATCACCATCCGCCGCATGGATAGCCTGCAGCGCTGGCTTTCTTACTCTGATGCGATGGCGTCGTGCCCGGAAACGGACATCATCGCACGCACGGTGATTGCCAAACCCGAAAGCGTCAAGGTGTAAGAGCGGCTGATAAAACGCCCAGGGCGTTGTTGCCTGCCCCTCGCCGTACTAAAGTACTGTCTTCGGGGCGGCGCCTAGCCC
>CAUSDR010000047.1:0-20595 GCA_963530105.1 uncultured Janthinobacterium sp.
AATAATAACTGTAGGTGCCGGCCGATTGCGGATTCATGATGATGGCGCCGATGGCCGCCTGGCCCAGCCAATCGATAAGCTGCGCCTTTGCCGCATCGGCCACCAGGTCCGGCACGATGGCAAACGTGGGGTACACGGAAGGCCGGATGGCCGTGTGCAAATCCAGGTGCCAGCGTTCGGGGCCTGCGGCGTCGAAAAACGCCTTGGTCGCAGCGATCATGGCATCGGCGCGCGCGCTTTCCGCCGCCTGCGCCAGGCTGCCCCGCACGGGGCGGAACATGCGATTCAGGTCGGCGTCGATGAAACGCTTGCCGGCGCGGATCGCGTCGACATTGCCGACGCAAACGAGCAGGTCGACGGCCAATGCCGACGCATCGCGCGACAAGGCGTCGAGCAGGTGCGCCAGCACTTCGATCGGCCCCGTCTCGTCGCCATGCACGCCCACGGAAACGGCCACGCTGGCGCGGCCGTCCCCTGGTTTGCGCACCTGCAGCATGCCGGGCGCCGGCAAGGCTACCGCGAAACCGGCGTCGGCGAACAGCTGCGCCACGGCGCTGAAATCGGCCGCGGCCAGCGCCTGCACGGCCGGCGGCAAGCCGCCAGCGCCCGGTACTGCCGGGGTTACTGCTTGCGTTACTGCTTGCGTCATTACACCGCCGCTTCCGCTGTGGGTTTCGCCGTGATTTTATTCACGGCTTCCGACAAGGTCCACACGTCCAGCATGGCTTGCTCCAGTTCCGTCGCCGCCACATAGGCCGACAGGCCCAGCGCGCCCGTCACCGCATCGACGGCCTGGCCGGCGCCGCCTTGCTCGGCGCGCGCCAGCACCTGCGTCAGCAAGCGCTGTTGCGTGCGGCGCAGGGCTTGCTGCGCGTAGTTGCGCAACTGTTCCTGCGACTTGCCTTGCGCGGCCAGCTTCAGGCCACGCTCTAGGGTATCGATGCCCGCCTGGCTGCGCAGGGCCAGGCCCACTTGCAGGAAGGACGCCAGGTCCATCGAGGCCGGGCGCGGCACGGACAGGGCCGGGAACAGGAAGCCGGCGACGACGTCCAGCGCATCGACCGCATCCCACGCCTGCACGAAGGCCGGCGTCAAGCCCGGCACCAGCGCCGCTTCGGATTTGATGCCGACGGCCTTCAACAGGTCGCGCTTCGATTCCGCACCGAACAAGCCAGTCAGTTCTGCCAGGCCGGCGCCGCGCAATTGCTCGGCCGGCACGGACAGCACGCCGGCAATCATCGTCCGCTGCAGCACGCGGGTCTGCGCATCGACCTTGATCGACACCTCGCGCGGAATCGTCAGGGCATCCGCGTCGAGCGCGTCGAACACGGGTGCCAGGTTCAAGGCCACCCACGCCTGGCCCCAGGCCAGCATGACGCTCGACTCGTCCACGCCATGTTCCGCCGCCAGTTCGCGGATCATCAACGGGCCGCAGCGGTTGATCACTTCATTGGCCAGCACGGTCGCCAGGATGGCGTTGGCCAGCGGGTGGTCGAGCGCCGAGCGGGTAGCCACCAGCAGCGACGGGAAATAGGGCTTGAGCACCGGCTCGGCCCACGTTTCGTCCGTCAGCGGCAGCGCGGAGAGGATGCGCTTGAAGCGGTTCTTCACGTTGGCGATCACCACCGCCAGTTCCGGCGTCGTCAGGCCGCGGTTATCGAGCTTGCGGCGCGCCAGTTCGGCCACCGTCGGCAGCTGCTCCAGTTCGCGCGACAGGGCGCCCTCTTCTTCCAGGCTGGCGATCAGCGCGGCATAGCCATCCTGCACCGCGCTTTCGCTTTGCGCCTGCAACTCGCGCACCAGCAAATGCGTCTGCTGCGTGTTGTCGCGCAAGACCAGGCGCTCGACGTCGTCCGTCATCGCATACAGCTCGCGGTTGCGTTCCTCTTCCGTCAGCTTGCCGGCGTTGACTTCCACGTCCAGCCAGATTTTCACGTTCACTTCATGGTCCGAGCAATCCACGCCGGCCGAGTTGTCGATCGCATCGGTGAAGATGCGCCCGCCCGCCAGCGCGAACTCGATGCGGCCCGCCTGCGTCGCGCCCAGGTTGCCCCCTTCGGCGACCACTTTCACGCGCAGCTCGTTGCCATTCACGCGGATGTGATCATTCGCGCGGTCCTTCACCTGTGCGTGCGTCTCGGTGGAAGCCTTGATGTAGGTGCCGATGCCGCCGTTGTAGAACAGGTCCACGGGCGACTTCAGGATGCGGTGCATCAGTTCTTCCGGCGGCAGCGACGTTTCGGCGATATCGAGCGCGGCGCGGATCTGCGGCGACAGCTCGATCGTGCGGCTGCTGCGCGGATACACGCCGCCGCCTGCCGAAATCAAGTCCTTGTTGTAGTCGTCCCACGAAGAGCGCGGCAAGGCGAACAGGCGCGCGCGTTCCGCGAACGAGACGGCGACGTCCGGCGTCGGATCGAGGAAGATATGGCGGTGGTCGAACGCGGCCACCAGTTTCAGCTGGCGCGACAGCAGCACGCCATTGCCGAAGACGTCGCCCGACATGTCGCCCACGCCGACCATGGTGATCGGCGTCGTGTTCAGGTCGTGGTCCATTTCATAGAAATGGCGCTTCACGGCTTCGAACGCGCCCTTGGCGGTGATGCCCAGCTTCTTGTGGTCGTAGCCATTCGAGCCGCCCGAGGCGAACGCGTCGCCCAGCCAGAAGCCACGCTGCACGGCGATGCCGTTGGCGATGTCCGAGAATGTGGCCGTGCCCTTGTCGGCGGCGACCACCAGGTAAGGATCGGCGTCATCGAAGCACACGGTGTCGACCGGCGGCACGATATTGCCCAGCGAACGGTTGTCCGTCACTTCCAGCAGGCTGGAAATGAACAGGCGGTAGACGGCTTCGCCTTCGGCCGCGATGGTTTCACGCACGGCATCCTTCGGCATCATCTTGCAGACAAAACCGCCCTTCGCACCGGCCGGCACGATGACGGCGTTTTTGACCATCTGGGCCTTGACGAGGCCCAGCACTTCGGTGCGGTAGTCTTCCATGCGGTCGGACCAGCGCAAGCCGCCACGGGCGACCGGGCCGCCGCGCAGGTGCACGCCTTCAAAGCGGCGCGAGAAGACAAAAATCTCGCGGTAAGGACGCGGTTCCGGCACCAGCGCCAGGCTGCTGGTGTCGAACTTGAAGATGATCTTGTCACCGGCCTGATTATTCTGGAAGTAGCTGGTGCGCAGCGTGGCGCTGATCAAGTCGGCCAGCGCGCCAAGGATTTCCTCCGTGTCTGCATGGTTCACGGATGGCAGGCCGGCCTTGATGGCGGCGATTGCCTCCAGGACGGCGGCGTGCTGCGCGTCCGACAGCGACGGATCGAAACGCTGCAGGAAGGCGTCGACCAGGGCTTTCACCTGGGCCGGCTGCTTGCGCAGGCTTTCGGCAATGTAGCGCACCGAGAAGCGGCTGCCCGTCTGGCGCCAGTAGCTGGTGTAGGCGCGCACCAGCTGCACTTCGCGCGTCGACAGGCCGCCTTCGATGACCAGGCCATTCAGGCGGCCATCTTCGGCCGTATCGTTGAACAGCGCGGCAAACAGTTCCTGCGCCACGGCGACGACGGATGGCTGCGCCAGTTTCGCCGCGCTGGCGGCATCGACCGTCAGGCTGGTGACGAAATAGCGCGTGCCTTCCGCCGGTGAAATGGAGTACGCCTGCTCGCGGTCGATGGCCACGCCCGCGTTGTGCAGGGCCGGCAGGATGGTCGACAGCGACGGCACCTTGTTGGCCGAGTACAAACGGATGGTGGTGACGGCACCCGTCTCGATGCGCACGGCCACGTGCGACGGATCGGTGTTGCGCAGGATGGTGTCGAGGTCGCGGAAGGCGACGGCCGGCGCGGTGGCGGCCACGTAGTCGAGCGGCAGGGTGGCGCACAGCTTGCGCAGGCTGGTGCGCAGGGCCACGTCGGGCACGGCGTCGGCGACGGCGGCGAAGCCGTTATGCCAGCCATCGAGCACGCCCAGCAGCGGCTGTTCGATATCCGTTTCCAGGTCCAGCGGGTAGCGCGCGGCGTGCGCGATCAGGTAGACGCGCGCCAGCGGGCCGTCGGCCACCAGGGTTTGCGTGCTCACGTGCGTGGCGCCGGAACTGGCTTGCAGGGCTTTCGCCAGGCTCGATGCCACGCTGGCGCTATAGCGTTCGCGCGGCAGGTACACCAGCACGTTCAGGTGGCGCGCATACACGTCGCGGCGCGCGAAGACCTTGGTGCGCGGCTGCTTGTACAGCGAAACGACGGCGCCGCACACTTGCGCCAGCCAGTCGAGGTCCGCTTCCAGCGCTTCCGTGCGCGGCAGCGATTCGAGGATTTCGCGGAATTTCTCGGCGCGGAAGCCTTGCTGTCGCACGCCGGCCAGGCTCAGCACCTTGGCCACGCGGCCGCGCGCAAAGGGCAGCGCCGCCAGCGGGGTGGAATTGCCGGCGCGGGTAAACAAGCCGACGAAGCAATGCTCGCCCAGGATCGCGCCTTGCGCATCCGTGTCGCGCACGCCGATGAAATCGAGCTGCTGGTCGCGGTGCAGGGTGCCGGCCACGTCGGCCTTGACGATGGACAGCGCCGATTCGCGCTTGGCCAGGGTGTCGAAGTCGCCCGGGATATTCGCCAGGCAGGTGCCGTAAACGGGGTGCGCCGTATCCTGCAGCACGCCCACGCGGCTCGGGATGTCGCGTTCCAGTTCACGCACGCCCGGCTTGACGCGGTAGTAGGCGTAGCCAAACACTTCAAAGCCGCCGCTGCGGGCCCATTCCAGGAAGGCGGCCACTTCCGCACCCTCTTCGCCATGCTGCGATGCGGCCGTGGCGACGGCGGCCAGGCGCTCGCTCATGGCGGCGCTGTCGCGGCGCACGACAAAGGCATCGCGCGCCACCATGTCGATGGCGGCAACCAGCGCGGCCAGCGCGTCGGGCGCCAGTTCTTCATCGAGCAGCACCAGCACATACGATTCGAGCGGGTCGCCGGACTGGCGCACCGCTTCCACGCTGCCGTCAGCGGCGCGGCGCACGGGCAGCACGGTGTTCATCACGCCGCGCACGGCCAGGTGCTGGCGGCGCATGGCCATGACGATGGAGTCGACCAGGTAAGGCATGTCTTCGTTCAGGATTAGCAAGGCGCTCGCCATGCCGCCACGGCCATCCGCATAACGCAGGGTGGCGATCTGGCAGCCGCTGCCCGTACGCTTGGCCGCCTGGGTAAAACCGTCAACCAGCACGGGCGCCAGGCTATCGGGGGAGATATCGGCCAGGTCTTCGGCGTCGAGCGAGTCGAGCCAGGCCTGCACCAGCTGGACGACAGGCGCTGCCGCCTTGCCCGCATTGCTTGCTGCGTTGACCAGCTCCAGCGTTTGTGTACGCAAATCTTGTGGCGTGTGATTCATCTTGCATCTCCATTACGGTAATGTGAATGTCCAACGCTGTCGTTCGGGCTTGTGGCTGGGCGGCAGCGGTGTCAAGAGACGGGGGTCGCCCGTCCAATTCTGTCTGTGCTACGGATAGTCTGTCTCGGATTTTTTCTGGGTATTTTCTATCGCCTACAAGTCGTACAATCCCGGTAAGTTGAGGATGATCGTCAATTCTTCAAGCGCCGCGTGCACTTCCAGCGCCAGCTGCGGGTCGGCCAGGTCGCTCGGTTCCAAATGGTCGCGATAGTGCTTCTCGACCCACTGCACCAGGCGCTGGTACAGCGCTTCCGTCATGATCACGCCCTGGTGCATGGCGCGCGCTTCCGTCTCCGTCAGGGCCACGCGCAAGCGCAGGCACGCAGGCCCGCCGCCGTTGCGCATGCTCTGGCGCAGGTCAAAATGAATCAGTTCATCGACCGGGCCGCCGCTGGCCACCAAGCCTTCCAGGTAGCGCGACACGGCGCGGTTTTCCTGGCACTCCTGCGGGATCACCAGCGCCATCTTGCCGCCCTCTTTCGTCAGCAGCTGGCTGTTGAACAGATAGCTGCTGACGGCATCGGCGATCGGTACCTGGCCCGTGTCCACGCGCAGCGCCTCCAGCTGCGCGCCCGTGGCGGCGACGGCGCGGTGCAGCTGCGACAGGCTGGCTTCTTCATCGGCAAACGCCTGCTCGTGATAGAACAGCACATTGCCGTTGCCGACGGCGATGACGTCGTTATGGAACACGCCCTGGTCGATCACGTCCGGGTTCTGCTGCACGTACACCGTGCGTTTGGCATCCAGTCCATGCAGGCGCGCCACGGCTTGCGACGCTTCCAGGGTCTGGCGCGCCGGATAGCGCTTCGGCGATGGCGCGGAAGGATCGAACTCCACCCGACCATACACGAACAATTCAACGGATGGCGCGCCGTGGCCCGCGCCCAGGCGCGTATGGTTGGCCGCGCCCTCGTCGCCGAAGGCGGGCGTCGACGGCAGCGCCTCGTGCACGGCGAAGTGCTTGTCATCGCTGAAAATGGCGCGCAGGCTGCGCGCCGACTGCGCGTGCTCGAAGGCGCGGTGCAGCTTGTTATTCAGGTTGGCGGCCGTGAAATGCACGCGGCCATCCTGCGTGTCGGCCGACGGGCTGACGGTGGCCGCATTCGCCGTCCACATGGGCGAGGCGGAATAGGCGCAAGCCAGGATGACGGGCGATTCCTTGTACGCGCGCGCCAGCACTTCGGCATCCGTGCCCGTGAAACCGATGGAGCGCAGCAGGCGGAAATTTGGCCGGTCCTGCGGCGGCAGCAAGGCTTGCGCAAAGCCGCGCGCGGCCAGGGTGCGCATCTTGGCCAGGCCCTGCAGGGCGGCCTGCTTCGGATTCGAGGCGCTTTTCACATTGCTGAACGAGGCCACGTTGCCAAACGACAGTCCCGCATAGTTATGCGATGGGCCGACCAGGCCGTCAAAATTGTATTCGCGCGTGCTGTGCATGGACATTCCTTAATCAATCTAAAACTTAAAAATTCAGGCCGGGCGACAGCTTGGCCGGCATTTCCAATGCGCTGTTCTCGATCGATGCGACCGGATAGGCGCAGTAGTCGGCCGCGTAGTAGGCGCTCGGACGGTGGTTGCCCGACTTGCCGATGCCGCCGAACGGCGCCGTGCTGGCCGCGCCCGTGGTCGGACGGTTCCAGTTGATGATGCCGGCGCGCGCGCGCGTCTGGAAGATTTGCCACAGGGCCGGGTCGTCCGACAGCAAGGCCGCAGCCAGGCCGAATTCGGTGGCGTTGACCACTTTCAGGGCCGCGGCGAAATCGGCCACGCGGATCACTTGCAGCAAGGGGCCGAACCATTCCTCGTCGGGGATGCCGGCGGCGTTCGTGACATCGACGATGCCGGCCGTGACGAAGCCCGCCTCGGGATTGAGCTGGCGCATCTGCAGCAGGGTGGTGCCGCCCTTGGCGACCATGTCCGCCTGCGCCTGCACCAGGCGCGCGGCCACGGCACTCGATACCACTGGACCCATGAAGGGCTGCGGCTGGGCGTCGGAGGCGCCGATGCCCAGTTTCGCCGCCACTTCCACCAGGCGCGCGACAAACGCGGCGCCGGCCGCATTGTCCTGCACCACCAGGCGGCGCGCGCAGGTGCAGCGCTGGCCGGCCGAGACAAAGGCGGAGAAGATGGCGTGGTGCACGGCCGCGTCCACGTCCTGCACGCCCCACACCACCAGGGCGTTGTTGCCGCCCATTTCCAGCGCCAGCATCTTGCCCGGCTGGCCGCCGAACTGGCGGTGCAGGCTGATGCCCGTCTGGCAGGAACCTGTAAACAGCACGCCGTCGAGCAAGGCGTTCGCGCCCAGGGCCACGCCCGTGTCGCGCCCGCCGTTGACGAGGTTGACGACGCCATCCGGCAAGCCTGCCTGCTGCCACAGCTGCACGGTTTTCACGGCCGTGCGCGGCGCGTATTCGCTGGGCTTGAAGACGATGGTGTTACCGGCGATCAGGGCCGGCACGATATGGCCATTCGGCAGGTGGCCGGGGAAGTTATACGGGCCAAAGACGCCGAAGACGCCATGCGGGCGGTGGCGCAGCACGGCGTCGCCATCGGCGATCTTGTTTTGCGTGATGCCCGTGCGCGCATGATAGGACTGCACCGAGATATCGATCTTGTTGGCCATGGTGGCCACTTCCGTGCGCGACTCCCACAGCGGTTTGCCCACTTCTTCCGAGATCAGCAGCGCCAGCGCTTCGGCATGTTCCTTCAGCAGTTCGCGAAAGCGCACGCAGATGGCGATGCGCTCGTCGACGGGCGTGTCGGCCCAGGCGTCAAAGGCGGCGCGGGCGGCCTGGCAAGCCTGTTCGACTTCGTTTTCCGTCGCTTCCAGGCTGGCCCACGTCTGCTTGCCGTTCGACGGATCGATGGTGACAAGTTCGCGGCCCGTGCCTGGCAGCCAGGCGCCGTTGATGAAGTTCGATGCTGCGGCAGATGAATTAAACACGTTAGACATGGGTATGCTTCCTCGGGTTGAGTGACAGCGTGCGCACGGTGTCGCCGTTGTGGCTACGCAGCAGATGCAGTTCAGCGTCATCGAGCGCGACCTTGCCGCTGTGCGGATTGGCGCTGGTGACGATCATGCGGAAATCTTTCAGGTCGGTGTTCGACACCAGGTAAGGCTCGGCCTGAGCAGCATCGCCACAGGCGTCGGGTGCCGCCTCGGCGTCAAGCACGGCCGGCATGCTGTCGCGCATGGCGCGCAGCTCGGAGACGCGCGCCTGCAGCACGGGACCGGCGTCGAAAATGTCGACATAGCCTTCGAAGTGCAAGCCTTCCTGTTCCAGCAGGCGGCGCGCGGGCGCCGTGCTCAGATGCACCTTGCCGATGACTTCCTGCGCCTCGTCGGGCAGGTAGGCCACGTACATGGGCTGGCGCGGCATCAGTTCGGCGATGAAGGATTTTTTACCGAGGCTCGTCAAGTCGTCGACGTGGTGGAAATCCATCTTGAAGAAATGGCGCCCCAGGCCCTCGTAGAACGGCGAGCTGCCGTCCGGCGCCTGGTAGCCGCGCATTTCCGCGATCAGCTTTTCCGTGAACAGGTGCGGGAACTGGGCGATGAACAAAAAACGGCTTTTCGACAGCAGCTTGCCGTTGTTGCCGCTGCGGTAATCGGGGTGCAAAAACAGCGAGCACAGTTCCGTGCTGCCCGTCAGGTCGTTCGACAGGTACAGCGTTTCCATGCGCGTAAATACATCGAGCTCGCGGCTCGAATGCACGAGCGTGCCGATGCGGTAGTTATAGAATGGTTCGTCCAGGCCCACGGCGCCCTTGATGGCGCACACGCCGGCCAGTCGGCCCGTGTCGGTATCCTCCATGACGAACATGTAGTCGCGCTTTTCGGGCGGGATGGTTTCGGCGAACGAAGCGCAGGCGATGGCCAGGCGGTCGCCCAGCATTTTCATGTCCGGCTTGAGGGTGGTCATGCCGGTGCCGACCTGGCTGGCCAGGCCGTACAGGGCGTCGAGATCGTTGGCGTTGATGGCGCGTACTACTAGCATAAATTGAACTCCCTTAGATACGCACGCAAATGACGCTGTCGCCTTCGGCCACGGCCAGCGCCTCGAGCAAGTCGGCCGGCAAGCCGACGCTGTCCTGCGCTTCAAGCGCATCGCAGGCGAAGGTCACGGCGCGGAAATTGCGCTCGGCGCCGGAGGCGATCGCGTAATTGACTTTCAGGCCCGTGCGGCTGGGCGTGACGCCGGCCAGCACGCGGCGCGTGAGCGAGCCCGTAAACGAGCGCAGCGAATTCTTGTGCGCCTGCAGGATCGGGCCGCCATCGAAAATGTCGATGTAGTCGTCCGCTTCAAAGCCTTCTTCCGTCAGCAGGTTGAAGGCCAGTTCGCCGCTCGGGTGGATCTGGCCCATGGCCGCCTGCGCGTCGCCGGGCAGCAGCGGCACGTACACGGGGTAATGCGGCATCAGTTCGACGATCAGGGTGCGGTTGCGCGCGCCGCCGATGACTTTTTCGGCATCGAGAAAATCCATCTGGAAGAACTTGCGGCCCAGCGCATCCCAGAACGGCGACTGGCCGTTGGCGTCCGTGATGCCGGCCAGCGGCACGAAAAAGCGGTCGCCGAAGCGGTGCGGCGCCAGCACGGCGAACAGCAGCCGCGCGCGCGACAGCAGCGCCGCTTCCAGGCCCGCCTGCTCCATGTTGCGCACATAGAAGCCGGACAGCTGCGAGTACGCCGTCAACTCCGAACACAGGGTCAGCGCATGCACGCTGTGGCTGATGTTCAGGTCGCGCGAAACTTGCTGGATGACGTCGTTGCGAAAGGAAAAATAGGTGCCGTTCGAGCCAGCCGAGGCAAAGATGGCGGCGGTACCAAAGATGCTCTTGTCGAGCAGGGATTCAAGCACGAAGAGATACGACTCTTCGCTGGGGATGTCGACGTGGGCGGCAAACGAGGCGATGGAGCGCTCGACGGAGGCGGCGATTTTCTCGCGCGTCTTCGGCAGGGTATGGACACCCGGCATGGTTACCGCGGCCAGCGCTTCGAGGGCTGCAATATCCGCAATTTCTACCGGACGGACAACATACATGGATACTCCTTCAATGCTGACGATACTTGGGCTGAAAACCCGGGTAGAACCAAGCCGGCCCGCAGCAAAGCGGCGGGCCGGTGATCAAACAGGGAGCGAAGCTAGCTTCAGGCTTTCAGCAAGCCGTCGATGGCGACGCGCAGCAGGCGGCCCGCTTCGGCGATCTGCTCGTCCGAGACGATCAGGGCCGGCGCCAGGCGCACCACGTCCATGCCGGCGATCAGCACCATCAGGCCTTGCGCTTCGGCCGCCTTCTGGATGTCTTTCGCGCGGCCCTTGTAGGCGTCCGTGACTACCAGGCCCAGCAGCAAACCGCTGCCGCGCACGGCGGAGAACACTTGCGGGTAATCCGTGATCAAGCCTTGCAGCATGGCGATGGTGTTGACGCTGGCTTCCTTCACGCGCGCCAGGAAGGCCGGCGTGTTGATCGTCTCGAGCACGGTCAGCGCCACGGTGGCGGCCAGCGGATTGCCGCCGTAGGTGGTGCCGTGGGTGCCGACGGCCAGCGTCTGCGCCAGCGCGTCGGTGGTCAGCATGGCGCCGATCGGGTAGCCATTGCCCAGGGCCTTGGCGGCCGTCAGGATGTCCGGCGTGACGCCATAGCCCATGTACGCGAACAACGCGCCAGTGCGGCCCATGCCGCACTGGACTTCGTCGAAAATCAAGAGGGCGCCGGTCTTGTCGCACAGGGCGCGCAGCTCCTTGAGGAATTCCGGATTGCCCGGCACGACGCCGCCTTCGCCTTGCACCGGCTCGACGATCACGGCGCACACGTCATCACCGATGGCGGCACGCGCCGCTTCGATGTCGTTGTAGGCGATATGGTCGATCGATGGCGGCAGCGGCTCGAAGCCTTCCGTGTACTTGGCCTGGCCGCCGACGGAGACCGTGAACAGGGTGCGGCCGTGGAAGGAGCTGAAGCAGGAAATGATGCGCGACTTGTGCGCGCCAAACTTGGTGTGCGCGTACTTGCGCGCCAGTTTCAAGGCCGCTTCATTGGCTTCCGCGCCCGAGTTGCAGAAGAAGGCGCGGTCGGCGAAGGTCGCTTCCGTCAGGGCCAGCGCCAGGCGCAGCACCGGTTCGTTGGTGTAGCCGTTGCCCAAATGCCACAGGCTGTTGATTTGCTTGGTCAGCACGTCGACCAGGGCCGGATGGCAGTGGCCCAGGCTGTTGACGGCGATGCCGGAGGTGAAATCGAGGTAATGCTTGCCGGACTGATCCCACAGGTCCAGGCCGGCACCGCGCACGGGTACCATGGCAGCGGGAGCGTAGGTAGGAACCAGGACCTGGTCAAAGGTTTCCCGGCTGACTGGACGAGCGGTTACGGTCGAATCAAGCTTGGCATTCATAGCATTTCCCCATCAATATGTTAGGTACTCCGCAGCTACGACAGCTACGTGTGTACAGCATTATAAAAAGCGGGATGCTAAAACTCTTTTGAATCTGCGACAAGGATTTTCACAATTCATCACAGCCGGGCGTATCGCACGATAGTGCTAAATTTATAATGCCTGGCGAAATCGTCGCAAGCGGCAATGCGGTTCGCCGCCGCCAGCGGCCCGGGAAGCGCCGCTGCACGCAGCACCGGGCCGCCGAGGCGGTGCGCATGGCGGCCCGCACACGCGGCACGCAGTGGATTTCACCAGACGTCAGGCCGGCGGCATGAGCTTTCTTTGGCGTTCCTCGCGCGGGGTATTGCCGAACAGGGTGCCAAACGCCGTGGAAAAGTGCGATCCGGAAGAAAAACCGCACATCAAACCCACTTGCACGATGGAATAATGTGTATCAAGCAATAGTTGCCGGGAGCGTTGCAAGCGCAGTTCCAGGTAGTAGCGCGACGGCAGGCTGCCCAGGTATTGCTTGAACAGCCGCTCCAGCTGGCGCCGCGACAGTCCCACGAGGCTGGCGATATCGTCGGTCGACAGCGGTTCCTCGATATTGGCCTCCATCAAGGTCACCGCTTCGGACAGCTTAGGCTGCAGCACGCCGAAGCGCGCCTGCAGGGCCACGCGCTGGCGCTCCTCCTTGCCGCGCACCTTGTCCACGCACAAGGCTTCCTTGACGAGCGCCTGCACGTCGGCGCCGAAGATGGTCTCGATCAGGGTCAGCGAAAAGTCGATGCTGGCCGCGCCGCCGCAGCAGGTGATGTGGGGGCCGTCGATGTCGAACAGGTGCGGTGTCAGGATGGCGCGCTCGGCCTTCGCCTCCGCATCCGCGTACAGGGCCCAGGGCAAGGCGATGCGCACGCCATCCATCACGCCCGCGTCGGCCAGCCACAGCACGGCCGCGCCCACGCCGCCCCAGAACGGCGCGGAGCGGCAACGCTCGATCACGGCACGGCACAGCTCGGCGCGCAGCGGCGCCTGTGTCTCATCGGCCACCAGCAGCGCGACATGCCAGTTGCCGCCCTGCTGCGCCACTTGCTCTGGCGTCCGCACATCGAGCTGGAAGGCTTCCGGCCCCAGCGCCCGCGCGCACAGGCGCAGCGGCTGCACCAGGCCGGCCCAGGTGATCGACTCGGCATCGCCGGCGTGCACCAGCAGCAGGCGCAATGGTTTGTCGAGGCCGATACGGGAAAGATTAGCGAAAGACATCGGCGAGGCGGGATGGGGGCAAGGGCTGAGTTGCACACATGATACCGGACTTCCGCCCCATTCAGCCCCTGCGGCAACAACATGCCAGGACGCGGCGAAAAAAAGCGGGGCGGAAGGATATAATCACACCCATGGGTGAACGATATTTAAAAAGTATCCGGCTGCTGGCCGAATGCATGCAGGACTTCGAGCGGTTTTCTAGCGACTTCGTGCGCCAGTACGGCTTGACGCATGCGCAATTCGACATCATCGCCACGCTCGGCAACACCTCTGGCATGTCCTACAAGGAACTGGGCCAGAAAACCCTGATCACCAAGGGCACGCTGACGGGCGTGGTGGACCGCCTGGAACACAAGGGGCTGGTGATACGCGAACGTTGCCCACGCGACAAGCGTTCCTACTATGTACGCCTGAGTACACAGGGGGAGCACCTGTTCCAGGACGTGTTCCCCAAGTTGACCAGACAGGGCCGGCAACTGTTTGCCAGTTATACGGACGACGATTTCAGCCGCCTGGAAACCACCCTGGCGGGCCTGAAACAAGCCATTGCCAACGGTGCAGCTGACCATACACCAAGCACAGATTCAAATTCAAACAAGACAAAGGAAACAAGTTGAAAACTTCATTGCTCGAAGGCAAAAAGCCCGCACATTTCGATAAACACATCATCGGCAACCTGTTGCTCAACGCCAGCACGCCGGAACTGGTGCGCCAGGAAAAGCTGATCATCGGCGTGCGCAACGAAGACGGTGAAATCTACCGCCTGATCGGCGCTACCAAGCACAACAGCTTCATGAACGCCGTCGAGGAACTCTTCGACCTGGGCTTGACGGATGAACTGGAAGACAGCGACGAGTTGGTCGAAGGCTGCGATGCCATCTTCAGCGAATCTCTCTAATAACGCGTAACAAAACCTGCTGCGCGGCGGACCTTGCGGCCGGCGATGCTCGCCGGCTCGGCGCCGCCGTGCTGAAGCCCGGTTGCGCTTCCCGGCTACAAATCCCATCCGCTCGCGATGGTTTTGCGCAACGCATTGACGATCGCTGTCGTTAAAAAAAAGGCATGCCACTGATCCAGCGGCATGCCTTTTCCCGTTTACGGGGCAGTTGCTTGCCTTTTGCTTGCCAGTTTGCGAAAAGATCACGGTTAAAAAGTTCCGTATGGAAATATTGCGAGTATAATTTTTTCAATGAACAGACTCGACGCCTTTAAAAGTATCGCTGCACTTGCCGGTCGCGGCGAGCTGACTTTCCCCGCCAATGTGGACGCTTCGCTCAAGCTGCAGCAGGCGCTGGCCGATCCCGATTGCCATATCGAGGCGGCCGCCAAGCTGGTGCAAGCCGACCCGCTGCTGGCGGCGCGCACGGTGGCCATCGCCAATTCGGTGGCGTTCAACCGCTCCGGCAACGAAATCACCAGCGTGCGCAATGCCGTGCAGCGCCTCGGCGTGCGCACCTTGCAATCCGTGGTGGCGTCGCTGATCGTACGCCAGCTGGGCAGCACGATCAGCGATCCCGTGGTGCAGGCCAAGGCCAACCAGCTGTGGGAGCATACGGCCCACGTGGCGGCGCTGGCACAGGTGATTGCGCGCCGCGTGACGAAGGTCGATCCCGATACGGCCCTGTTCGCCGGCATCATGCATGAAGTGGGCGGCTTTTACATGCTGTCGCGCGCGGCCGAGTTTCCCGGCATCCTCGACGGCGAGCCGCAGGACTGGGTCGAACATGGCGAACAGGCCATCGGCCACGGCGTGCTGACCAAACTGAAAGTGCCGGAAGCCGTGATGCAAGCCATCGATTCCCTGTGGGAAGGCTTGCGCGCCATCCCGCCCGAGTCGCTGGGCGACACCCTGCTGCTGGCGAACGACCTGGCGCCCGTGGCATCCCCCCTGAATGAAAGCCCGGCCGCCATCGCCGTGCGGGCTGCCCGCGCCGCGCGCAGCATCGATTGCGTCATCGGCGACGACATGACCCTGTCGAGCATCCTGGAAGAATCGGACGACGAAGTGCAGTCGCTGCTGAAGGTGCTGGTGCACTAGGCGCCAGGCAATACGCGGGACAAAAAAAACCCGCTCGAAAGCGGGTAAAGTCCAAAGCTAGGGATGTCCTGAAAGAGACAGCCCTATCTTATGCGTGCGGCAACGCCGGTTCCGTGCGCTGCCACACTTAGCGGACACATTTATCCCACGATCAAGTCCACCTGCGTTTCCTGCCAGGTGCGCAGCAGCTGCACGCGGGCAAACCAGGCCTGGAGATGCGCATACTGCGCCAGCGGCAGGCGTACCGCTTCGCTGTACATCAGCGGCGCAGCCACGGCGAAATCGGCCAGGCTCAAGGCATTGCCACAGAGCCAGTCGCGCTGCGCCAGGTGCGCGTCCAGCACCACGGCGCAGGCATGCAGTTCGCGCTCGCCGCGCGCCTCTTCCAGCGGATCGGCCGCGCCATTGCCCGTCATGCCCTTCCATGCGCGTTCCCAGGCCAGTACGGCAATGGCGGGCGAGAAATGCTGTGCGGCCCAGAACAGCCAGCGGTTGACGTCGGCACGCTCCTGCGGCGCCGATGGATAGAGGGTCTGGCCCGGCACCTGTTCGGCCAGATATTGCATGATGGCGCACGATTCCCACAATAACAAACCGCCATCGGCCAGCACGGGCAGCTTGCCGTTCGGGTTCAGTTCGCCCAGGCGGCGGCGGTCATCGGCATTCATCAGGTCGACTTCGGCCAGTTCCAGAGACAGGCCGAGGTGAATCGCCGTCATCAGGGCGCGGCGGGCATTCGAGGACATGGGGTGGTGGTACAGGCGCATGGTGCGTGGCTCCGGTGAGTGAAGGAGCCGCCATCGTAGAACCAGTCACTGACAGTTTTTGTCAGGAGCCTGCGAATGGACAGTCTTAACTTTCCGGATCAATATCATGCGCCTTGCGCCAGGCTTCCAGCAGCACGTGGCGCCGCGTGGCATAGCGTTCCGCATGCTGCTGCACGCTGGCGATGCGGTCGATGCGGAAATGGCGGTAATCGCCGCGCAGTTCGCACCAGGCGGCCAGCAGGCGCTTGCCCTCGAAAAAAGCCAGCGCAAAGGGCCACACCGTGCGCAAGGTGGGGCTGCCATGCTCGTCCTGGTAGCCAAGCGTGAGTTTCTGTTCGTAGCGGATGGCCTCGCGCACGGGCTGCACATAGCGGTCGGCAGGCTGCGTGCCATCGGCGGGACGGCCCAGCGGCACCCACAGGCTGGTCTCGGCCATGCTGTCGCGCAGATCGCGCGGCGAAGCGGCGGCGATCTTCGCCAGCGCCGCTTCGGCCGCCTGCGCCAGGCCCGCGTCGCCCTGGCGGCGCACCCAGCGCGCGCCCAGCACCAGCGCTTCCAGTTCGTCGGGGCCGAACATCAGCGGCGGCAGAAAACTGCCACGGCGCAGCACATAGCCGATGCCCGCCTCGCCCTGCAGCGGCGCGCCCAGTTCCGCCAGGGTCTGGATATCGCGGTAAATCGTGCGCTCGGAGACGCCCAGCTGCTGCGCCAGCTGGGCCGCCGTGACGGGCACCCGTTTGGCGCGCATGGCGTCCATCAGCAGGAACAGGCGGCCGCTGCGGCTCATGGGAGGCAGTCCGGCAAGGCCTGGTCGCCCATGACGAGGGCGGACAGGGCGGGCACGTACAGATAGCCAGCGGGCAGCAGGCGCGCCGCGCGCGTGCCCTCGTCCACGCCCGCGATGCCGTAGCAGCGCTGCAGGCGCGACGACGCAGGCCACCAGAAGACAGCCGCTTCCTCATCCGGAAAGCCCCGGCGCACCGTGTCAGCCTGCGCCGCCACCTGGCGGAAGTCGCGGTAAAACGCAGGCGCGATGCCCATGTCGGCAGCAAACGCCGCCTCCAGCGCCGCCACGTGGGCCAGCTGCTGCCCCAGCGCCGCCGTTTCAGCGTCCAGGTCTTCGGCAGCCACGCCCGCCTCGGCCAGGGTGCGCCGCAGCTGTTCCGGCGCCGCCTGCGCGCGCTGGAAGGCCGAGGCCTGCACGGCCAGCACGGCATCGGCGGGAATCTGCTTGCGGCGCGCGGCCGGGAAGACGTACAGGGCGCAGCTGTCCGCGCACACGGTATCGATGGCGACATCCCATTGCCGCTGGCGCAGGTAACGCCCCAGCTGCATCGCCGCCTGCGGATCGCCGCCATCGCTATTCACGCGCAGCACGCCGGTTTCCGGCGTGGCCAGCTGGCGCAGCTTCGCCACGTCACCATCGGCGAGCGTGCCGCGCAGGGCGATGCTGGCGGCGCCCACGCGGCTGAAATCAGCGGCGCCGGCCAGCGTGCCGATGCCCGCCATGATGCCCATCACTATCAAACGCTTCATCTTCATCCGTCACAAAAAAAAACGACCACCGCGAAGGGTGATCGTTCTTCAATTCGTCGTGCAACTGACTGCGCTTACACCACGGCGCCGTCGGTTTCGTCTTTTTCCTTGATCGGCTTGATCAAGTCTTCGCGTTTCACGCCCAGCCACATGGCGATCGATGCCGCCACGAACACCGACGAGTAAATGCCGAAGCAGATACCGATGGTCAGCGCCAGGGCGAAGTGGTGCAGGGTCTGGCCGCCGAAGACCAGCATCGACAGCACCATCATCTGGGTCGAACCGTGGGTAATGATGGTCCGCGAAATGGTGCTGGTGATCGCGTTGTCGATCACTTCATGCACGCTGGCCTTGCGCTGCTTGCGGAAGTTTTCGCGGATACGGTCAAAGATCACCACCGATTCGTTGACCGAGTAGCCCAGCACCGCCAGGATCGCCGCCAGTACCGTCAGCGAGAATTCCCACTGGAAGAAGGCGAAGAAGCCCAGGATGATGACGACGTCATGCAAGTTGGCGATAATCGCCGAAACAGCGTATTTCCACTCGAAGCGGATGGCCAGGTAGATCATGACGCCCAGGATCACCATCACCAGCGCGTTCAAGCCGTTCTGCGCCAGCTCCTCGCCCACTTGCGGGCCGACGAATTCGACTTTCTGCAGCACCACCGCTTCATTGCCGGCGGCGTCCATGCAGGCGCTCTTGATGACGTGCTCGCCCTTGTCGGTGACGGTATCGATGCCCTTGGTCGTGCCCTGCTCGGCTTTGCACAGGGCTTCGAACACGCGCTGCGAAGTGTTGGCGGCGCTGACGCCCTTTTCCACCGGCAGGCGGATCATGACGTCGCGCGCCGTGTCGAAGCTGGTCACGCCCGGCTCTTCATAGCCCATGCCGATCAGCGTGCCGCGTATGCCTTCAAGGTTGGCCGCTTTCGGGTACTTCACCTCCATCACGGTGCCGCCCTTGAATTCCACGGACAGGTGCAAGCCCTTGTGCACGAGGAAGAAGACGGCGGCAATGAAGGTCACGGCCGAGATGACGTTGAAAATCAACGCATGGCGCATGAAGGGAATATCTTTTTTGATCCGGAAAAATTCCATGAAATCCTCTGAGTTCTGTTCTGTGCATCCGGTGGCATGGCCGCCGGATGCGATCGCTGTTGACGCTATTGGGTAGGGCTGGGCCGTCGCTTATTTGCTCGTGCCCGGTACCCAGACCGTGCCGATCGACAAGGTGGTCAGCTTTTTCTTGCGGCCATACCAGAGGTTGACCACGCCGCGCGAGACGAAGACGGAGGAGAACATCGAGGTCAGGATGCCCAGGCAATGCACGACGGCAAAGCCGCGCACCGGACCGCTGCCGAAGGCCAGCAACGCCAGGCCGACGATCAGGGTGGTCACGTTCGAATCGAGAATCGTGGCCCATGCGCGGTCGAAGCCGGCAGCGATCGCCGCTTGCGGTGTATTGCCTGCGCGCAACTCTTCACGGATACGTTCGTTGATCAGCACGTTGGCGTCAATCGCCATGCCCAGCGCCAGCGCGATCGCGGCGATACCGGGCAAGGTCAAGGTCACCTGGATCATCGACAGCAGGCCGATCAGCAACAGCAGGTTGGAAGCCAGGGCCAGCACGCTGAAGGCACCGAACAGCATGTAGTAGGCGATCATGAAGATGGCGATGGCGATGAAGCCATACAGGGTCGAATGGAAGCCCTTGGCAATGTTTTCCGCGCCCAGTTGCGGTCCGATCGTGCGTTCTTCGATGACGGTCATCGGTGCCGACAGGGCGCCCGAGCGCAGCAGCAGCGCCAGTTCGTTGGCGTTTTCCGCGCCGCCCATGCCCGTGATCTGGAAGCGCGAACCGAGTTCCTGCTGGATGGTGGCGACCGACAGCACTTCCGGCTTGCCTTTTTCAAACAGCACGATGGCCATGCGCTTGCCCACGCGTTCGCGCGTCGCTTCGCGCATCTTGCGGCCGCCGTCGCCATTCAGGTCGATCGACACGGCCGCTTGCTGGTTCTGGTCGAAGCTGGCCGTGGCGCTGGAAATATAGTCGCCCGTCAGGATCACGTCTTTCGACAGCACGACAGGCACGCCCTTGCCAACCGTGAACAATTCCGAATTGAATGGAATGGCGCTCGACAGTTCCGTGCCAGGCACGATGCTTTCATCGACCAGGCGTACTTCCAGGGTGGCCGTGCGGCCGATGATGGCTTTTGCGCGGGCCACGTCCTGCACGCCAGGCAGTTGCACCACGATGCGGTCAGGACCTTGCTGCTGGATCAGCGGCTCGGCCACGCCCAGCTCGTTGACGCGCTTGGACAGGGTGGAGATATTCTGTTTCACGCCTTCGTCGATGGTGGCTTTCAGGGCCGCCGGCTTCAGGGTGATGTTGAGTTTCAAATCGCTGCCTTCGCCCGCATCGGCGAACGCCAGTTCCGTCATCTGGTCGGACAGGACATTTTTTGCCTTCAGGCGCGTTTCCGCGTCGCGGAAGTTGATCTGCACGCTGTCGCCCACGCGCTCGATGCCGGCGTGGCGAATATTCTTGTCGCGCAGCACGCTACGCGCGGCGGACTGGACGCCCTGGATTTTCTTGTTCAGTACGGCTTTGGCATCGACCTGCATCAGGAAGTGCACGCCGCCGCGCAAGTCCAGGCCTAGGAACATCGGCAAGGCATGCAATTTCTGCATCCACATCGGCGTATTCGCCTGCAGGTTGACCGTCACGATGTACGCGGGGTCGCTGGCATCCGTATTCAGGTCTTTTTCCAGCACCAGTTTTGCCTTGAACTGGGTGTCCGGATCGGCGAAACGCACGCGCACGGAGGCGAGGTTGCCGGCGCCGTCCATGGTGACACCTTCCGACTTGACGTTTTCTTTCGTCAATATTTGATCGACTTGCGTCATCAGCTCGCTCGTCACTTTGACGGTCGACTTGCCGCTGGTTACTTGCAGCGCCGGTGATTCACCGAAATAATTGGGCGCCGTATAGAGTGCGCCCAGCAATAAGGCGACGACGATGATGATGTATTTCCAGGCAGGATAGCGATTCATATTGATTCAGCGTTCAGTGTTGAGCGTCGGAGGCGTCGCGAGGGGCGGCGGATAGCCGCCCCGGTCAGGCGCCCCAAGCGTGGCGACGGCGAGGAAATAAAGCGCCGTCAGGGTGCCGTTATGGAGCAGGG
>CAUSDR010000048.1:0-20515 GCA_963530105.1 uncultured Janthinobacterium sp.
ACCCTGCAATGGTCGTCGATGGTGATCCTGCTGTACTTCACGGAAGGCGTGGTGCGCGGCTACAGCGACACCAATCCCGTCTCGGCCTGGATGGCCTGGGGCGAGGCGGCCATCGTCTGCCTGTATTTCATTTGCGCCGTGCTGTTCCTGCGCCCGTATAAAAAGGCGGCCAAGCGCATGGCCAGGGAACTTCTGGAAAAAGTGAATAAAGTGAGCATCAAGAAATGAGCGTCCAACACCATGAGTGAACAAGCCGACTTCCTCGCCGCCTGCCGCGGCCTGCTGGGCGATACCTACGTCCTGACCCTGGACGCCGACATGGCGCCCTTCCTCACCGACTGGCGCGACAGGTTCACCGGCAAGGCCCTGGCCGTGCTGCGGCCCGCCACGGTGGAGCAAGTGGCCGGCGTGCTGCGCGCCTGCGCGCAATGGCGCATTCCCGTCGTGCCGCAAGGCGGCAACACGGGCCTGGTGCTGGGCAGCATCCCCGACGCGGCCGGCACGGCCATCGTGCTGTCGCTGGCGCGCCTGAACGCCATCCGCGCGCTAGATCCCGTCAACCGCACCATCACGGTCGATGCGGGCTGCATCCTGCAAACCATCCAGGAAGCGGCCAGCGCCGCCGGCTGCCTGTTCCCCCTGTCCCTGGCGGCCGAAGGCAGTTGCACCATCGGCGGGAATCTGGCCACCAACGCGGGCGGCACGGCCGTACTGCGCTACGGCAATACGCGCGAGCTGTGCCTGGGCCTGGAAGTGGTCACGCCGCAGGGCGAAGTCTGGAGCGGCTTGCGCGGTTTGCGCAAGGACAATACCGGCTACGATTTGCGCGACCTGTACATCGGCGCCGAGGGCACGCTGGGCGTGATCACCGGCGCGGTCATGAAACTGTACCCGCAGCCGAAAGCCTGCATCACGGCGCTGGCCGCCATGCCTTCGCCCGCCCACGCCCTGCGCCTGCTGTCGCTGATGCAAGACCATTGCGGCGCCAGCCTGACGGGCTTTGAACTGATGTCGCAATACTGCCTGCAGCTGGTGGCGGAACAATTCCCGCAGCTGCCGCGGCCTTTCACCGGCGCGCATGGTCAGTATGTGTTGCTGGAACTGTCCAGCAGCCAGTCCGAGGCGCACGCCGTCGAACTGCTGGAAGCGAGCATCGGCGCGGCGCTGGAAGACGCATTGATCGACGACGCCGTCGTCGCCAGCTCCGTGGCGCAGTCGGAAGGCCTGTGGCAGCTGCGCGAACACATCCCGCTGGCGCAGGCGCAGGCGGGCAAGAACATCAAGCACGATATCTCGCTGCCGATTTCCCGCATCGCCGACTTCATCACCATCACGGATGCGGCCCTGGAATCAGCCTTCCCCGGCTGCCAGCTCGTGTGCTTCGGCCACCTGGGCGACGGCAACCTGCACTACAACGTGGCGCCGCCCGCCGGCATGACGGACGGCGACTTCCTCGCCAACCAGGACGCCATCAACCGCATCGTGCACGACCAGGTCCACGCCTTTGGCGGCTCGATTTCGGCCGAACACGGCATCGGCGCCTTGAAAAAGGCCGATCTGGCGCGCTACAAGTCGCCGCTGGAACTGCAGCTGATGCGCGCCGTGAAACAGGCGCTGGACCCGCAGAACATCATGAATCCGGGGAAGATATTGTGAATCGCCCGTCCCTCCTGCTGATACTGTTTGCCTGCGTGGCCGGCCATGCCGGTGCGCAGGATGTCTACAAATGCGTGAAGGATGGCCAGACCAGCTACAGCGCCGCGCCATGCGCCGGCGGCCAGCTGCAGATCCTGGAAATCCCCTCGCCGCCGCCCGCCGTCGACAAGGGCGCCGCCACGCGCCAGGAACGCGTGGCCAGCCAACTGGAAGCGGCGCGCAAGCTGCAGGAACAGCGGGAAGACCAGGCGCGCGAACGGGGCGCCAGGCAGCAGGAAGCGCGCGACAGGCATTGCGCCCAGCTGCGCCTGGAACAGAAATGGGCGGCGCAGGACGCCGTCGGCGCCGGTGACAGGAACCGCGATGCGGCACAGCTGAAAGCGCGGCGCGCCGGCGAGCGCCTGGCCATCGAGTGCCTGAATTGACCTTGCAGCCCGGCCCGCCCGGCCCCTCCGCCTCGCGGCGCCTGCTGTCGCGCTGGCTGCTGCTGGGCGAATGGCGCGCGCATCCCGTGCGGGCGCTGGTCGCCATCCTCGCCATCGCCATCGGCGTCTCGCTGGGCTTTGCCATCCACCTGATCAACGCGGCCGCCTTCAATGAATTTTCCACGGCCGTGAAAAGCCTGTCCGGCCAGGCCGACGTGCAGGTGGCCGGGCGCGAAGCCCTGTTCGATGAAAGCATCTACCCATGGCTGGCGCAGCGCGACGGCGTGGCCGTCGCCTCGCCCGTGCTGGAACTGCAGGCCGGCGTGGCCGACGCCGCCGCCAAGGATGGCGGCGCGCTGCACATCCTGGCGCTCGACGTCTTCCGCGCTGGCTTCATCTCGCCCGACCTGATCGGCGCGCCCGCCGAAGGCCGGACCTTCGACACCCTGGCCGACGACGCCCTCTTTTTATCGCCGGCCGCCCTGCGCTGGCTCCAGCTGGCCGAAGGCGACAGCATCGCCCTGCAATCGGGCACGGGCAGCGTATCGCTGCGCGTGGCCGGTTCGCTGCAGCGGGCGCGCGCCGGGCAGCGCATCGCCGTCATGGATATCGGCGCGGCGCAATGGCGTTTCAACAAGCTGGGCAAGCTGTCGCGCATCGATTTGAAGCTGCGCCAGGGCGTCAACCGCGACGCCTTCCAGGCGGACCTGGCGCGCGCGCTGGAAGCGCAGTATCCGGGGCGTTTCCGCGTGGGCCAGCCCAATGACGACAACCAGAACAGCCGCAACAATAACCTGAGCCGCGCCTACCGCGTCAACCTGACGGTGCTGGCCCTCGTCGCCCTGTTTACGGGCGCCTTCCTCGTGTTTTCCACGCAGGCGCTGTCCGTCATCCGCCGCCGCGGCCAGTTCGCGCTGCTGCGCGTGCTGGGCATGGAACGGGGCACGTTGCTGCGCCAGGTGCTGCTGGAAGGCGCCAGCCTGGGCGTGCTGGGCGCCGCGCTGGGCATCGCCGGCGGCTACGCCTTGGCGGCCGTGGCGCTGCGCTTCTTTGGCGGCGACCTGGGCGCCGGCTATTTCGCGGGCGTGCAGCCGCAGGTGCAATTCACGCCCGTCGCCGCCCTGGTCTACTTCGCCCTGGGCCTGGGCGTGGCCTTGCTGGGCTGCGCCGCGCCGGCGCTGGAAGCGGCGCGCGCGGCGCCCGCCATCGCCCTGAAATCGGGCAGCGAGGAAATCGTGACGGCGCGCCTGGCCAAGACCTGGCCCGCGCTGGCCTGTTTGCTGCTGGCCGGCGCCCTGACCCTGCTGCCGCCCGTGTTCGAGCTGCCCCTGTTCGGTTATCTCTCCATCGCGCTGCTGCTGATCGGCGCCATCGCGCTGATGCCGCAACTGGCGGCCGTCGTCTTCCGCTACCTGCAGCGCGCCTGGCTGCGCACGGAAACGAGCGCGCATGCGCCCGTGCGCAGCCTGACCCTGGCACGCCTGGCGAATGCCTCGGGCCAGGCCGGCATCGCCCTGGGCGGCGTGCTGTCGAGCTTTAGCCTGATGGTGGCGATGGCCATCATGGTGTCGAGCTTCCGCGTGTCCGTCGACGACTGGCTGCTGCAGATTTTGCCGGCCGACCTGTATGCGCGCACCGTTTCCGGCGCGGGCACCGGCGGCCTGAACCCGCGCGAACAGGACGCCATCCTTGCCCTGCCCGGCGTGGCCAGGGTGGATTTCCAGCGCGTGCGCTCGCTGTCGCTGGCGCCCGACCGCCCCAACGTGGTCTTGCTGGCGCGTCCCATCCTGCTGGCCGATCCGGGCAAGAGCATGGTGCTGGTGGGCGACTCGCTGCCCGTGCCGGCAGGCAGCCGGCCCGTGTGGCTGTCCGAAGCGGCGGCCGACCTGTACAGCCGCAAGCCGGGCGAGCGCATCGAACTGCCGCTGGCGGGCGGCTTGCACGCCTTTTTTGTCGCCGGCATCTGGCGCGACTACGCGCGCTCTTCCGGCGCCATCCAGATGCCGCTGGCCGACTACCGCGCCCTCACGGGCGACCTCGATGTCAGCGACGCAGCCCTGTGGCTGGCCAAGGATGTCACGGGCGACGCGCTGCAACAGCGCCTGAAGGCCCTGCCCTTCGGCGCCAGCCTGGAAGTGTCGAACCCTTCCGCCATCCGCGCCCTGAGCCTGCAGATTTTCGACCGCAGCTTCGCCGTCACGTATTTATTGGAAGCCATCGCCATCGTCATCGGCCTGTTCGGCGTGGCCGCCACGTTCTCGGCCCAGACCCTGGCCCGCGCGCGCGAATTCGGCATGCTGCGCCACGTCGGCGTGACGCGCGGCCAGATCCTGTCCATCCTGGCGCTCGAAGGCGGCGCGCTGACGGCGCTGGGCATCGCCACCGGTTTCATCCTGGGACTCTTGATCAGCTTTGTGCTGGTCTTCATCGTCAATCCCCAGTCATTCCACTGGACCATGCAGCTGCACCTGCCGTGGCCCCTGATCGCCACCGTGGCGGGCGCCCTGCTCACGGCAGCGGCCCTCACGGCCCTGGTCGCGGGCCGCCAGGCGCTGTCCGCTGGCCCCATCCGCGCCGTCAGGGAGGACTGGTAATGCGCCGCGTATTCATCTTGTCATTGGCACTAGCCATGCCGGCCTTGGCCGCGCCGCCCGCGTTCGCGCCCGTCACGCCGCTGCCGGCCGGGCAAAGCCTGCGCCTGCCGCACGACTTCGGCGCCCACCCCGCCTATAAAACGGAATGGTGGTACGCCACCGGCTGGGTCAAAACCGCGGCCGGGGAACAACTGGGCTACCAGGTGACCTTCTTTCGCAGCGCCACGGCCACCGACGCGGACAACCCCAGCGCCTTCGCGCCGAAACAGCTGATCATCGGCCACGCCGCCCTGTCCGACCCGAAGCTGGGCAAGCTGCTGCACGACGAGAAAAGCGCGCGCGAGGGCTTTGGCCTGGCCTATGCCAGGGTGGGCGACACGGACGTGAAACTGGACGACTGGCGCATGCGGCGCCAGGCCGACGGCACTTACCAGGTCAGCCTGGCGGCGCGCGACTTTCACCTGCAGCTGACGCTTGCGCCCACGCAGCCCGTGCTGCTGCAGGGAGAGAACGGCTATTCGCGCAAGGGCGCGCGGCCCGCGCAAGCGAGCTATTACTACAGCAAGCCGCAGCTCGCTACCCGTGGCACCATCGCGCGCTTGGGCGGCAAGCCGGAAGCCGTGACAGGCACCACCTGGCTCGATCACGAGTGGTCCAGCCAGGTGCTCGACGCCGATGCCAGCGGCTGGAACTGGATCGGCGCCAACCTCGACGACGGCGGCGCCCTGATGGCCTTCCAGATCCGCAGCAAGACAGGTGCTAAACTATGGGCACACGCGACATGGCGCGACGCGTCCGGTAAGATGACGCAGTTCGCGCCCGGCGATGTCGATTTCACGCCCACGCAGCTGTGGCGCTCGCCCCGCACGCAGGCCGAATACCCGGTCGCCACGGAGATCCGCACGGGTGCCACGCGCTGGCAGATCAAGCCGCTGCAGCCAGACCAGGAGCTCGATTCACGCAGATCCACGGGCGCCGTGTACTGGGAAGGCGCCGTGACGGTGGAGCGCGACGGCCAGCCGGCGGGCCACGCCTACCTGGAAATGACGGGGTATGTGGCGCCGATGAAGTTATAGGCAAACCCGTAAAAGCCGGGGTCGGACCCTGAGGGTCCGACCCCAGAACTTGCTTTTGGGGTCAAGAAAGACGCTAAAAGCCCCGAACAGCAGTACCGAATATGCAATCAAAGCGAAGACCAATGACAACCAGTACCGAAGCAAATACCCCTCCCGCAAGCACATCGCCTTCCACGACCGGCACCAGCCGCGAACTGAAAAAAGGCAGCCTGGCCGCCTTCAAGGGCTTGATGCCCTTCCTGACGCCGTACCGCAAGCAGTTTTTCCTGGCCGGTATCGCGCTGGTGGTGGCCGCCGCCTCCACCCTGGCCATTCCCGCCGCCTTCAAGCAGATGATCGACCTCGGTTTCGGCGGCGCGGCCGGCTCGAAGAGCATCCAGCATGTCGACCTGGTGTTCCTCGCCCTGTTCGGCGTGGCCTCGATCCTGGCGCTGGCCACGGCGGCGCGCTTTTACACGGTGTCCTGGCTGGGCGAGCGCGTCACGGCCGACATCCGCAGCGCCGTGTACCGCCACGTCGTCACGCAAAGCCCGGAATTCTTTGAAACCACGCAGACGGGCGAAGTCCTGTCGCGCATCACCACCGACACGACCCTGATCCAGGCCGTCGTCGGCACCAGCATCTCGATGGCGCTGCGCAACGTGCTGCTGTTCCTGGGCGGCCTGGTGATGCTGTTCGTCACCAGCGCCAAGCTGGCCGGCATCATCATCGGCCTCCTGATCCTCGTCGTCGTGCCCATCATCGTGTTTGGCCGCAAGGTGCGCAAGCTGTCGCGCGACTCGCAGGACCGCATCGCCGACGCCTCGGCCATGGCCGGCGAAATCCTCAACGCCATGCCCACCGTGCAGGCGTTTACGCACGAAAAAATCGAATCGAAGCGCTTCAAAGACTCCGTCGAAGGCGCCTTCATGACGGCCATGCGCCGCATCCGCGCCCGCGCCCTGCTGACCATGATCGCGATTTTGCTCGTCTTCGGCACCATCGTCTTCGTGCTGTGGCTGGGCGCGCGCGCCGTGCTGGACGGCGCGATGACGGGCGGCGACCTGGGCCAGTTCATCCTGTACGCCTCCATCGTCGCCGGCGCCATCGGCGCCCTGTCCGAAGTCATGGGCGAAGCGCAACGCGCCGCCGGCGCCACCGAGCGCCTGCTGGAACTGATGGCCGTCAAATCGGAAATCGCATCGCCGGCCGCGCCGCTGCCGCTGCCCGCGCGCGCCGCGAATGGCGCTTCCCTGTCGCTCAACGACGTGGTGTTTTCGTACCCGTCGCGCCCGGACACCTACGCGCTGGACCACGTCAGCCTGGATATCCGCGCCGGTGAAACGGTGGCCGTCGTGGGGCCGTCCGGCGCCGGCAAGACCACCCTGTTCCAGCTGTTCCTGCGCTTCTATGACCCGCAATGCGGCAGCATCCGCCTCGACGGCGTCGACATCAAGCAGCTCGACCTGCACACCCTGCGCGACGCCATCGGCATCGTGCCGCAGGATACCGTGATCTTCTCGGCCGACGCCATGGAAAACATCCGCTACGGCCGCGCCGGCGCCAGCGACGAGGAAGTGATCGCCGCCGCGAAAATGGCGGCCGCCCACGAATTCATCGAGCGCCTGCCGAACGGCTACAAATCCTTCCTCGGCGAACGCGGCGTGCGCCTGTCCGGCGGCCAGCGCCAGCGCATCGCCATCGCGCGCGCCCTGCTGAAAAACCCGCCGCTGCTGCTGCTCGACGAAGCGACCAGCGCGCTGGACGCGGAATCGGAACGCCTGGTGCAAAAGGCGCTGGAAGCGGCCATGGTGGGCCGCACCACCGTCATCATCGCGCACCGCCTGGCCACCGTGCAGCGGGCCGACCGCATCGTCGTCATGGAAGACGGCAAGATCGTCGAAACGGGCACGCATGCGTCGCTGGTGGCCCTTGGCGGCATCTATGCGAACCTGGCGGCCCTGCAATTCCACCACGTTAGCGGCTGATCAAACGTCGACACTACCAAGAGCACAGAAAAAATGAACGCTTTATTCCACGCCAATCTGGGCATCACCGATTTCTGGACCTTTTTACTGGGGACGATCTTCATCGTCATCCTGCCCGGCCCCAATTCCATGTACGTGCTGTCGGTGGCCGCGCAGCGGGGCGTGCGGCCCGCCTACCAGGGCGCCTTCGGCATTTTCGCGGGCGACCTGATCCTCATGGTGCTGTCGGCCTGCGGCGTGGCCTCGCTGCTGAAAGCCAGCCCGGCCCTGTTCTACGTGGTGAAATACATCGGCGCGGCCTACCTGGGCTGGATCGGCCTGCAAATGCTGGTCCAATGCTGGCGCAAGCTGCGCGCGCCCAGCCCCGCGGAAGGCGAAGCGCCAGCCGTGCCGGCGGCCGCCAAGGAAAGCGATCCGTTCCGCAAGGCGCTGATCATCAGCCTGATGAACCCGAAGGCGATTCTGTTCTTCATTTCCTTCTTCATCCAGTTCGTCGACCCGGCCTTCCCGAACCCCGTGCTGTCCTTCGTCGGCCTGGGCCTGATTTGCCAGGTGATCAGCTTCACGTATTTGACCGCCATCATTTTCGTCGGCGCGCGCCTGGCCGAGACCTTCCGCCGCCGTCGCCGCCTGTCGGCCGGCATGGGCGGCGGCGTGGGCGCCATGTTCATCGGCTTCGGCGCGAAACTGGCCACCGCCACCCTGTAAGGAAAAACCGCCGTGACCGAACCCGAACTGCGCCAGCGCTGCCACACCATCCTGCCTGGCCACCGCCAGCCCGCCCCAAGCGCCACCTTCGCCGCCATGGCCGCCTGGTGCGACGCCAACGACGTTGCGCACGATACCTACGGCGAAGGCGCGCTGATCGAACAGTTCGAGAACAAGGTCGCCAGCCTGCTGGGCTTCGAAGCGGCCGTGTTCTGCATCACGGGCACCATGACGCAAGTGACGGCCCTGCGCCTGGCCTGCCAGGACCGCGGTTCCCGCCTGGTGGCGCTGCATCCCACCTCGCACATCCTGCGCCATGAACGGGGCAACCATGAACTGCTCGACCATTTCAAGGGCTTGATGCTGGGCGACCCGCACCGCCCGTGGACGGTGGACGACTTGCGCGCCGTGCCCGACCATCTGGGCGCCGTGCAGCTGGAATTGCCGATGCGCGAAATCGGCGGCCAGTGCCCGTCGTGGGATGACTTGAGCGCGATCAAGCGCCACTGCCGCGACAACAACACTCACCTGCACATGGATGGCGCGCGCCTGTGGGAAGCGCAGGCCAGTTTCAATCAACCCTTGCCCGCCATCTGCGACGGCTTTGATTCCGTCTACGTGTCGCTATACAAGGGCATCGGCGGCTTAGGCGGCGCCATGCTGGCCGGCAGCCGCGCCTTTGTCGAGCGGGCGCGCGAATGGTTCCGCCGCCAGGGCGGCAATATCGTGCACCGCACGCCCTATGTGGTGGCCGCCGCCATGCAGTTCGACGCGCGCCTGGCCGCCATGCCGCGCTATTTCGCGCGCACGCAATGGCTGTACGCGCAGCTGCGCGATTTCCCGTCGATCGCCGTCAACCCCGGCGCCCCGCAGGCCAACATGCTGCACCTGCACCTGCCCGTGGCGCGCGAGCGGGCCATCGCCATCCGCAACCAGGTGGCGGAAGACCACGGCATCTGGCTGTTCGGCCGCGCCAGCCACGCGGCGCTGCCCGGCCACTGCGTGGTGGAGTGGTATGTGGGCGACAACCTGCTGGACATGCCGGACGACAGCGTGCGCCTGGCCCTGACCCTGCTGGACCGGGCCATGCGCGGCTAGCCTGCGGACGTCAGCAGCGCAGCGCCTGCAACTGCGCCAGCGAACCGGCAAAACGGTTCAGGTCCACGGCGCCGGATACGCCCTGCACGCAGCCCGTATCGGCAAACTGCCAGAACGTGTAGCTGGCAGCGCCAGGCGGCAGCGCGGGAACCGGTCCGGAAGTGTAGTGGGCGATCCAGAGCGGATGCGCAAGAAAAGGCGTAAACGCACCCATGCAGCTGTTCCAGAAGCTGGCCGTGGTATAGATGCCGGGCGTGCAGCCGAGCCTTTCACCCACCTGCTGCAGCCATGCGGCGACGGCCGCCGCGTAGTCAGGCTGGGCCAGTCCCGGCTGTTCGACATCGAGCATGGGCGGCAAGTCGCCCTTGACGCTGCCCACCGTGCTGCAAAAGTTGGCGACCTGTTGCGCCACCGGCGTCGACGGCGAAAAGAAGTGATAGGCGCCGCTCGACAGGCCCTGCGCCCTGGCGCCCGCGCGGTTGCTGGCGTATTGCCGGTCGACCCGGCTGCCGCCTTCGGTGGCTTTCAGGTAGGCGAACGCCGGCGCCGCCGCGCCGCCGGCGACACTGCCCCATCCGATGACCCCGTTATTCTCCGATACATCCATGCCTTGCAAAAAATCCGCCATGCTGCGCTCCTGGTTAAGAAAAGGGATGGCCGCCGGAAGGGCTACCGCATCCGCACGCCACCGGTAAATTTGATCAGGTAGTTGACGCCGATACTGTTCGCACCGTTCCCCGGCGCGAGCGGACCGGCGCCGGCATGCCCCTGCGCGGCGGCATCGGCAGCGTGGCCGCGCACAAAGCTGCCCCGGCAGTCGGGCAGGCAGAATTGCGCGCCTGCGCCGCCATACAGATAGCCGAGCACGGCGAACAGTTCGGGATACAGGGCGGCGGCCAGCGCGCGGCCGTCGCACGGCATCCAGCCGCCGACTTCGAGCTGCGCGCCGGCGGCGTCGCCGGCAAAGGCGATCACCGCGCCGACGGGCGTATCGCCGGCACCGGGCGGAACGAACGATGGCGGCAACGCAGGGAATGCGGCGCTCATGGCCATGGCTCCCCGCCACGGGTGGCGCCGCATGGCGGCCACGGGCTGTCGCCTGCCCCTGCCCCTGCCGCTGCCGTCAGCGATGCGGCATCGCCGTCAGGATATAGATCACCGTGCATGTCTGCTCCTTGCCGTTGCATGTGTCCATCACGCTGCGCACCAAGCCGAGTATCAGGCTGAGTACCAGGCTGCGCTTCAAGCTGTCGGTCACGCTGTCCATCGGCTTGATTATAATAATGAATCAACATTCTCGAAAAGCAAGTTTAGTTCTGCACCGCACAAAAAAAAGGCGCCCGCAGGCGCCTTTTCCACATTCCGGCGGCCGGATCGGCCGCCCTCATTCGCTTAGAACTTGTAGTTGTAAGCAATACCGATCAGCTGCATGCGGGTCTTGAACAAGCCCGTGGTGGTTTCACCGTTGCCGGTGCAGCCTTTTGTCACTGGCGAGCAGTTATTCGTGTAGTTGACGCTGGCATCCTTGAAATCGATGTAGCTGTAGGCCAGGTCCAGCGAGGAATTGGCGTTCAGCTTCCAGTTGGCGCCGATCGAATACTGCATGCGGTCGCTGTCCGGCAAGGCTGGATGGCGCAGTTCCGCGCTGCGCACGGGCGCCTGGTCGTGGGCGATGCCGGCGCGCAGCAGCAGCGCTTCGCTATACTTGTAGTTGGTGCCCAGCGAGACGCGGTAGGTGTCCTTCCAGTTCTGGCGGATGCGTTCCGGGCCTTCGGCCGTCGGCGGGAACTGGATGTCCAGGTTTTCCAGGCGCGAGGTGCGGGTCCAGGTGACGTCGCCCATCATGGCCCAGCGCTCATCCATCTGATGGAAAGCGTTGACGGACAGCGTTTCCGGCGTGCGCACTTCCACCAGCGCCTTCGAGTTGACCTTGCCCGATGCGGCGGAAATGAAGCCATTCACGGCGGCGTTGTTCGACACTTGCGAGAAGTCCCAGATCGTGTCGCCTTTCAGCTTGTGCGAAATCGACGAACGGTACGAGATGCCGAAACGCGTGCCTTCATTCAGCTGGTACAGATAGCCCAGGTTGAAGCCGAAGCCCCAGTCATCGCCATCCATCGAGGCATGGCCATCCTTGGCGCCCAGCAGCGCGGCACCGGCGGCTTGCGCGGCGGCCTGGCCCTGCGTCTTGAGAATATTCGCCAGGAAGGCTTGCGACGCGGCTGGCGCGTGCTGGCCCAAGAAGGCGACCGTGCCCGGCACGTCGACGGCCTGGCCCAGTTCCGCTTTCATGTGTTCGGCCGTGACGCCGAAACCGAAGGAGTGATGCTCGTTCAGCTTGAACGACACGGAAGGATTCAGGGCGATGGCTTCGAGCTTGATGTTGGTGATCGCATAGCGGCCGCTCCAGTCATTGCCGTAATCGAGCTTGGCGCCGTATGGCACGAACAGGCCCATGCCGACGGTCCACTGTTCATTGACCTTTTTGCTCGCGTACAGGGCTGGCGCGAAGACGGCGTCCGGCGCGTAGTCCTTGGTCGTGCCGCCCGGCGTGCGGCCCGTGAAGGTTTTCGAACCCGTGTCCTGGTAAGTTGAATGCGGTACCACGATGGTGCCGCCGCCAACGAATTGCGTGCCTTCCAGGCGCGACAGGCCGGCCGGATTATAGAAAATGGTCGAGGCATCCGCCGCTTCCGCGCCGTTGGCGTCGGCCGAACCCTGGCCGGAGACGGATTGCGAACCAAAGCGGTAGCCCGATGCTTGTGCGGTGGAAGAAATGCCGGCGAAGGCGGCGATGATCAGGAGGGGCAGATATTTATGTTTCAATTTCGTCTCTCTTTATATTATATAGTTTGTACTTCGGCATCTTGTCTCGGGCGTCTCAACCTGGCCCGTCCTGCACTACTCTTGCCGCCGTGAACTCCAATTCACCGGCGGCATGAGCGAAGCATATAATATTTTTGAAAAAAAAGCGAACGATCGCTCTTTTTATGAAACGGCGTTGTTTTCCTCACTATGAACGGGGCTGTACGGCGGCAGCACGGGCGCTGGAAGTGGTATTAAGAAGCGCTTGCGCATCAAGGCCAGCATCTGCTCGGCCGGCACGGGGCGCGAGATGAAATAGCCCTGCACTTCATTGCATTGCAAGGCGCGCAGGATGTCGAGCTGCTCGCGCGTCTCCACCCCTTCGGCCACCACGCTCATGCCCAGCGCATGCGCCATCGACAGGATGGCGCGCACGAAGACTTCGCCCTGCTCCGAGCGGCCCAGCTCCATGGTGAAGGCGCGGTCGATCTTCAGGCCGTCCATGGCGAACTTCTGCAGCTGCGACAGCGAGGAATAGCCGGTGCCGAAATCGTCGACCAGCAGGCGCACGCCCAGCGCGCGGATGGCCGACAGCTGCTCCACGGCGCGGTTCTGTTCATCCATCATGGCCGATTCCGTGATTTCCACCTCGATCATGCGCGCGTCGATGCGGTGGCGCGCCAGTGCGGACGCCAGCACCTGGTGCACGTCGCCGCGGCCGAACTGGCGCGCCGAGACGTTGATGGAGACGGGCACCAGCTCCTGCCCCGCCGCCTGCCAGCGCGCCATCTGCAGACACACTTTTTCGATGACGACTTCGCCCAGCTGCGAAATCAGGCCGCTGCTCTCGGCCACGGGAATGAATTCCAGCGGCGGCACCATGCCGTGCTGCGGATGGCGCCAGCGCACCAGCGCCTCCATGCTGCACAGCTGCCCGCTCAGGGCGTCGACGCGGGGCTGGTAGACGACGAGGAACTGGTCCTGCTCCAGCGCCGCCACCAGGCTTTGCTCCAGTTCGCGGCGGTTGCGGATGGTCTCGAACAATTCGGGCTGGAAGAAGCGGTGATGGCCCTTGCCCGCCACCTTCACGGCATACATGGCGATGTCGGCATTCTTCAGCAGCACGTCCGTCTCGGCGCCATCGCGCGGATACAGGCTGATGCCGATCGAGGCGCCCATCTTGTGGCGTTCGCTGCCCAGGTAAAACGGCTCGTCGAAGGCGATGGCGATGCGCTGCGCCACCTGTTCGGCGCGGCTGTCGTCTTCCACCGGGTCGAGCACGACGACGAATTCATCGCCGCCCAGGCGCACCACATGGTCGCCCGGACGCAGCACGGCCTTCAGGCGCAGCGAGGCGGCGCGCAGCACCTTGTCGCCCTCGGCGTGCCCCTGCGTATCGTTGATATCCTTGAAACCATCGAGGTCGATGAACAGCAGCGCCAGCATGTGCCGCGAAATGGCCGCGCGCGCCAGCGCCCCGGGCAGGAATTGCTGCAGCCAGTAACGGTTGGGCAAGCCCGTCAAGCCGTCTTCATTGGCCAGGCGGCGCAGGTCGCGCTCGTGCTCCTTGGCCGTGCTGATGTCTTGCAGGGTGACGGCCAGGCGGTCGCCGCTGCGCACCAGGCGCCGGCGTATCCAGCGCAGCTTGAACGGGTTGCCGTCCGGCAATTCGATCTCTTCCTCGGAAAAGCCGGAGTGCATGGCGGCGCGGTAGTTGTGGATGAGGTCGCGGAAATACGCTTCGTGCGCGCGCGATTGCAGCCGCATGCCCAGCAACTGCTCGCGGCGCACGCCGAAATAGCGGGCGCCCGGCTCGTTGCAATCGACAATCTCGAAATCGACGATGGCGCCATCGCCGCCGCGCAGGGCGGAAATGATATAAAAGCCGTCGCTCGTGCCTTCCGTGGCCATGCGGTAGGCGTTGCGCACGCCTTCGGACTGGTGGTGGCGCCAGGCCAGGCGCAGCGACAGCACGGTGGCAATCGCCGTAAAGGCCAGCAGCAGCAGCGTCACGCCCAGGGCGATGCCGATATAGATGGTGCGCGTTTCCTCGTACGGGTGCAGCATTTCGCTGTCGGCCAGGCCCACGACGGCCGTGAATGGATAGGCTTTCAGCGCCTGCCAGCCCACGTAGCGGTTTTGCTTGTCGGAAAATGCCACCCTGCCGCCCGACTCCATGGCGCCGCTCTCCGTTTCCAGGAAGCTCGTGTCGAGAAACGGCGTGGCGCTGCTGCCGTGCACGGGCAGCACGCGCGCGCCGAGGCGCGTGCTGAACAATTCGCCCTCCTCGCCCACCATGGCGGACATGCCCAGCTTGCCAAAGTTGACGCTATCGTAAAACTCGGAAAAATAGCCGGAGTGGATGGAAATGAGCAGCACGCCATCGAAATTGCCATCCTCGTCTTCCAGGCGGCGCGTGAAATGCACGAGGCTTTCGTCGGCGCCGGACGCCGTGGCCGCATCGGCCGCCGTGTCCCCGTTGACCCTGCCCAGCGCGATGCGCAGGGCGCTGGAATTGCTGCGCCAGTGCCGCAGCAGGAAATCGCTGCGCTCGTTCGTGCGCAGCCGCGTCAATGGCGCCGTCGCCGTCACGGCATGGCCCTTGCGGTCGAGAATGGCGACGATGGCAAATTGCGGCAAGGCATACATGCCCTGCGTCTTCAACTGGTCGAGGCGCAGGTGGCCGCGCGAATTTTCCCATTCATACTTCAGTTGCAAGGTCAGCTGGTCCATCTGTTCCAGCGTGCGCAGCAGATACTGGCCATACGCCTTCGACTGTGAAGCAACGATATCCAGCGCTTGTTGCTGGGCAACTTTCTTTTCCGCTTCCAGCTGCAGCAGGGTGGCCGTCCACAGCACGGCGCACAATGCCAGGCACAGCAGCGGCCAGGCCAGGATCAGGCGCACATTCGCCCTGAGAAAATCGGCCCTGCTCATTTCCACCACGGCGGCGTTATTATTATTTACAAATTGTCGCAAGAACATGGTGCCAGCATCTGCCATTTCTGTATTTCTTTAGGGACACACAAATTACCACAGAGTCATGATTGCATGTGAGACAGCAGCGTAATTATGTCTGCGCGCCGCTGACCACCTGTCGCGCCTGCGTTACAATCAGCATCCTTACCGTTGGAGAGTGTTACACATGCAGCAATATCAAGATTTGATCAAGACCGTCCTCGAAACCGGCAGCTGGCAAGACAACCGCACGGGCATCCGCACCCTCAGCGTGCCGGGCGCCATGATGCGTTTCGACTTGGCCAACGGCAACTTCCCAGCCGTGACCACCAAGAAGCTGGCTTTCAAATCCGTGATCGGCGAATTGTGCGCCTTTTTGCGCGCCTCGCGCAACGCGGCCGAGTTCCGCGCGCTGGGCTGCAAGGTGTGGGACCAGAACGCCAATGAAAACGCGCAATGGCTGGCCAACCCCTACCGCGAGGGCGAAGATGACCTCGGTCCCGTGTACGGCGTGCAATGGCGCCAATGGCCGGCCTACAAGCTGCTCGACGCGGCCCAGCCGGCGCAGATCGCCGACGCGCAAGCCAACGGTTTTACGCTGGTCGCCCCCATCGTCGAGGACGGCGTGCAAAAAGTGCTGCTGTACAAGGCCGTCGACCAGCTGCGCGAATGCCTGGACACCATCATGAACAACCCCGGCAGCCGCCGCATCCTGTTCCACGGCTGGAACCCGGCCGTGCTGGACGCCGTCGCCCTGCCCGCCTGCCACCTGCTGTACCAGTTCATCCCCAACGCCAGCACGCGCGAAATTTCCTTGTGTTTATATGTGCGCAGCAACGACATCGGCCTGGGCACGCCGTTCAACATCGCCGAAGGCGCGGCCCTGCTGCACCTGGTGGCGCGCCTGACGGGCTACACGCCGCGCTGGTTCACGTATTTCATCGGCGACGCGCACATCTATGAAAACCACCTGGACATGGTGGAAGAGCAATTGAAACGCACACCCTTCCCGGCGCCGCGTTTCGTCATCTCCGAGCGCGTGCCCGACTACGCCAAGACGGGCAAGTACGAGCCGGAATGGCTGGAAAAGATCGAACCGTCCGACTTCTCGCTGGAAGGCTATGAACACCATGCGCCCATCAAGGCGGCGATGGCCGTCTGATGGCGGCAACGCCCCTTGCCGCCCTGCACCGCAAGCTGTTTGACGAAACCGACGGCAACAAGTTCGCGCGGCTGAAAGACCGGCTGCTGAACAAGCATGCGCCGGACGAGCGGCTTGCCGTACTCAACATCCTCATCGGCTACGCCAGGGATGGCCAGCTGCTGCACTGGCGCGCCTTCCTCATGACGGACATCGTCGCGCTGGCCCAGCCGGGCGAGTGCGGCGACTTCTTCAGCGCCTGCCTGGACGTGCCCGAGCTTGCCTACCGGGCCGTCGATGGCATGCTCAAGAGCATGGGCAAGGCCGCGTATGGCCCGCTGGCGGCCCTCGCCGCCGCAGATAACGCCAGGCTCGATACGCGCGCCAAGGCCGTCAAGAGCCTGGCCGTGTTCAGCGGCCAGCCCTTCGACCGGGGCTTGATGCCCGATCCCGGCCACTGGAAGGCCGGGCAGCTGCGCGTGGCCGAGGTGCTGGCCTGGCAGGCGGACGGCTACCCCGATGGCCTCGGCTTTGCGGCCCCGGCCACGCATGCCTCGCTGGCGGCGCCGCACTCGGCGCTGGAGCAAGCGGCTGCGCGGCTGGAGCAGAAGCTGGCGATCCAGCGCCGGCGCGAGCAGGACCTGGCGCAGCCGTCGAACTGGCTGGCCATCGCCGCTGCAGCCGACTTGCGCCAGATCAATGCACGCTGGACCTTGCCGGCGCACTATCAGTGCTTCCTCGCCCGCTATTCGCCGCTGCGCGTGCACATCGAGCATGCCGACTATTTCCAGGGCTTGCACCTGTATGGCGCGGCCGATCTCATCAAGGCGCAGCACGGCTATGCCTGGAACCCCGTCGCGCAGCAAGCCATCGCCGGCTGGCCCGCCAGCTACCTGGTAATCGCCGATGCGGGCGCCGATCCGTATTGCCTGGACCTGGACGCCATCAGCGATGGCGACGCCCCCGTCTACACGGCCGGACATGGCGCCGGCGCCTGGAAATTCACGCGCCATGCGGACGGTTTTATTACCTTCCTGCAGGAAATCGCCGCCTGACGCCGTAGCGCCAGGCTTGCCGCTACCCTTCCCCGCCCGGACCGGGACCGCCGGGGCCGGGACCGCCCGGACCACCGGGGCCGCGTCCGCCCGGCGGGCCGAAGCGCGGCTCGCGCTCGCCTTCCTTCGCCGCCGACGTGGCGCCGCCCAGACGGTACGACAGCCCCACATACAGCATGCGCCCGTCGAAGCGGCGCGTGCTCGTCTCGCGCAGCGAGGCGCTGTTGATGACGGTTTCCATCTTGTTGCTGCTGAACACATCGGTGACGTTCATGACCAGGCTCAGCTGCGGCGTCACCGTGTGGCGCCAGCTCAGGTTCAAGGTGTTGTTGGGCGAGCGGTAGCCTTGGCCCGACAGCATCTTGCCTTGCATTTGCAGGGCCAGCTGCACCTGGTTCGCCGCATCGAACTGGTAATTGAGCCGCGCGCGGCCGCTCAAGGCGTTGGCCGTGCACGTGCTGCGGTTGCCCAGGTCGTCCGAGCTGGTCTGCTGGCTGCGCGCCAGGTTGCCGCTCGTGTTCAGGGTCAGCGATGGCGTCAGCTTGCCGCTGACGCTGAACTCCAGGCCGCTCGAATGGCTGCCTTCGCCATTTTCGCGCGTGGTCAGCAGTACATTGTCGCTAATAAAGTAACGGTAATCGACGATGGCGTCCGTGTCGCGCCGGTGATAGGCGCGCAAGCTGCTTTCCAGGCCGGCGATCTTCGTTTCATAGCCGATCTCGAAGGAATCGGTCTGCGTGGGTTTCAGCTTGGGATTGCCGGCCGACACATTGAATTCGTCGCGGTACACCACGTACGGGTTCAGGTCGCCCGCATTCGGCCGGCGGATGCGGTGCGCGTAGCTGAAGCGCAAGTTGCTCTCGTCGCTGACTTTATACGTGGCAAACAGGCTGGGAATGTAATTGACATAGTTGTTGCTGGCCTCGATGCCGCTGGTAATCTGGCGCACGTTCAAGTCCGTGTATTCGGCGCGCAAGCCGGCCAGCGCGCCCCAGCGCTCGCTCAGGCGCATCTGGTAAGAGCCGTACAGGGCCACCGTGCGCTCGTCCATCTCGAAGCGGTTGCTGCGCAGGGGGTTGACGGTTTGCGCCAGGCTGGCGGGATTGATGTGCGTATATAAAGTGTCGAAACTGCTCTTGTTGTCCGCCACCTTGTAGCCCAGCTTGGCCGTGCCACCCGCCAGGGGACGCTCGTAGTCGCCGCTGCAGTCGACGATGCGGTTGCCCGTTTCGCTATGCTGGCGCGCGCGGCTGTCGAAGGCATTGACGGGCGCGATGACGTAGACGTTGGCGTAGTCGCTGTCGCTTTCATTCGTCGACGACGACACGCGCAAGTCGATCTTCAGGGTTTCGCCCGGCAACTCGCCCTTGTGGTCGTAGCGCCCGCCCCAGCTGTAGTTGCGGCTGTCGCCGCTGCGCACGGTGCTGCGCGCGTAATCGCCGATGGTATTGCCCAGGCTATCGCCATTCACATAGCGGTCCTGCGAGCGCTGGTCATTGCTGCGGCCGTTATACGACACGCTGGCGGCCAGCGTATCGTTGGCATTCAGGTTGTAATTGACGGTGCCGTGCAAGCCCAGCGAGTCGTTCAAGCCATTGCTGGTGGAACTCTGGCTGCTGGGAGCGAAGGCGCCCGTGTCGCGCTCCAGGCGCTCGCGGCGCACTTCGCCCACGGAATTGCGCCCGTCATGGCGGAAATTGAGGCCGCCCTGGTAGCCCCACGGGCCTTCGTTATAGGTGCCGGACACGGCCGTGTTGTAGCGCCCGGCGATGCCCGCATTCGCGTTGACGGTGGCAAAGCCGCCCGGCTTGCGGTTGCGCTTCATCACCAGGTTCAAAATCGGGCCGCCGCCGGCCTCGTTGCCGAACTGGGCGCCGGGATTGTTGATCACTTCCACCGATTCGATATCGTCGGCCGCCATGGCGTTCAGGGTGGCGCCGCGCGAATCGCCCTGCAGCATGGCCGACGGCTTGCCATCGATGAGAATCTGCACATTGCTGCTGCCGCGCAGCGAGACGGAGCCATCGGGATCGACGGCGACGGATGGCACGTTATTGAGCGCATCGGCCGCCGTGCCATTCGTGCTGCCCACGTCGGACTTGACGTCGTAGACTTGCCGGTCGATGCGGCCCGTGGGGCGCTCGGCCGTCACGCTGACGGTCGCGGGCGCGTCAACAGCGGGCGCCTTGGCCGGCGCCGGCGCCGGTTTGACGACGGGCTCGCCGGTGGAAGTGGTTTGCGCCTGGGCGGCGCCAGCGACCAGCAGGCTGCCGCCTGCCAGGCAATGGAAAAGGATTTTATGCATTGGGCTTAAAAGTAATCGAGACGCTACGGATGAGGCGCTACGCCGCGGCGTGAGGGCACATCGAAAGCATGCCACGAGTGCAAGGAGCAAAGCAAATGCGAAGCACGGCAATTTACTTCAATTTACAAATCTCTTGCACCTGTGGCATTGCAGCCTCATCCGGTGAAGCGCCCGCTAGCGCAGCAAGCCATTGCCACGCGCCAATTTCAGCCAGCCCGGATACTCCGTCATCAATAAATCATACAGTTCTGCATCGCTGTGCTCGTCAGGCGAACTGACGGAAAAATAGTTGGCATTGTCGACCAGGCGCCCTTGCAGCTCGTCGAGTTTTTCCAGGAAGGGGAAGTCCGAATCGGCAAAGGCGGCAAGGAACTTGCTTTTCGACTTGCGCCCCTTGCCGATGCCCATGAATTGCCAGAAGATCGGCTCATGGCTGGCCCAGCGCAACTGTTTTTCCGTTGTCGCCTGGTCGCTCGTGCCACCGTCCGTAACGAACATGACATACACGGGCAGCTCGGCCGCGATGGGCCGCGTGCGCTCGCCGCCACGGGCGTCGGGGAAATAAAACGCGCGGATGGCCTGCATGGCGGCGCCATAGCGCGTGTCGCCTTCCAGCGGATGGCGGGTGATGGCCTGGCCCACATAGGTATTGCAGTTGCTCAAGGCCATGGGCGCCGGATGGTGGACGTTCTTGCCAAACAGGAAAACGTCGATCTCGCCATCGTCA
>CAUSDR010000049.1:0-20455 GCA_963530105.1 uncultured Janthinobacterium sp.
GTGCAAGGCTGGCCGCTACCGCTACCTGCATAACGACATGGCCGACCTGGAAGTGCAGCTGCAAGCGGCCATCGCCGCTGGCAAGCGCCACAAGGTCATCGTCACGGACGGCGTGTTCTCGATGGACGGCACGATCGCGCAGCTCGACAAGATCTGCGACCTGGCCGACAAGTACGGCGCGCTGGTGATGATCGACGAATGCCACGCTTCCGGCTTCATGGGCGCGACGGGCCGCGGCACGCACGAACACCACAATGTGATGGGCCGCATCGACATCATCACGGGCACCCTGGGCAAGGCCCTGGGCGGCGCCATGGGCGGCTTTACGTCGGCGCGCAAGGAAGTCATCGACACCCTGCGCCAGAAATCGCGTCCTTACCTGTTCTCCAACACCCTGGCGCCATCGATCGCCGGCGCTTCGCTGTCGGTGCTGGAGCGCCTGGCCAAGTCGACGGAACTGCGCGACCGCCTGCATGAAAACACGGCCTTCTTCCGCAGCGAAATCGAGCGCATCGGCTTCACCATCAAGCCGGGCACGCATCCTGTCGTTCCCGTGATGCTGTTCGACGCCCCCGTGGCACAAAAATTCGCCGCCCGCCTGTATGAGCTGGGCGTGCTGGTGACGGGCTTCTTCTACCCGGTCGTGCCGATGGGCCAGGCCCGGGTGCGCGTGCAGCTGTCGGCCGCCCACACCCGCGAACAGCTGGTCAAGGTGCTGGCCGCCTTCGAGCAGGCGGGCAAGGAACTCGGCTTGCTGACCACCACGACCACCACTAATTAACAAGAAAATCAGGATAAGAAGATGGAACGCATTTTAGTTATCGGCGCAAATGGCCAAATCGGTAGTGAACTGGTCGGCGCGCTGGCGCAGCAGCACGGCGCGGACAATGTCATCGCCAGCGACATCGGCACGAACAATCTGTACCAGGCCAAGCGCTATGCGCAGCTGAATGTGCTGGACAAGGACGGCCTGGCGAAAATCATCGCCGACGAAGGCATCACTCAGGTGTACCAGCTGGCGGCCATGCTGTCGGCCACGGGCGAGGCGGCGCCATTGAAGGCGTGGAGCCTGAACATGGATGGCTTGCTGAACATCCTGGAACTGGCGCGCGAGCGCGGCGAAGCGGGCAAGCCGCTGCGCATCTTCTGGCCGTCGTCGATCGCCGCCTTCGGCCCGAACACGCCGCAGGTCAACACGCCGCAAATGACGGTGATGGACCCGACTTCGATGTACGGCATCAGCAAGCTGGCCGGCGAGCGCCTGTGCGAATACTATTTCAACAAGTATGGCGTGGACGTGCGCAGCATCCGCTACCCGGGCATCATCAGCTACAAATCGCCTCCGGGCGGCGGCACCACCGATTACGCCATCGCCATCTTCCATGCGGCCTTGCGCGGCGAGCGCTATGACTGCTTCCTCGATGCGAACACCACCTTGCCGATGATTTACATGCCCGACGCCATCCGCGCCACCATCGAACTGATGGACGCGCCGGCGGCGTCCATCAAGATCCGCTCGTCGTACAACGTGGCCGGCGTGTCGTTCAACCCCGAGCAGCTGGCCAAAGCCATCGTGCACATGGTGCCGGACTTCAAGATCAGCTACAAGCCGGACAGCCGCCAGGCCATCGCCGACAGCTGGCCGCAAAGCCTGGACGACAGCACGGCCAGCGCGGACTGGGGCTGGAAGGCGCAGATCGGCGTCGAACAGATGGTCACCGACATGCTGGCCAATGTCGATGTCGGCCAGAGCGCCAAGGCTGCCTGAAGCTGCACCGCATTCAAAAAAACATACTAATATAAAGAGACACTACATGGATATGAGCGTATTTGACCTGTTCAAGATCGGCATCGGGCCTTCGAGTTCCCACACCGTGGGACCGATGGTGGCGGCGCGGCGTTTTCTGGTCGAATACGGTCCTCTGGACCAGGTGGCGGGCGTCGAAGTGGCGCTGTATGGCTCGCTGGCCCTGACGGGCGTGGGGCACGCCACGGACAAGGCGGCCATCCTCGGCCTGATGGGCGAGACGCCGCAGGACGTGGCGCCCGATGAAGTCGACAGCAAGCTGGCCGCCATCGAGGCGGCCGGCGAAATCGCGCTGCTGGGCACGCACGTGGTGCCATTCACGGCCGCCACGGGGTTGATCTGGCACAAGAGCGAATCGCTGCCCGAACACCCGAACGGCATGCTGTTCACCTTGAAACTGGCCGACGGCAGCCGGGTCGACAAGGTGTATTACTCGATCGGCGGCGGCTTCATCCGCGAAGCGGGCGAGGCGCAGGCGGAAGCGGCCGTGGAATCGGCCGCCGCCGCGCGCGTCGTCTTCCCGTTCGACACGATGGACCAGTTGCTGGCGCATGGCGTGGAAAGCGGCCTGTCGATCCCGGAAATGCTGCGCGCGAACGAGTGCGTCAAGCGCAGCGACGCGGAACTCAATGAAGGCCTGGACCGCATCTGGCACGTCATGCGCGACTGCATCGCCCATGGCCTGCATACGACGGGCAACCTGCCGGGCGGCTTGAACGTCAAGCGCCGCGCCGCCAAGCTGTGGCGGCAGGCGCAGGATGCGAAGGCATCGGACAACCGCGCCAACGACTTGCCGCACGACGCCGTGCACCTGGTCAGCCTGTACGCCATGGCCGTCAACGAGGAAAACGCGGCTGGCGGCAGGGTTGTGACGGCGCCGACCAATGGCGCCGCCGGCATCATCCCGGCCGTGCTGCGCTATTACGCGCAAGACTGCCGCCCCAGCGACCCCGTGGGCGGCGTGCGCCGCTTCATGCTGACGGCGGCGGCCATCGGCATGCTGTGCAAGCGCAATGCCTCGATCTCGGGCGCCGAAGTGGGCTGCCAGGGCGAAGTGGGCGTGGCCTGCGCCATGGCGGCGGCCGGCCTGGTGGCTGCCCTGGGCGGCACGAACGAGCAAATCGAGAACGCGGCCGAAATCGGCATCGAGCACCACCTGGGCATGACGTGCGACCCGATCGGCGGCCTGGTGCAGATCCCGTGCATCGAGCGCAATGGCATGGGCGCCGTGAAAGCCATCACGGCCGCCTCGCTGGCGCTGCAGGGCGACGGCACGCATTTCGTCAGCCTCGACGAAGTCATCGAAACCATGCGCCAGACGGGCGCGGACATGCAGGACAAGTACAAGGAAACGTCGCTGGGCGGGCTGGCCGTGCATGTCATCACGGTGAACCACGCGGCTTGCTGAGGGCGACGCGATAAACCTGCTGCGCAGCCCACTTTCGCGTCGGCGTTGCTCGCCGTACCCTGGTACGGCTGCGCTACTCAACGCGACATTGGGCTTGCTCGCTACGGTTTCTCGCGCCGCCGTGACGTCCCGTTTGATTCCTTAAAATCGTGTATGTCGGCTCGGCGCAACGCGCGCAAGCTGATAACCTCACTCCTCCTCAAACAACTGCTCCAGCCTTCCCGGATAGTGATTCAGGAAATCGCGGTCTTCCACGCAGGTCGGCTTGGCCCGCAGGGCGTAAGCCGACATTGTCCATCGCGCCGCCGCGACGTCCCACGCGACTCTTTGACATCGCGTAAGCCGGCATCACCGCGGCGGCAAGCCATCACCTCACTCCTCCTCGAACAGCTGCTCCAGCCGTCGCGGATAATTATTCAGGAAATCGCGCGTCACGGCGAAGTGTTCGGTGTCTTCGTATGCCACTTCGTGGATGCCGCCGCCCGTAAACATCAGGATCTTCGCGTTCGGGTAGGCCAGCAATATCGGCGAATGGGTGGCGATGATCAGCTGCGAATCGTCCTGCACCAGCTGGTGGATCACGGACAGCGCCGCCAGCTGGCGGCTGGGCGACAGGGCTGCCTCGGGCTCGTCCAGCAGATACAGTCCTTTTCCCCGCAGCTTGTTGATCAGGGTCGCCATGAACGCTTCGCCGTGCGATTGCGCGTGCAGCGACTTGCCGCCGTAGCCGGCCAGGTATTCGGGCATGCCATCCATGTAGGTGGCGACATTGAAAAAGCTCTCGGCGCGCAGGAAATAGCTGTCGTCGGGCTTTTTGTAGCTCTTGCTCAGGCGCAGATGCGCGTGCAGGCCCGATTCCTCGTCCGATGGCAGTGCGATGCGCACGTTGCGCGTGCCGCCATCCTTGCCGAAGCCCAGGGCCACGGCCAGCGCTTCGAGCATGGTCGACTTGCCGCTGCCATTCTCGCCGACGAAGAACGTCACGTCGCGGTGGAAATCCATGTGCAGGAAATCGCGGATGGCGGGGATGGTGAACGGGTAGCGGTCCAGGTCGACGATGGCGTCGGCGCGCAGCGCGGCGCTTTGCAGATACGGTTTTTTACTCAGCGACATGGCCGGTTTTCGACTCCATAGTGGCCCCGGTACGGGGTAACAACTGCAGTGTGGCGCAAATCGGCGGCGCGCGCCAGCGCGCACGCCGGCCATGGCCGCCCGGCTTGATCTCCTGCCATTATGGCTGGTCTGACAACAGCACGGCTCTCGAATTGTCACATCCTGACACGCCTGGCGCCACGCGATTCGCCTTGGACGGCGGCTGGCACTATAATATCCGCTGCCATTCATGATCAACCGCACTCAGCTCAACTGGACTCTTCAAATCTATGCATTACGTGTCTACCCGCGCTGATAAAGCGCCATCGCAATCGCAACAACCATCTTTGCAGCAATTTTCCGACATCCTCCTGGGCGGCCTGGCCCCCGATGGCGGACTGTATCTCCCAGAACACTACCCGCAAGTCACTGGTGCCGAGCTCAACGCCTGGCGCACATTGTCGTATGCCGACCTGGCCTACGAAATCCTGAAGAAGTTCGCCACCGATATCCCGGCCGCGGACCTGAAGGCACTGACGGCGAAGACCTATACCAAGGAAGTCTACAAGAATGCCCGCGCCGGCGAAAACGCGGCCGACATCACGCCGCTGCGCGTGCTGGAAGAAAACGTCGTCAAGGGCGGATCGACCACCCTGATTCTGCAGGCGCTGTCGAACGGCCCGACCCTGGCCTTCAAGGACATGGCCATGCAGTTGCTGGGCAACCTGTTCGAATACACGCTGGCCAAGACGGGCGCCGAACTCAATATCTTCGGCGCCACCTCGGGCGACACGGGCAGCGCGGCCGAATACGCGATGCGCGGCAAGCAGGGCATCCGCGTCTTCATGCTGTCGCCGCACAAGAAAATGAGCGCCTTCCAGACGGCGCAGATGTTCAGCCTGCAAGACCCGAACATCTACAACATCGCGGTCGAAGGCGTGTTCGACGACTGCCAGGACATGGTCAAGGCCGTGTCGAACGACCTCGCCTTCAAGGCGAAACAGAAGATCGGCACCGTCAATTCCATCAACTGGGCGCGCGTCGTGGCGCAGGTGGTGTACTACTTCCGCGGCTACCTGGCGGCCACCACCAGCAACGAGCAGAAAGTGTCGTTCACGGTGCCATCGGGCAACTTCGGCAATATCTGCGCCGGCCATATCGCCCGCATGATGGGCTTGCCCATCTCGAAACTGGTGGCCGCGACGAATGAAAACGACGTGCTCGACGAATTCTTCCGCACCGGCGTGTACCGCGTGCGCAAGTCCGCCGAGACCTACCATACCAGCAGCCCGTCGATGGATATCTCGAAAGCGTCAAACTTCGAGCGTTTCGTCTACGACCTGGTGGGCCGCGACAGCGAGCGCGTGCGCGCGCTGTTCACGAAAGTGGAAACCCACGGCGGCTTCGATTTGTCCGGCAAGCCGGGCAGCGATGGCGATGAATTCAAGCTGGTGGCCAGGTACGGCTTCAAATCGGGCAAGTCCACGCACCAGGACCGCCTCGACACCATCCGCGACGTGGCCGACGACTACGGCATCACCATCGACACGCACACGGCCGACGGCATCAAGGTGGCGCGCGAGCACCTGGAGCCGAACGTGCCGATGATCGTGCTGGAAACGGCGCTGGCGGCCAAGTTCAACGAAACCATCCTCGAAGCGCTGGGCGTGGACGCGGAGCGCCCGGCCGGCTTCGAGAACATCGAGGCCTTGCCGCAGAAGTTCGTCGTGATGGACGCCGACGTGGAAAAAATGAAGGCGTATATCGCCGCCAATACGGGCTTGTGATGAGCGGCCCTGTGATGAGCGAGCCGACCGCACAACGCAAAGCCATGCTGTCGGTGGCCGAGGCGCAAGCCTTCATGCTGGGCGCTGCGCGCCCGCTGGCCGAGGTGGAGCTGGTCGACACCATGCGCGCCAACGGCCGCGTGCTGGCCAGCGAGCAAACGTCGACCCTGAACGTGCCCGAGCGCGACAACACGCAGATGGATGGCTATGCCGTGCGCGCGCAGGACTGCGCCAGCGGCGCGGCCAGCCTGCCCGTGTCGCAGCGCATCGCCGCCGGCCACGTGGGCCAGCCCCTGCAGCCGGGGACGGCGGCGCGCATCTTCACGGGCGCCTTGCTCCCGGACGGCGCCGACTGCGTCGTCATGCAGGAGCAGTGCAGCGTGCTCGATGGCGTGGTGACGGTCAAGCACGTGCCGCATGCGGGCGAATGGGTGCGCCGCCAGGGCGAGGATATCCGCGCCGGCGGCGTGATCCTGGGCGCGGGGCGCCGCCTGCGCAGCCAGGAAATGGGCCTGGCCGCCTCCGTGGGACTGGCGCAGCTGCCCGTGCTGCGCAAGCTGCGCGTGGCCGTCTTTTTCACGGGCGACGAGCTGGCCATGCCCGGAGAGCCCCTGGCGCCGGGCGCCGTCTACAACTCGAACCGCTTTACCTTGCGCGGCCTGCTGGAAAACCTGGGTTGCGAGATCACGGACCTGGGCATCGTGCCCGACAGCCTGGAAGCGACGCGCGCCGTGCTGCGCCAGGCGGCCGATGGCAATGACCTGATCATCACCTCGGGCGGCGTGTCGGTCGGCGAGGAAGACCATATCAAGCCGGCCGTGGAAGCGGAAGGGAAGCTGAACATGTGGCAGATCGCCGTCAAGCCGGGCAAGCCGCTGGCCTTTGGCGAAGTGCAGGGCGCGTTCTTTGTCGGCTTGCCCGGCAATCCCGTCTCCAGCTTCGTCACCTTTCTGCTGTTCGTGCGCCCCTTCATCCTGCGCCTGCAGGGCGTGGAAGGCGACCTGGCGCCGCGCAGCTATGCGCTGCCGGCCGCTTTTGAACGCCTGAAGGCGGACAAGCGCAATGAGTTCCTGCGCGCGAAGATCAATGGCGAGGGCGAGCTGGAATTGTTCGCCAACCAGAGTTCGGGCGTGCTGACGTCCACCGTGTGGGGCGACGGCTTGATCGACTGCCCGCCGGGGCTGTCCATCGCGCGCGGCGACAAGCTGCGCTTCATCCCGTTTAATGAATTGCTGTACTAAGAAACAAGGAAGTGACGATGAAGATCAATCTGCGGTTTTTTGCCAGCGTGCGCGAACTGGTGGGCACGGCACAGGAAGTGCTGGTGGTGGAAGAGGGGGCGGAGCCTTTGCGCACGGTAGGCGCGGTGCGCGCCTTGCTGATCGCCCGTGGCGGCAACTGGGAATATGCGCTGGCGCAGGCGCGCTCGCTGCGCATGGCGCACAATCAGGTGATGTGCGGCGCCGACACGGAGATTGCCGACGGCGACGAGGTGGCGTTTTTCCCGCCCGTGACGGGCGGCTGATGCCGTTCGCCTAAAAAAGTGGCCGCTACCCGTAGCGGCCATTTTTCTTATGGCCCCCTGGTTTTCGGCTTGTCGCCGCTGCAGGCGGCGCAGGCGACGGCTTTTCGGTAGCGCCAGTACTTCGAGCCGATGAAGATGGCCGACGCCACCAGCGACCATGCCAGCGCGCTGAGAATATCGGCCTGGCTGGGCGTGCCCTTGCTGTATTCGACCACCGCCAGGATGATGAATAAAATCGAGCTGGCCAGCAAATAGCGGGAAATCCAGAATCCTGCACCCATGTGTTTCTCCTCTCGTCGTCTTGTTGTCCAATGATGTACACGGCTGATCGTTGCAGCATGTCCGCGCAGTATGCCTCATTTTTTGGCGTCATCGCCATCGGCGAACCTGATCTTCGCCAATCTCGACTAAAATGCCGGGGTTTACACCGTCTTCCAGATTGCCATGTCCAACTCCAGCCTTCCTCCCTTTCACATCGCCGTCATCGGCGGCGGCCCCGCCGGCCTGATGGCCGCCCAGGAGGCCGCCGGCAGGGGCGCCAGGGTGGAGCTGTTCGACGCCATGCCTTCCGTCGGCCGCAAATTCCTGCTGGCGGGGCGCGGCGGCATGAACATCACGCATGCGGAAGGCTACCAGGCCTTCGTCTCGCGCTATGGCAGGCAGGCGCACCGCGTGAAGCCGGCCCTGGACCAGTTCGGCCCGCAAAAAGTGCGCGACTGGGTGCACGGCCTCGGCGTGGAGACCTTTGTCGGCTCCTCGAACCGCGTCTTCCCCACCGATATGAAGGCGGCGCCCCTGCTGCGCGCCTGGCTGCACCGGCTGCGCGAAGCGGGCGTGCAGTTTCACATGCGCCACCGCTGGACGGGCTGGCGCGATGGCCAGCTGGCGTTCGCCACTCCGGACGGCGAGCGCCAGTTCAGCTTTGACGCCGTGATCCTGGCGCTGGGCGGCGGCAGCTGGGCGCGCCTGGGCTCGGACGGCGCCTGGGTGCCGCTGCTGCAGGGGCAGGGCGTGGCCGTGGCGCCTTTGGTGCCGGCCAACTGCGGCTTCGACGTGGACTGGAGCGGGCATTTCAGCAGCCGCCATGCGGGCGAGCCGCTGACGACGGTGGCCATCACGGCGCATGACAGCGACGGCTTGGCCATCAAGCGGCAAGGGCAGTTCGTCGTCACGGCGGGCGGCGTCGAAGGCAGCCTGATTTATGCCCTGTCGGCCGCGCTGCGCGAGCAGATCGCGCAAGCGGGCAGCACCACCATCTGGCTCGACCTGGCGCCCGACCATAGCCAGGAACGCGTGTTCGAGGAAGTGACGCGCCCGCGCGGTTCGCGCTCCATGTCCAGCCACCTGAATAGCCGCCTGGGCATCAAGGGCGTGAAATCGGGCTTGCTGCGCGAATGCCTGGGTGCCGCCGACTTTGCCGACGAGGCCAGGCTGGCGGCCGCCATCAAGCTGCTGCCCGTCACGCTCAAACGCCCGCGCCCCATCGATGAAGCCATCAGCAGCGCCGGCGGCGTGGATTTTGAAGGCATCGACGGCAGCATGCTGCGCGCCATGCCGGGCGTCTTCGTGGCCGGGGAAATGCTGGACTGGGAAGCGCCGACGGGCGGCTACCTGCTGACGGCCTGCCTGGCGCAAGGCAAGGCGGCCGGCGAGCAGGCCGTGGCATGGCTGGAAGCGCATTCCTGAAACGACAAGGGCATTGAATCGTTGGCGCCGCGACGCCGTTCACAAGCGTGGCGAACGGCCCCGCGTTGCGGCTGAGAAGCGCGGCGGTGCGCCGGTACGGGGCCGCCGGGGCAGCGCGCATCGCCAGCCGCACATCGCGCCGCGCAGCAACTGGCGAGCGGCTGTCTTCATCAGTGCCAGATGATGTCGCCCGAGCCGCTTTTTTGCGTCTCGCGCTGGCGCGGGTTGCCGTAGACGTGGATGTCGCCGCTGCCGCGCAGGGTCAGGTTGGCGGCGTCGCGCACGAACAGCGTGCTTTGCCCCGAGCCTTGCACGCTGACGCTGGCCTTGTCGGCGGCCAGGTGCTCGGCATCGATATCGCCCGACCCGCTCAGGTCGGCGCGCACGAATTTGGTGTTGCCGCTGGCGGCGATGCGCCCCGAACCCACCATTTCCAGCACCACGCTGTCGCTGTTGCCGGCGTTGATGTCGAGGTCGCCGCTGCCGTTGACGGTCGCCTGCACCTGCTTGTAGCGGCCCGTGAAGCTGACGTTGCCTGAACCCATCAATTCCAGGATAAAACTGTCGCCGGAAAACCCCGTGACCTTGCTGTCGCCATTGCCGTGCACTTCCAGGCGGGTCAGGGCGGGCAGCACCAGTTCCACCTTGAGTGGCTGGCGGTGGTGGAACAGCATGCCTTTCGGGCCGATATGCAGGGTCGCGCCATCCTGCGTCGTGTCGACGTTCGACAGCAGGCGCTGTTCGCCGCTGACTTTCAGCGATGGCGTGCCGCCGCGGCGCAGCACCAGGTCGATGGGGCCGGCCAGGTCGATGCTGGTGATATTGGCGGACACGGGCCGCGTTTCGCTGCGCACGGCGCGCCCGGCGGCGCTGCTGGGGCTGCTGATGCCCTTGGCGCGCAGCGCCGCATACGACATGGCGATGAGGACCAGGGCCAGCAGGAACATGGACAGGCCGACTTTGAGTAAGCGTTTCATGGCAGCCTTTCTAGTGACCTTTGAGCAGGGAGACATTCATGGCGGCATAGCGCCGGATGCCGATCAGGGTATAGCGCGTGACCACCAGGCTGAGCAGGAAGATGCCGATGCCGCCCAGCAACATGCCCATGCCAAAGACGGTTTGCGTGGTGCGCGCATCGCGGTCCAGGTCGGTCGAGATGCGGATGCCGCCGCCGGCCAGCGCTTCGGCCCGTTCCATCACGCGGGACGAGGCGTTCGGCGTGTCCGTCTCGCCCGTCTCGCCCGCTTCATTCTTGGCCTGGCCGGGAATGTTGTGCACTTCGATGCCCGTGTCGCCGATGGTAATGCGCGTTTCGCCCCTGTCGTCGCCATCGCCGCTGTCATGGATCAGCATGTAGCGCAGCGGGCCGTCGAGCACCAGTTCATTGGCACCGGACAGGCCGCTGGCCGTGATGGCGATGCCGGCCAGGTAAAAGCTGAGGCCAACGGCGTACAGGGCGGCCAGCAGGGCCGCATACACGGCGGCTGGCACGACCATGAACAGGTTGAAGATGGCCAGACCCACCAGCGAGACGAGCAGGCGCAGCAGGTTGACGGGCGTTTTCTTTTGCTCGAAGGCCTGGCGCTGGGTGCTGGTGCGCAGGGTCAGGGCGATTTTCTTCGGATCGCCCAGGTCGCCGGCGATCTCCTGTTCGCTGCGCCCGGCGGCGGCGCCTTCGATGAAGGTTTGTTCGTAGTAATCGAGCGTCTTGGCCACCAGGTCCGGCGGCAAGCCCGCCAGCGCGCGCCGCAGCGCGTCGAGATAGTCTTGTTTGTTCATCATATTTGTCCTGTCTTGCGTTGCGCCGCGTCAGCCCACTGCCGGCAGCAGCATGCTGGCTTGGCTCAGCAGCAACGGCGCATGCTGCGCCGGCTGTACTTGCTGGCCGTCAATGACGAGCAGCAGGGCCAGCGCCACGATGAGCAGCACCGCCACGGCTTTCAAGCTGTTTTTCAAGTGCAAGGTGGTGTGCATGGTGTTCCTCGTGGCATGGCGGTTGTCGATGGTCAGACTGTACCCAAGCCCGGACATGCGCACCAGCACGGTGCGACAGAATGCAATTTGGCGGGGGTCAGCGACACCAGGGAGGGATGCACCGTCAAGTCTACTTTGGCTTGCGTCCCGCCTGCTTGCCATCGCACGCGGCCTTGGCCGCCGCCACGCCGCTGCGCACGGCCCCTTCGATGGTGGCCGGATAGTCAAGCGTGCGGTCCTCGCCGGCCGTGTAGTCGCCGGCCAGCAGCAGGCCCGGCACGCCGCTGGCATTGCCAGGGCGGAGCAAATCCGGCGTGCAGGCAAAGGTGGCGCGCTTTTCCGTGATCAGCTGGGTCCACAGGGGCTGCGCCAGTTCCGGGCGCCGCAGCACTTGCGCCAGCTGGGCGGCGATGGCCTGCGCCAGCGGCCCGTGGCCTTGCTCGGCGGCAAGGCCCGATGCGCTGATGACGACGGCCAGCAAGCCGGCCTGCTGGCTGTCGAGCTGGCCCCGGTCGAAGACGAACTGGCCCCAGTGGCCGTTTTCCGGCCTGTCGACGAGCGCATGCAGGGGCAGGTCCAGGCGTACGCTGGCGTCGTATTGCAGGTAGCAGGTGCTGATCGCTTCCGGCGTCAATGCTTGCATTTGAGCAATGGCATCGGCCAGGCGCGCATCCCCCACGCCTTGCAGCAGGGCCGCCGCTTGCACGGACGAGGTGGCCACGATGACGGCGTCATAGGACTCGCCATCATCGAGCTGCCAGCGGCCGCCAGGCAGGGGCTGGACGGCGGCAACTTTGGCGCCCAGCTTGACGATGCCGCCGTGCCGCGCGACATAGCGGGCGGCCGCATCGGGGAGCAGGGCGCTCAAGTCCGCTTTCGGCACCAGCATGTCGGACGCGCTGCGGCGCCTTGCGCCCAGGCTGTCGCGCAGCACGTTGATGAAGACGCGCGCCGATGCCCGCTCGGGCGGCGTGTTCAAGGCCGCCAGGCACAGCGGGTGCCACATCAGCCGGTTCAGGCGGTCCGTCTGGTCGAAGCGCTGCAGCAGTTCGCTGACCGTGCAATCGTTGTACAGCTGCCAGCCCATCCACCGCATGGCGGTGGAAAAACGCATCAGCGCCAGTTTGTCGGCGCGCTGCAAACCCTTGGCGCGCAGCAAGGCCCAGGCCAGGTGCAGCGGTGCGGGCAGGCGCGGCGCGACGAAGTCCATGCCGTCGGCGCCCGGCGGATAGCGCATCTGCAGGGGCAGCGACAGGATCAGCTCGGCAGGGTCTTGCCCCGCCAGCTTGATCAGGCGCAAGGTTTGCGTGTAGGCGCCCAGCAGGATGTGCTGGCCATTGTCGAGCAGGGTACTTTCCCGCTCGACACGGCGCGCGCGTCCGCCCAGGGTGCTCGCCGCTTCATGGACGGTGACGGCATGGCCGGCGCGCGCCAGTTCCATGGCGGCCGCGCAGCCGGCCCAGCCGCCGCCGATGACGGCATAGCGCTGCTTCACGCTACTCTCAGCCACGGACCCAGGTCTTCCAGGCCAGCCACAGTTTGCGGATCGGGGTGAGCGAGATGCGCTGTTTCAGCACGTGGTAGCCGTCGCGCTCGACTTCGTTGAGCAGGGTGCGGTAGATGGCGGCCATGATCAGGCCCGGGCGCTGGGCGCGGCGGTCTTCCGCCGGCAGCAGGGCGAAGGCGTCGTCATACGCCTGTTGCGCGCGCGCCACCTGGAAACGCATGAGGTTTTCAAAGTTGTCGCTGTGGCGCGCGTTCAGCAAGTCGGCCGCCGTCACGTTGAACTGCTGCAATTCGCTGATCGGCAGGTAAATGCGCCCCTTGCGCGCATCCTCGCCCACGTCGCGGATGATGTTGGTCAGCTGGAAGGCATGGCCCAGCTTTTCCGCATACAGCAGGGTTTCCGGGCGGGTCGCGCCAAAGATGCTGGCCGACAGGATGCCCACCACGCTGGCCACGTGCCAGCAGTAGCGGCTCATGGCCTGGTAATCGAGGTAGCGGGTCTGGTTCAAGTCCATTTCCATGCCGTCGATGATGGCCTGCAAATGCTTTTCTTCCAGTTTGTACACGTCCAGATGCGGCTGCAGCGCGCGCATCACGGGATGCGTCGGGTTGCCCTCGTACATGGCCTTGACTTCCTTGCGCCACCAGACCAGCTTGGTGCGTGCCACGGCTTCGTCCGTGCATTCATCGACCGTGTCATCGACTTCGCGGCAGAAGGCGTACAGGGCCGTGATGGCCTTGCGGCGTTCGGCGGGCAGGAACAGGAAGCTGTAGTAGAAGCTGGAGCCGCTCTGGGCGGCCTTTTGTTGGCAGTATTCGTCGGGAGACATAGTCAAAAGAGCAAGGGTTGCAGATCGAAGCCGCTATTCTATCGTCTTACAGAGTGGGCGACGGGGGAAAAGCCGTTTTTACTTGCGTCTCTTGACGCAGGCTTTTGCGCGACATGCGCAGGGCGCGCCAGAAAATGATCAGCCAGTCGCGCTTCTCCAGTTTCGGCCGGCGCCGGAAAACGTCGTAATTGACGGCTTCGATGCATTCGAGGATGCGCAAGCCCCCTTGCACCACGAGGCGCAGTTCCCAGCCGATACGCCCGCGCAAACGCAGGGCCAGCGGCGCGCCGGACAGCATCAGGGCGCGCGTGCGGGCGACTTCGAAGCGCATCAGCGCGCTCCACTTGCCATGCGCCTCGGGCCGCTCGAAGGCGGCGGGGGAGACGGCGAAGCGGGTCAGGTCTTCCATCGGCAGATAGATGCGTTCTTTTTGCTGGTCGATGGCGACGTCTTGCAGGAAATTAATTAGTTGCAAAGCTGAACATATCGCATCGGAATCGCGTACATTCTGTTCATCGGCCGCACCGTACAGGTGCAGCATCAGCAGCCCCACGGGGTTGGCGGAGCGGGCGCAGTAGTCGAGCACGTCTTCGTAGCGGGCGTAGCGCGTCGTTTCCACGTCCTGCTTGAAGGCGGACAACAAGTCATGGAACGGTTTCAGCGGCAACTGGAATGTGGCGATGACGCCCGCCAGGCGCTCGAACAGGGGATCGTGCAGGGTTTCCCCGCGCGCGATGCGGCCCAGCGCTTCTTCATAGGCATGCAGCGCGGCCAGGCGTTCGGCCGGCGTGGCGTCGCCTTCATCGGCCAGGTCATCGGCGCTGCGGGCGAAGGCATAGATGGCTTCGACGGCAGGCACCAGACGGCGCGGCAGTAAAAATGATGCTACAGGGAAATTCTCGTAATGGTCTACAGGCATGAACACACTTCTCTAGTCTTGCAGTTTTGTCCGACGTCCGGTCAAACCGCGGTTGTGCCGGACGTTGTTCGTCTCAAGATTAATGACGCAAAAGTCACTAAAAACTTTTGCCCACGATTATAATTAATAACCAGAAAGTCATTAAGGGCGCGTCGCGCCCCGTCATGACCACACTGATATTGTCACAAATTTAAGGATATCGCGTGCGAAAAAATTTGGCTCGACCCCAATGGCAAGCAAAAAGTTTCCTCGCATAAAAATCTTACAGCCCGCATAGTAAAGGAAAATACCTTGTTTGCCCTGAAAACCCTGCGCCGCGAGACCGGCGCAACGACGCTTCCCGCCCTGAGCCTGATGGCCGCCGCCGCCCTGGCCATGACGATGGCCGCCTGTTCCAAGCCCGTGCCGAAAGTGGATGACGTGCGCCCCGTGCGCGCCATAGTGTTATCTAGTAGTAATGTTGATGTCAGTGCCGAGCTGGCTGGCGAGGTGGTGCCCCACGTGGCGTCGCAGCTGGGTTTCCGCGTGGGCGGCAAGATCGTCGCGCGCAAGGTGGACATGGGCGCCGTCGTCAAAAAGGGCCAGGTGCTGATGCAGCTCGACCCCCTCGACTTGCAGCTGGCGCAGGCGCAGGCCAAGGCCGCGCTGGCCAGCGCGGAAACGAATCGCGACCTGGCGCGCGCCGAGTTGAAGCGCTATCAGGATTTGCGCGAGAAAAATTTCGTCAGCCAGGCAGTGCTCGACAGCAAGGATGCCGCCTACAAGGCGGCGCAAGCCAACGTGGAAGCGGCCCAGGCCGCCTACCGTGGCCAGGCCAACCAGTCCGGCTATGCGAGCCTGGTGGCCGACGCCGATGGCGTCGTCACGCGCATCGATGCGGAAGTGGGGCAGGTGGTGTCGCCCGGCACGCCCGTGGTGGTGGTGGCGAGGAGCGGCGAGAAGGAAGTCGTGATCGGCATTCCGGAAGACAAGGTCGATACCTTGCGCAAGGTCAAGGACGTGGTGGTGCGGCTGTGGGCCGACCCGCAGCAGGCGCTGCCGGGCAAGATCCGCGAAGTGTCGCCCGTGGCCGATCCCGCCACCCGCACCTATATTGCCAAGGTCAGCATTCCCGATGCGCCGCAGGCGCGCCTGGGCATGACGGCCGTCGTGCAGTTTACGTCGCAGTCGGCCACGCCGCAGATCAAGGTGCCGCTGACGGCGCTGTTCAATGAGAAATCGCAAAGTTCCGTATGGGTGGTGGAAAACGGCGCCGTCAAGCTGGTGCCCGTCACCGTGGGCGGCGTGGCTGGCAATGAATTGCTGCTGAGCTCGGGCGTGAAGGCGGGCCAGACGGTGGTGACGGCCGGCGTCAACTTGCTCAAGCCGGGCCAGAAAGTGACGATACTGGGCGCGGAAACGGCAGCGCCGGTCGCGTCCGCCGCCTCCGCGGGCAGCGTTGCGCTGGGGGCCGCCAAATGAAGGGCGGTTTCAATCTGTCACGCTGGGCGCTCGAACACATACCGTTGACGCGCTACCTGATGGCCGTGCTGCTGATCGGCGGCATGCTCAGTTATGCCAGCCTGGGCCAGGACGAAGATCCCCCATTTACCTTCCGCGCCATGGTGCTGCAAGCCTACTGGCCGGGGGCCACGGCGCTGCAGATGGCCGAGCAGGTGACGGACAAGCTGGAAAAGAAGCTGCAGGAAACGCCGTACATCGACGAAATCACCAGCTATTCGAAACCCGGTGAAACCTTGATTTTGCTGGAATTGCGCGAATCGGCGCCGCCCAAGGAAACGGCGGCGGCCTGGTACCAGGTGCGCAAGAAAATCGGCGACATCAAGGGCACCTTGCCGGCCGGCGTCGTCGGCCCGTTCTTCAACGACGAGTTCGGCGACACTTACGGCTCCATCTTCGCCCTCTCCGGCGATGGCTTCACGTACGCGGAAATGAAGGATTACGCGGACAAAGTGCGCCAGGAATTACTGGCCGTGGGACAGGTGTCCAAGGTGGAACTGTTCGGCGTGCAAGATGAAAAGATCAATATTATCTTTTCACACAAGAAATTCGCCCAGCTGGGCATTCCATTCGACGCCATCGTGCAGCAATTGTCGGAGCAAAACAGCATCAACGCCACGGGCGTGCTGGTGACGCCGACGGATAACCTGCAAGTGCGCGTGACGGGCGCCATGGCGACCGTCAAGGACCTGGAAAACCTGGAGCTGCGCGCCAACGGCACCACTTTCCGCCTGGGCGACTTTGCCACGGTGAAACGTGAATTCACGGATCCGCCCAAGGACAAGATGCGCTTCAATGGCAAGGAAGTGATCGGCCTGGGCGTGTCGATGGAAAAGGGCGGCAACATCATCGACATGGGCAAGGCCTTGCAAAAGACCGTGACCCGCATGAAGAGCGAGTTGCCTGTCGGTATAGAACTGCAGCGCGTGTCGAACCAGCCGGAAGCCGTGTCCGCCTCCGTGGGCGAGTTCGTGCACACCCTGATCGAAGCGATTCTGATCGTGCTGGCCGTCAGCTTCGTCGCGCTGGGCTTGCATACGAAGCCATTGCGCATCGACGTGCGCCCGGGCCTGGTGGTGGCGCTGACCATCCCGCTGGTGCTGGCCGTCACTTTCCTGTGCATGCGCCTGCTCGACATCGACTTGCACAAGATTTCCCTTGGCGCATTGATCATCGCGCTGGGCTTGCTGGTCGATGACGCCATCATCGCCGTCGAAATGATGGTGCGCAAGATGGAAGAGGGCTTCTCGCGCTTCGACGCGGCCACGTTTGCCTACACGTCGACGGCCATGCCCATGTTGACGGGCACCCTGATCACGGTGGCGGGCTTCCTGCCCATCGGCCTGGCCAAGTCGACGGCCGGCGAATACACGTTTTCGCTGTTTTCCGTCAATGCGCTGGCCTTGGTGATTTCCTGGGTGGTGGCCGTGGTGTTTACGCCGTATATCGGCTACGTCTTGCTGAAGGTCAAGCCGCACGCGCATAACGACCATGAATTGTTCGATACGCCGAATTTCCGCCGTTTCCGCCGCGCCGTGACCTGGTGCGTGGAATGGCGCAAGACGACGATTGCCGCCACCCTGGCCATCTTTGCGCTGGGCATCTACGGCTTCAATTTCATCGAGAAGCAATTTTTCCCCGATTCCAGCCGTCCCGAGCTGATGGTGGAGCTGTGGTCGCCCGAAGGCACGACGTTTGCCGCGAATGAAAAGCAGGTCAAGAAATTCGAGGCCTTCGTGGGCACGCTCGATGGCGTGGAAAGCGTCACCAGCTATGTCGGCACGGGCAGCCCCCGTTTCTACCTGCCGCTGGACCAGATCTTCCCGCAGACGAACGTGTCGCAAGTGGTGGTGCTGCCGAAGAGCCTGGCGGATCGCGAACGCCTGCGCCAGCAAATCGTCGATGTCTTCAAGAAGGATTTCCCGGAAGTGCGGGGACGCGTGAAGCTGCTGCCGAACGGGCCGCCCGTACCGTATCCCGTGCAATTTCGCGTCACGGGGCCGGAAGTGGCGGGCGTGCGCGCCATTGCCGACCAGGTCAAGGACATCATGCGCGCCAATCCGAATACCCTGGGCGTCAACGACAACTGGAATGAATCCGTGAAAGTGCTGCGTCTGGACCTGGACCAGGACAAGATGCGCGCGCTGGGCGTCACCTCGAAAACGGTGATGCAGGCGGCCAATACCATCCTGTCGGGCACGGTCATCGGCCAGTTCCGCGAAGATAACAAGCTGATCGACATCCAGGTGCGCCAGCCTTTGGAAGAGCGCGCGACGATTTCCGTGCTGAACGACACGAATATCCCGACGGCAACGGGCAAGTCCGTGCCCATCTCGCAGCTGGCCCGCGTGCATTTCGTGTGGGAACCGGGCGTGGTGTGGCGCGACCGCCGCGAATGGGCCATCACCGTGCAGTCCGACGTGGTCGACGGCATCCAGGGTGCGACGGTCTCGACGCAGCTGGCGCCGCAGCTCGATGCCTTGCGCGCCAGGCTGCCGGCCGGCTACCGCATCACCGTGAAAGGCGTGGCGGCCGACAGCGGCGAAGCGGAAGCGTCGATCGCGGCCAACCTGCCGCTGGCGATTTTCATCATCTTCACCTTGCTGATGCTGCAGTTGCACAGTTTCTCGCGCGCACTGCTGGTGTTCCTGACGGGCCCGCTGGGCGTGGCGGGCGCCGCCTTTGCCTTGCTGGCGCTGGGCCGGCCGCTGGGCTTCGTGGCCAACCTGGGCATCATTGCGCTGTTTGGCATGATCATCCGCAACTCGGTGATCCTCGTCGACCAGATCGAGCAAGACATCAAGGATGGCTCGGCGCCGTGGGACGCCATCATCGACTCGGCCGTGCGCCGCTGCCGTCCCATCGTGCTGACGGCCGCCGCCGCCGCGCTGGCCATGATCCCGCTGTCGCGCTCCGTGTTCTGGGGGCCGATGGCCGTGGCCATCATGGGCGGCCTGATCCTGGCGACGGCCCTGACCCTGCTGTTCCTGCCGGCCCTGTATGCGGCATGGTTCCGGGTCAGGAAGCCGGAGGTTGCCCTCGTGAAAGCCGGTTCCTAATCCAGCGCGGGCTTCATGCATAAAAAAGGCGGCATTCCTCTGGGAAATCCAGTAGAATGCCGCCTTTGCTTTGGCACGGCTTGCCTGACAAGGCGAGGTAGCCAGATCGCTCCCGAGTTGTTAAAATCAGGGCGGAGCACGGGCGGCAGCCGGTACGGCGGCAAGTTTGTTTGCGATAAGTTTGGTCGGCAACAAGCCTGCGCGGCGCGGCAGCTGCGGCAAGTGGCGCAATGTAGTGCAAGGTAGTACATAAAGTAGTGTAAAAAAAGTAGTACAAGTACAAGTACAAGTACAAGTACAAGTATGCGGATGTGGTGGAATTGGTAGACACGCTGGTCTTAGAAGCCAGTGCTTCGGCTTGGGAGTTCGAGTCTCCCCATCCGCACCAGTCCCGGTTGTTCCAGCCCGGACGTGCAGCACCATCAAAAATATCTTTCTCAGGGCAGTCATCAGCCCAGCGCGCCGAGAGCGGCCAGTTGCTGGCTCGATTGCTGCACCAGCTGCGTGATCAGCGCCTGCGCCTGCGGATAGCCCGCTCTTTTCATCATGTTTTCGTCCTCCGCCACTGGCGATAGTGCCTGCAATACATATTGCCGCGCCCGTGGCCACGCCTGCGCGCCATTTTGCGGCGCCATGTCAGGTTGCGCATTGTGCGCGGGCATTTCCCTGTCCAGCATGTGCAGCGCCGCCCGCGTCATCGCCAGCTCCTGTTCCGCCTGCAATGCCAGCGTGCCGCCCGCTGGCGGCGGTTGCTGCGCCAGGAAAGTGTCGAGCTTGCGGCTCTGGCGCTCGTACAGGTCGAGCAGCAAGTGCACGGTGGCGCCAACCGGCCGCCGCTGCGTATCGAGTTCGTCCAGCACGGCCAGCAGCCAGCGCGTCATTTGCCGCCCGGCCAGGCCCAGCTCCGGCCAGGTAGTGGTTTGCAACTGTTCGCCCAGGTAGCGGGCCCGGTCGATGGCGCGCCGGCTGCCGCTCATGTTGGTGCCGATGGGGCCGTACAGTGGCGCAAGCGCCGCTTCCTGCCGCTCGGCCAGCAGACACAGCAAGGCCAGGTGCACGTAGACGTGGAAGGCGGCGAGCACGCGGTGCGCATCCCAGTAATGATTGCCGTCAGCGTCGGGCGCATTCCACAGCGAGCACACCTTCGCGCCGCCTTCGCGCGCATAGTCGGGCGCCAGCAGGCTGTGGCCATGGCGGAAGTCGTACAGCTTCTGGTGCAGCGCTTCGTGCAGCAAGTGCTCGGCCAGCCACCACGGGTTGCCGATCAGCTCCTGGTTCAGGAAAATGCTGCCATTGACGCGAAATTGCGAACTGGACGCCTTGCCGCGCCACGTGCCCAGCTTGGGACACAGGGCGATCAAT